>JBGOTO010000118.1:0-7683 GCA_041476485.1 Nitrospirota bacterium
CCGCAATAATAACAAATTCCCGTTGAACGTTTGCGCTTCCACCACTGGGAGGCGCGTAATTCCCGCGCTTTTTCCTTCTCCCGTTTGATGTGTTCGTCATCGACAGCGATAAAATAATCAGCATCCATGGTTCATCATACTACTGGTTTCCCGGCTTCTTGTCACGCGTAAAAAACGTTCATGCTCGATGCAGCGCCCCACCGCGTAACATCTTAAAAAATTAATATTTTTCTTGACAATAGGGCCTGTGAATTATATACTCTGCCCAGCAGGTGGTATATTGTGGGAAGCAGTGGGTAGTGCTGGGGAGGCCCATGTTTCGAGGCAGTTTTGAACATACCGTTGATGCAAAGGGCAGGGTGAGCGTGCCGTCTCGGTTCCGGGACATCATCGCGGATCGTTACGACGGCAGGCTCGTGCTCGCCATGGATTACGACCATTGCCTCACGGTCTATCCGCTCGAGGAATGGGAGCGGCTCGAAGAAAAGATCAAGACGCTTCCGATGATGAAGCAGGAAGTGAAGGACTTCAGGCGGTTCCTCCTCTCCTCGGCCACCGAGTGTGAGCTGGACAAGCAGGGCCGCATCCTGATCCCGCCCGCGCACCGGGAACACGCGGGGATCGCGAAGACCGTGATGCTCGTCGGGATCATCGACAAGATGGAAATATGGGACGCCAAGGCGTGGGTGGCGAGAAATTCGCAGAACGGCGACAAGATCGGCGATGCGCTCGCCGCACTGGGCCTGTGATATGGACGAAAAACTCAAAGTATACCAGATGAACCTTGAAGGCGAAATCGACGCCGCGAAGATGGCGGAGATCAGCCGCGTCATCGGCCAGTTGATCAAGGGCGATACATACGGCCTGATCCTGAACTTCGAGTCCGCCGAGCACATCCAGTTCACGATCCTGCAGGCGCTGGTGGAGGAGAAGAAGCGGATCCAGTCCTTCGGAGGCGATATACGGCTCGCGGGAATGTCGGACTACCTTAAGAACATTTTCCGCACCACCGGCGTGCTTGAAGCGTTCCAGGTGTTCGACACCGCTCAGCAGGCCGCCAGGAGCTTCGGGGTGACCAAGCCGGCGACGAACTTGCCGCTCGGGCTTTGAATGCGGAATGCAGAATTCGGAATGCGGAATGAAAAAGCATGAAACACATTCGGATGATAAGCCGAATTCCGAATTCCGAATTCCGAATTTGGAACACGTTCCCGTCCTTCTTCACGAGGCCGTCGAGCTGCTCGCTCCGAAGCCGGGCGGCGTGTACGTGGACGGAACGCTCGGGGCGGGCGGGCATGCGGCGGAGATATTGAAACGCTCAACGCCCGACGGGGTCCTGATCGGCATGGACCGGGACGCAGAGGCCGTCGAGCGGTGCAGAGCGAATCTCGCCGCATATGGAACTCGCGTTGTGGCGCGGCAGGCGAACTTTCGGGACATCCGCCCGGTCCTGTCGGAGCTGGGCCATGATACCGTCGACGGCGTGCTGCTCGACCTCGGCGTGTCCTGGTTCCACCTCAAGACCCCGGAGCGGGGTTTCAGTTTCATGCTGGACGGACCGCTCGACATGCGCATGGACAGGAGCGGCCGGCAGACCGCCGCGGACCTGGTGAACACGCTTTCCCGCAACGAGCTTGCGAAGGTCCTTCGCGAGTACGGCGAGGAGAACAGGGCGGGCGCAATAGCGAGGGCCATTGAGAAGGCGCGGGAGCGGGGGCCCATCACGGGCACGGTCCAGCTTGCCGGGATCGTTTCAAGCGTTTTCCCCCCGTATCCGCCCCGGCGGATCCATCCCGCCACGCTGACCTTCCAGGCCCTGAGGATCGCCGTCAATGACGAGCTGGGCTCGCTTCGGGAAGGGCTGCTGCGGGTCATTGCGCTGCTGAAGCCGGGAGGCCGGGTCGCGGTCATTACGTTCCACTCGCTCGAGGACCGGATCGTGAAGCAGACGTTCGTGGCCGCGGCCAAAGGCTGTGTGTGTCCCCCGAGATTGCCGGTTTGTGCCTGCGATAAAAAACCGGAGATCAGGATCCTGACGCGCCGGCCGGTGACGCCAAGTCCGGAAGAGGCGGAACGGAACCCCGCGGCGAGGAGCGCGAAGCTCAGGGCGGCGGAGAAGATATAGGCAATGAATACTCGCGTAGGTGAAATAGGGTCGCTGGTTTTCGAACGGAGCAGGCGGGGAAGCCTTCGCAGGGTCCTCATCGCGCTCCTGATCATTTCCGGCCTGATTCTCTATGTGGGAGGGAAGGTCAAGATCGTGCGTCTCGGGTACCAGATCGAGGCGTTGGAGCGCGAGAAGCGGGACCTGGAACGGGAGAACCGGTCGCTCCTGATCGAGGCCTCCAGCCTGACGTCGCCGGCGCGCATCGAGGAGATCGCGCTCAAGCGACTTGGCATGATCAGGCCCGCGAAAGAGAACGTCGTCATGGTAAAGAGGAAAACAAAGCCGCAACAATAGCCATGGAAAAACGGGGGAGAATACTTGCCGTACTGCTGCTGACGGGCCTGGGCTTTTCGGTTGTGGCCCTGAGGCTCGTGTATCTCCAGGTCTATCAGCGGTCCGCGCTCACGGTCCGCGCCGAGCGGCAGCAGGAGCGCCTGGTGAAGATCGCGCCCAAGCGGGGCACCATCTACGACCGCAGGGGGAGGGAACTCGCGGTCAGTCTTGACGTGGACTCCGTCTTCGGCGTGCCGTCGGAAATCAACAATCCCCGCGTTCTTGCGCAGCAACTTTCCCGCATCCTGCGGGAAGACCCGAGGGCCCTTGAACGGCGGCTTGCGGGAGACAAGCATTTCGTCTGGATCAGCCGCAAAGTGGCGCCGGGACAGACCGCGCTGGTCAAAGAGCTCGGATCCGGGGAAATCGGGATCCGGCTTGAGTCAAGGCGGTTCTATCCCAAGAAGACCCTTGCCGGACCGGTGCTCGGTTTCACGAACGTGGACAATGAAGGCCTGGAAGGACTGGAGCTCACGTACGACAAGACGCTCCGCGGCGTCGACGGCTGGGTGCTCGCGGAGAAGGACGCAATGGGGAGGACGGTCTTCCCCGGGGGGCCTGGGTTCCAGTACAAGCTGCCGAAGCCGGGCAGCGATATCATCCTCACCATCGACGAAGTAATCCAGCATATCGCCGAAAAGGAGCTCGACGCCGCGCTCGCGGGCGCCCGCGCGAAAGGCGGGGTCTGCATCGTCATGAACCCGCAAACCGGCGAAGTGCTCGCGCTCTCGGTGCGTACGGCCGGCAACAGGCAGGCGTTCAACCCGAACGAGCCGCAGCACTATAAACCGGCGGAGTGGCGCAACCGCGCCGTGACCGACGCGTTCGAGCCCGGTTCCATTTTCAAGCCCTTCCTCGTCGCCGCGGCGCTGGAGGAGCGGGTCGCGCACCCGCTCGAGCGGATTGACTGCTCAGCCGGCAGGATTCAGCTCGCCGACCGGGTGATCAGCGACGCGCATAAGAACGGCGTGCTGACCTTTACGGACGTGATCGCCGAATCGAGCAACGTGGGCACCATCAAGGTCGCCTTGCGTCTGGGCAAAGAACGGTTCGCAAAATATCTGAGCGCCTTCGGGTTCGGAAGCAAGACCGGCGTGGATTTCCCGGGAGAGATCTCCGGTCAGCTCAAGGACTACCGGCTCTGGTCCGGCGTGTCCCTCGGGTCCATCGCCATCGGGCAGGAGATCGGGGTGACGCCGATGCAGATGGCCGCGGCGTACTGCGCCCTCGCAAACGGCGGGACGCTCATGAAACCCTACATCGTATCGGAAATCGTCGGCCGGGCCGGAGAGGAAGGCCGGAAATTCCGGCCCCAGCCCGTGCGCCGCGCAATCACCGGGGAAACCTGCGCCAAGGTCAACAAGATACTGCAGAAGGTAGTCGAGACGGGGACAGGCCGGAAGGCGCGGCCCGCGGGCTACACCGCGGCGGGGAAGACCGGGACGGCGCAAAAAATAGACCCGAAGACCGGCGCGTATTCAAAGAAGGACTACGTAAGCTCTTTCGCGGGGTTCGTTCCCGCGAATGCTCCAAAGCTGGTGATCCTCGTGATGATCGACACCCCCGAAGGGGCCATCTACGGCGGCAGCGTGGCTGCGCCGGTGTTCAAGGCGGTGGCGGAACAGAGCCTCGCCTATCTGCAGGTGCTGCCCGATGATGTGGGAGGCAGGATGCTCCTGGTGACAAAATGAAGCTCGGCGAATTGTTGGCCGTGGTAAAAACAAACACGACCCTCCCGCCGGACCGGCTGGAACGAGAGGTGCCGGGCATCGCTCATGACTCCCGGAAGGTGAAGCCGGGGTACCTGTTCGTGGCCGTGCGAGGATTCCACTCGGACGGCCATCAGTTTATTTCACAGGCGGTGCGGAAGGGCGCAGCGGCGATTATTGCCGAGGAGGGCGGCAGCGGGGAAGGAACGGACACCATTCCTATCATCCGCGTGCCGGACTCGCGAGCTGCGCTGGCGCGCATGGCCGCGGTCTTTTACGGCCATCCATCCCGCAAGCTGAAGCTCATCGGCATCACCGGAACAAAGGGCAAGACCACTACGAGTTATCTCGTGAAATCCATCCTTGAGGCCGCCGGTCACACGACCGGACTTATCGGCACCATCGATTATCGTGTGGGGACGAAGATTTACCCGGCGCCGAACACCACGCCGGAGTCCCTGGACCTTCAAAAACTTTTGAGCGAGATGGTGGACGCAGGCGCCGAATACTGTGTTATGGAAGTTTCATCCCATGCCCTGGCCCTGGGCCGCACGGAAGGATGCGCATTCGAGGCGGCGGTGTTTACCAACCTCCAGCAGGACCACCTCGACTTCCATAAGGACAAGGAGTCCTATTTCGAGGCCAAACTCCTCCTGTTCACCGGCCTTGCTCCGGGAAAGGCGGCAGTGGTAAATGCCGATGACGCTGCATCGCAGAAAATCATTCAAATAAGAAAAACGGCGGTCTCTACCTTCGGCACGTCCGACCGGGCAGATATTCGTCCTGTCGGCAAGATCGGGCACGGCATCAGCGGACTTTCCTTTTCCGTACAGACGCCGAAAGGCGTTATTGGCGTGGAATCCCCGCTTGTGGGGAAATTCAACGTCTACAATATTCTTTCGGCAATCGGCGCGGGTTTTGCCCTGGGGTTCGATGCCGGAGTTATTGCCAGGGGCATCAAGAGTATGAAAGCGGTGCCGGGCAGAATGGAGAAGGTGGACGAAGGCCAGCCCTTCGGCGTGGTTGTGGATTATGCCCACACCGAGGACTCCCTCGCGGGCCTTCTCGATGCGGTCCGAGCAATGGCGGAGAGCAAGATCATCACCGTGTTCGGCTGCGGCGGCGACCGGGACAGGACGAAGCGGCCGAAAATGGGGGCAGCCGCCCTTGCGGGAAGCGACGTCGTCATTGTCACCTCCGACAACCCGAGGACCGAAGACCCTCTGGTCATCATCGGGGAAATCGAGACCGGCATGTCGGAAGCGGGGATAAAGCTCAAGCCGGCGAACGGGAATCCGTTCGTAGTAACCGGGAAAACGCCGTATTATGTCATACCCGACCGGCACGAGGCCGTGGCAACCGCAATCGGTCTGGCCCGGCCCGGGGACGTGGTCGTGCTGGCAGGCAAAGGGCATGAGGACTATCAACTCGTTGGAGAAAAAAAGATACATTTTGACGACCGAGAAGCGGCGCGGGAAGAGATACGGAAGCGCGCTGCGGAATGCGGAATGCGGAATGCGGATTCAAAAATGCTGTAGGGACGTGCGGCAATCGCTTCAATCGGAAATTGAAATATGAAAGCTTCCGAAAAAAAACTGTTGCAAGAGATTCTGCGGAGGTCCCAGAGGATGGAGATTAAAGGAGTATCCATAGACTCCAGGAACATCAAAGAGGGAGAACTGTTCGTCGCGCTCAAGGGAGATCGTTTCGACGGCCATGACTTCGTGCCCGACGCGATCAAAAAAGGGGCCTGGGGGGCGCTCGTGGAACGGGTCGAGCTCGAAAGCAAGTTTGCGAGCCTCGGCGGGATCAAGAATATCCTGCCGGTCGAGGACACGCTTTTTGCGCTCCAGGAATTGTCGCACCTGCATCGTAAAAAATTCTCCATTCCCCTGGTGGGCATCACGGGGTCGAACGGGAAGACCACGACCAAGGAAATGCTCGCGGGGGTCCTGAAGCAGAAGGGGCCGGTGCTCAAAAACGAAGGAAACTTGAACAACCACATCGGCGTGCCGCTCACGCTCCTCAAGCTCAACGGAAAGCACAAGACCGCCGTCGTAGAGATGGGCATGAGCGCGCCGGGGGAGATCGATACGCTGTCCAGGCTGGTCAGTCCCACGGTCGGCGTCATTACGAATATCGGCCCGGCCCATCTTGAGTTTCTCGGCAGCCTGGACGGCGTAGCGCAGGCAAAAGGGGAACTTCTCGACAACTTAAGGCCGGACGGCGCGGCGATATTGAACGCGGATGACAGCTATTTTGGGACCCTGAAAAGCAAATGGAACGGCCGCACCGTGACATTCGGCATCGAGAACAAAGCGGACGTGCGGGCCTCGGACGTGCGGCAGGGCCGGGACTACACGGACTTCACGCTCACGGCCGACGGATCAACGGCAAACGTGCGGATCCAGGCTATCGGCAGGCACAACGTATATAATGCCCTTGCCGCCGCGGCGGCTGCGATCGCCGTGGATATGCCCCTCGATGCCGTGAAGTGCGGCCTCGATGATTTTGTTCCCGTCGCCATGCGATCGGAAATCAAAGAGCTCCAGGGCAGGACGGTGCTCGCCGATTACTACAATGCCAACCCCGCCTCCATGGAGGCGGCGCTCGTGACGCTCATGTCGCTGAAATCGAACAAGCAAGCCATCGCCGTGCTCGGGGACATGCTCGAGCTGGGTGAAACTTCAGCCGAGGCGCACCGTGAACTCGGGCGGACGGCGGCGCGGCTCGGAGTAGATAGCATCATTACGGTCGGCACGCTCATGAAGCATATGGCCGAAGGGGCGATCGAGGCGGGGCTCCCCCGGGAGCGAGTCTTCGAAACGCTGACGCATGCGGAGGCGGCCGAACTGGTCCGGAAACTTTCCCGCCCCGGTGACGTTGTGCTGGTCAAGGGCTCCCGCGGCATGAAGATGGAAAAGATCCTGGAGGAGTTCTAATGCTCTATCATTTGCTGTATCCGCTGCATACGGTGTTTTCCGGCTTTAATGTGTTCAAGTACATAACCTTCCGGAGCGCCGGGGCGGCCCTGACCGCGCTCATTGTGAGTTTCGCGCTCGGGCCGTGGATGATTGCGCGGCTCCGCCGGCTTAAGGTGGGCCAGCACGTCCGCGATGACGGGCCGCAAAGCCATTTGTCCAAGAAAGGCACGCCGACCATGGGCGGGCTCCTGATCATCGCGGCGCTCGTCGGTTCGGCCCTGCTGTGGTCGGATCTTTCGAACAAGTACGTGTGGGTCGTGCTCTTTGCCACGCTCGCCTTCGGCGGCATCGGGCTGCGGGACGACTATCTCAAGGTGGTGAAGAAACAGTCCACCGGGCTCCGGGCCAGGGAGAAGTTCGGGTTTCAGATCGCGGCGGCGCTCGTGGCCGGCCTGTTCCTCTATTACTTTTCCGGCGACCCGGAAGCGGCGTACCTGTCGGTGCCGTTCATGAAAAAAATGGTCATCGATCTCGGCTGGTTCTATATTCC
>JBGOTO010000119.1:0-7622 GCA_041476485.1 Nitrospirota bacterium
CCATGCTTTTTTCTCCACAATGAGCTCAACGGTCTTTGCCCTCGTGCAGCTCGCCCTGTCATACCGGTAGCGCACGCACACAAGCGCGTCGCCGTACTCGGACAGCAGCTTTTTCGTTCCGTTTTGTCCCGGTTTTAGTTTCAGCCGCGTAATCATAAGATCATGTCAGGGTACTTCGTACGAGGATAACGTCCTGATAATGGACCAGACAATTTCTGAGGAAAAGCCCTTCCGCTCCAGAAACCCCGCGAGCCGTCGTTTCCGCGCTTCCGGCTCCAGGCTCTTCATCGTTCTGAGTTTTTTCTCCGCAACTTTGCGCGCGGTTTCGCGCTCGTCCTCAAACGGAACTGCTTCGTTTAGCGCCTCTTGAATGGTTTCCCGATTAACACCCTTCTGCCTCAGTTCCTGCTCGATCCGCCGCCTGCCGTACCCCCGAAGCCGTGCCCTGCTCGCGGCCCACTGGGCGGCGAATTTCCTGTCATCAACATACCTGAGCCGGAGGAGATGCTCCATCACGGTCTCTACGACTGATGGGGAGAATTCTTTGTCGCGGAGCTTCGTTACAATCTCTGCCCTACTTCTCGGCCGGATGGCAAGATAACGATACGCAGTATTCTTGGCCCTCTTTAGCTCTTTCTGTTCTAATTCCGAATTCAGCAATCCGAATTCCGCATTGGTTTATTTGTCCCCGAACCGGTCGATCTTAAAATCAGTGTCCTGCGAAGGCGCTTTGTATTCCTTCGCCTCGGCCTGCTTCGGGGCAGGACTTGGGGCGGTTCCCGGTTTCGCGCCGCCGATTCTGCCTCTCCTGCGTTCATCCTCTTCCGCGGCGATATCGCTCGTCGATTGGACCCCCTTGACCTTGAGGGCGAAATCGTCGGGGTTGCTTGCCGTCGTGAGCGCCTCATCGTAGGTGATCAGTCCCTTTTTATAGAGCATCAGGAGCGACTGGTCGAAGGTCTGCATCCCGTAGTGGAGCTGTCCTGCTGCGATGATCGTCGGGATCTGGCGAGTCTTGGCGTCGTCGATGATGGCCTCGCGGACGGTCAGCGTGCCGAGCATCACCTCCACCGCTGGCACGCGGCCGTTGCCGTCGGCCTTGGCAACGAGCCGCTGCGAGATAATGCCCTTAATGACCGAAGCGAGCTGCATTCTCACCTGTTTCTGCTGATAGGGCGGGAACACGGTGATGATGCGATTGACCGTTTCCGCCGCGTCGAGCGTGTGGAGGGTAGAGAGCACGAGGTGGCCCGTCTCGGCCGCGGTCAAGGCCGTGGAGATGGTTTCGAAATCGCGCATTTCACCAACGAGGATCACGTCCGGGTCCTGGCGGAGGGCGCTTCGCAGCGCGTCGCTGAAACTGAACGTATCGGAGCCGATCTCGCGCTGGTTCACGATGCTTTTTTTGTCACGGTGGAGAAACTCGATGGGGTCCTCGATGGTGACGATGTTGGCGGTCCGGATCGTATTGATATAATCGATGAGGGACGCGAGGGTCGTGGACTTGCCGCTCCCCGTCGTTCCGGTCACCAGGATGAGGCCGCGCTGCTCGCTCGCCACCTTTTGGAGCACGACGGGAAGCATAAGCTCCTCGAAGGAAAGGATCCTGGCCGGGACCATGCGGAACACCATCCCCACGCTCCCGCGCTGCTGGAACACGTTCACCCGGAACCGGCCGAGCCCCGGCACGGCGTAGGCCATGTCGAGCTCGTTCTTCTCCTTGAACTTGACCTTCTGCGCCGGGGTCATGATGCCGAACGCCACGGCTAGCGCGTCTTCCTGGGTGGTACGCTTTTCGGTCTCGATCGGCGTAAGCCTGCCGTCGATCCTGAGGATAGGCGGCACCCCGACCTTGATGTGCAGGTCCGAAGCCCGCTTTTCAAAAGTTAACTTGAGTAAATTATTCAGATCCATTTAGACCTCCGCTTGTTTTTCGGCCTTCTGACCTTTTGCCGCCTTTCCTCCCTGTCCCGATGGCGCCGGGGCCCGTTCGGTTGGCGCGGTCTCTTTCTCCTTTGCCGCGACAGGCTCGGGGGCCGAAGCCCCGGCCACGGGGAGCCCTGCTGCCTGCCGCACCTTGAGCTCGATCTCCGCGGCCATGTCCGCATGCTCGTGAAGGAACTGCTTCACGTTCTCCCGGCCCTGGCCGATCCTCGTACTGTTGTAAGAAAACCAGGCCCCGCTTTTCTCCACAATGTTTTTCTCCACGCCCATGTCGATGATCTCGCCGAGCTTGGAGATGCCTTCATTGAACATTATATCAAATTCGGCGGCCCGGAACGGCGGAGCGATCTTGTTTTTCACCACCTTGACCTTCACTCTCCCGCCGGTCACCTCCTCGCCTTCCTTGATCGCGGAGATCCTGCGGATATCGAGGCGGACGGACGCGTAAAACTTGAGCGCATTGCCTCCCGTGGTGGTCTCGGGATTTCCGAACATCACGCCGATTTTCATGCGGATCTGGTTGATGAAAATAAGGGTGGTGGCGGATTTGCTGATGGCGCCGGTAAGCTTGCGGAGGGCCTGGCTCATGAGCCGCGCCTGGAGCCCCATGTGCGCGTCTCCCATCTCGCCCTCGATCTCCGCCCGGGGCGTGAGCGCGGCCACGGAGTCGACGATGATCACGTCGATGGCTCCGCTCCGGACAAGGGTCTCGGTGATCTCAAGCGCCTGCTCCCCCGTGTCCGGCTGGGAAATGAGAAGATCGTCTGTGCGGACGCCGAGCTTGCGCGCATAAACCACATCGAGAGCATGCTCCGCGTCAATGAACGCCGCCTGGCCGCCGGCCTTCTGCGCCTCGGCGATAATGTGGAGCGCGAGCGTGGTCTTGCCCGAAGACTCCGGGCCGTAGATCTCGACGATCCTTCCCCGCGGCACGCCGCCCACGCCCAGGGCGATGTCCAGCCCCAAAGAACCGGTAGAAATCGCGGGAATTCCCGCGGGGACCTCCTCCCTGCCCAAACGCATGATGGACCCCTTGCCGAACTGTTTTTCGATCTGTCCCACCGCCAGCTCCAATGCCTTTAACTTGTCCTTGTCCATGTCTCTTCTCCTTTCGCCGCCGTGCGGCCCCGCTATTCTTAGCCTTCCCACCTTCTCAACTTCTCATGTTCCGAGTTCTATTCTCCCGAGCTCCGCATACACCGCCCCTGAACGCTTCAGCTCGCTCTTCATCAGGCTGACGGCATGCACGTCGAAGGACGGCAGCTTGATGTCTTTTATCTCCTCAAGCGCCTTGAGCCACGCGTTCCGTGAACGGATGTATTTTATCCTCCCCAGCGTCAGGTGGGGCGTAAACGCCCTGTCTTCGCGCGGAAATCCGAGACCAATCATCGCGTCTTCAACAACAACCTGGAGCTTCGCGAGTTTATCTGTTTCCCCGGACACGCCGACCCAAACAACCCGCGCGTTCTTCGGGTTCGGAAACGCCCCCGCGCCGGCTATGTCGATCCGAAAACCAGCCGTGCCTTTTATCGCTCCGGAGAGCGCGGTCACGATCTCCGGCGCTCGTAGTTCCGGGACCTCGCCCAGAAACTTGAGCGTCAGGTGGATGCCCTCCGGCCTGGTCCACCCCGCGTCCACGGCCGGGCCCTTGAGTTTGGCCTGGGCTTCCGCCATGAGCTTCTTTACGTCGTCGGGTATCTCTATGGCAATAAAAAGACGCATATTTGGACCGAGGCAACCATGTTGCCGTTATATACTTACCTACGCCGACACGGTCGGCTTGCTCCATACCTATCCAATAAGGTGCTTTCTGACCATATCGAGCGCCATCTGCGAGGCGCGCATCCGCACCTGTTCCCTGGTGCCGAGGAACCGGTACTCATTGGTCTTCACGCCTTGCGCGGACGCGAGCGCGGTATAGACGAGCCCTACGGGCTTCTTCTCGCTTCCGCCGCCCGGCCCTGCAATACCCGTAACGGACAGACCGATGCCCGTCTTTGCCGCGTTTCTTATCCCCTGGGCCATGGCAGCGGCAACTTCGTTGCTTACCGCGCCGTGGCGCTCGATCAATGCCTGCGGAACGCCGAGCATCTCAGTCTTGGACTCGTTGCTGTAGACCACAGCGCCGCGCTCGAAATATTCGGAACTCCCGGCAATGTTCGTGATCCGTTCTCCGATCAACCCGGCCGTGCAGGATTCGGCGACCGCAAGTTTGAGCCTGCGCTGTTTCAGGAGCGCGCCCACCACCTCTTCCATCTCCTGCCCGTCCACGCCGTAAACAGCGTCGCCGAGCTTTTCCCTGATCTCCGCCTCGGTCTTTTCCATGATCGCGTGAGCCTGCTCCACGCCGGAGCCGCGCGCTATGATGCGGATGTCCACCCCGGTCTCCTTCACCGACAGACCGATCGCAGGCGCGTCACGCCGCATAAGGTCCTGAATGGCCTCGTTCACCGCGGACTCGGACATGCCGCAGGTGCGAAGTATTCTTCGGCGGATGAATACCCTGCTGCCGAAACGTTCTTGAAGGACCGGACGCAGCTCTTCGCTGAACATCGCCCGCATTTCCCGGGGCACACCCGGCAGAACGGCGATAAACCGCCCTTCTTCGTCGATAAAAAACCCCGGTGCGACCCCCACGGAGTTACGGATAAGCCGCGCCCCCGCGGGAATCAGGGCCTGCCGGTCGTTCGAGCTCGGATACTTCTTGCCCCTGCCGGCAAAGCGCGCGTGGATGGCCTTGAGCGCGTCTTCATGCAGAACAAGGCGCTTCTTGACGATCTTTGCTACCACCTTGCGCGTGATGTCGTCCTCGGTCGGGCCAAGCCCGCCGGTGACGATGACCGCGTCGACCCGTTCCAGCGCCCGCTTAAGCGCCTCTTCCATGTCCTTTTCATCGTCCCCTACCACCGTCTTGAAGACGGTTTCGAGGCCGACGAGCATCAGCTCTTCCGAAAGGAACACGGAGTTTGTGTCAAGAGAGCCGCCGGTCAGAAGTTCAGTGCCGGTGGCTATGATTTCAGCGCGCATGGTCATTAACTCCTGAATGTAACCACGGATTAACACGGATGGACATGGATGTAAGGGCGCGGTTTTTAACAACCTTCCATTCCGCATTCCGCAATCCGCATTCCGCAATCACGTAAGTATTTTGATAAAACATATAACTATATCCCTCCGATAAAATGCAAACTCACCTGCAGGACAATGTTTGTATATATCCCCGCCCCGATATCGTCGAGCATCACGCCTGCGCCGCCGTGCAAATTTTGTAACCGCTTGAGCGGCCAGGGTTTCAGAATATCGAAGGACCGGAACAGAAAAAAACCGGCGATTATCACGCCCCACGTCGGAGGAACCATGAACATCGACAGAAGAAAACCCGTGATCTCATCGATCACAATGGATGGGGCGTCCTTCTTCCCGAGCAGGCTTTCGGCCTCTCCTGCCGCCCATGTTCCGATGCCTGCCACCAGGACGCACACAATAAGATACCCGATGGCCGGCAGTCCCATGATCAAGAAATAAAGGAGAACGCCGACGACCGTGCCCGCTGTTCCCGGAGCAACCGGAAATCTCCCGGCATATGCGCCCTGCGCTATAAAAAGCATTATCTCTTTCGTGATTTTATTCATAAGTCAAAATTATAATGCATTGTATCATCGGCCACTGTTCACCGTCAACGGAATTTGGCCTTACAGCGGTTCGTAGACCCAGACTTTGCCGTCCGCACCGATTGTCTCCGCTCTCCGCACGAGCCGTTTCTTATACAGGTTCAAAAGCCGGGTGCCGCTCGTGTTCGCTTCGAGTTTCCTGGCGTCCGAGAGGTCTTTTGCCGTGGCCTTTTTTTTCTTTACGATGAAGTCCAGCGTGTCCTTGAGATAATTATTCAGTTCCCCCAGGACGGCCCTTTTCCCGTCCCGCATCTCGGCGACAACAGCAAGGTCCTTCCGCTCCAGCGCAACTTCGATGTTCTCCTTCTGGTTTTCATTCAGCCCCGCAAGCAGAAGATACTTATCGCCATATTCCGCGCCGAGCATCCGCGAAACAAGCTTGGCGATAATCTCGTCCGCGCAAGAGTAGTCGATAATCCCGATCCTGGAGAAATCGAGCGCAACCACGGCGCCGTCCGGCTCCTTTTCCAGGTCCCGTTCGACCCGCCGCCGGATCGTCTCCCCCGACGGCCGCGTCACGAGGTCCTTGGACCCGTTGCCGAGTTCTTCTTTTAAGAATTTATAGAGGTCGTATTTGGTCATGGTATAAACAACGCACTTGGTCTTTAATTATACAGCGCCCTGCTTTCCTTAGCCAAGAACCCAATCTTCTTCTGCTTCGGTTCCGGCTCTGCCACGAGAGCGCGTATCGCTTCGAAAACGACTTGGAACTGGCCATCGTACTTCTTTTCAAGCTCTTCCAGTTTTTTCGCAAGGTTTTTATGTGTTGCGATCATCTCCCGAAGCTTAACAAAAGCGCGGACAACGTAGAGGCTGACCTCAATTGCCCGAGGAGTATTAAGAACGCTCGCGGCCATAAGCGCGCCGTGTTCGGTAAATGCACAGGGCAAGTACCTACGCCCACCGTGTTTCAAACTTGAGGTCGCAATTTGCGACCTCAAGTGCTCATACTCAACAAAAGATAGTTGAAACATGAAGTCAACTGGGAACCTATCAGCATTGCGTCGAATCTGCTCGTTGAGCCTTTTTGTGGTCACCCCATACAATTCGGCAATATCACTGTAGAGCATCACCTTCTGGCCGCGAATAAGATAGATTTTGCGTGCTATAGTTTCCGCAGTAACAAGAGATTGCATGGTTCCTCCACTGCTATTTCCTTTACCGTCTATTTTGATATCCCAAATTGGAATATCAAGTTTTCGTCTTGATTTGTTGCTTTCTTAAGGTCACAAATTGTGATCTTAAAGCCTCCCCTATTCGCCCCATTTTGCGGTATTTTTTAAGGTCGCAATTTACGACCTTAAAGCTACAACGAACACAGCGTTATGTTCAATTGATTCAATTGAACCATATTTTTAGATATTTGTCAAGGGGAATTTTTAGGGAATATTGATGGGATTAGAAACAGGAATGCGGTTCACCCTCACCCAACCTCTCCCATCGAGGAAGAGGTGAAAAATAATTACATTTCAGGAAGAAGTATGCTGATCTGCGCGCCGGGAAAGTTTTGGAGTCCTCGGTCCTGGTCCTTTCCCCTGGCCCAGGAAGGGATAAGGGAAAGCCTGGCCGTTCCCGAGCGGATGGAGAGCTTCCCATTCCAGTGATTGACGAATTTACGGACTCCGGCAAGGCCGTGTCCCCTGCCCTCGTCTTCGTAACGAGATGCGCCCTGGAGCAGCGCCTTGTCGATCGCCTCAAGATCGTTTGGCAATTTGAACCTGTGTGCGAGTGATTTCCTGAATCCGATGCCTACGTCCATGACCGCGATCTTGACAATATTCTTATTCAGATTCGGGAAACGGTATTTCTGGATGCCGACATATCCCGTGGTCTCGCTATGCTCGATGATATTCTGGCAGATTTCAGACAGCGCCACAATGAACCCATTGATTGCCCGTTCGTCATAGTGTAAATGGGTGGCGAGGATGGCCTGTGCGCGGTCCCGTACCTTGCCTACGATGAAATGGATGTCATTCGACTTTTCGATAGGAGTAATTTCGAGCAGCA
>JBGOTO010000120.1:0-7562 GCA_041476485.1 Nitrospirota bacterium
ATGCCCTTGACGGGGTCGAGGCAGTCGCCCTTCTTGACGGGCTGGTTGGGGCCGGTCTCATCGATTTCGAAGGCGGCCTTGCCGTCGAGCCAGTTGTAGGCGCCGCACAGGCCGAGCCGCTCCGGCGATACCACGCACACATGGTTCGGCGCGAAGCTCTGGCAGAGGATGCAGGAATAGAAGGTGTCCACGGACTCGTCCGTCATGGACGCGAGCCGCACGTCCCGCTCGAGATACGCCTTTTGCGCTTCGGACAGCAGCTTATTCACATCGGCATCATCCACGTAGAGGGTCACCTGGACCTTGTCCACGATATTGTTGAACTTGTGCTTGAGCTGGGTGGAAAGGATATCGCCGAAATGCTTCAGGACGAAGCCTTCCTTCAGGGCGTTGGTGCTGACCCGGAACCAATTCTGGTCCCGCTGGCCCATGTGCCAGATGCCCTGCGCCTCGTTGATGAAGTGGTGTATCTTGCGCTCGAGCACGGGCTCGAAGTCCTTCTGCATCTTGCGGCCCGCGACCTCGACCACGATGGCGAGAGGCATCTGGCCGCCCTTCTGATACCGGGCCTCGGCGTCCTTGCCGACGATAGTGACTTTGCCGTCTTCGACCTTGGCGAGGTCGGCGGTGCGGAGCCATTCAAAGGCCGGCGTGCGCTGGCCGCCGAACTCGATGTGCATGTCTTCCTTGCGGATGCGTTCTCCCTCGAACGCGGGGCCGAAGGCCACCGGGATGGGCGGCTTCGAGACCGTGATCTTGAGCCCGCGCACTTCGAAGCACCGCTCCACGAGCCTCTTGGGATCGAGCTCTTTCTCGACCTCTTCATAGATCGTGACGCCGGTCGGATGCACCACCGGGATGTCCGTATTGGCGATCGCCGGGAAGCCCATGTTGATGGCGCCGGCGCCCGTGGTCCAGATCCGGTCATTGAGCGGTCCCAGCACCAGGGCGAAGGCAAACACCTTGTCCTTGGAGTATTTCAGGATTTTCTGGAAATCGCCGCCCTTCATGCCGCCGAAGGTGATCCCCGCGCGCGCCGCCCAGTTCAGGGCGTAGATGGCGTGCTCCACTTCCGGTCCGAGAGGAACAAGGCGGGTGTCCCAGCCGAGCTGGACGCCTTTGCGGAGGAGCTGCTTGGTCATGCTGTTGCCGTTTACGTTGCCGCACATGAGGGTGAGAATGTTCTTCTGCTGGAGGTCCCGGGCGATCTCGAAGGCCTGCTCATCGCTGTCGGCTGCGCCGATGATGCAGACGTATCCCGGCATGGAGCCGTCCACAAGCTGCACACCGAGGTTCCGGAGGATCGTATCGGAGATGAAGCCGTTGTAGGTGAGGTCGATGGAATCGTCCTTCACCGGCTCCTGGCCGTAAATGTAGCGTATGGCCATGATCATCTCCTGGGCAAAGAGGGCCGCCATTCCCGCGTCGAGCGCCTCACCCAGATAGGGCTTGTACATCTTGTCTTCGGGAGCTTCCGTGACGAGCGGCTTCACGTGCTTTTCGAGGGCGGTCTTCATGTCCCCGACCGTCCTCACCTCGAACCCGGTCATGGTGAACATCTGCGGAAGGAAATAGGCCGTGTCCGGGAACTCGAACTTGAAATCCGCGCCTTTTTCGCTGATGGCCTTCTCCACGAGGGCCTCGGCCTGCTTGACGTAGTAGTGGGAGCCCAGGATGGCCCCGGTGGCAATAACTTTTGACATGGCTAAACTCCTTTATGGCGTTATTTTCTCACCGCAAAGACGCTCTGCGTCCTTTGCGGGTAAAAGCATTTTCTTGTTCTCTATCCTCTTCCCTTCAGGAAGGTCGGGAGCTGGTTCGCTTCGCGCGGCCCGACCGTGATCTTCCAGCCCGGGAGCTTCTCTTCAAGCGCCCCCGAGAGAATGGCGACGTAGCCGGGGATAATGAGCTCCTTGTGGCTGACGTTCTTGTCCACGCCGCTGTCGGTGATGAACTGGGCGATCTTGCTCGCCGTAAACTTTCCGGCGGCCCAGGCCGTGAGCACCGACAGGCCCTCATTATCCATGACCGCAAGCCACGACGGCACCTTGCTGTTTTCGACCTCGCCGCGAACGATGAAGTACGACAGCGAGAAATTGGTGGTAATGAGGAGCGGCGAGTTCGGCTTTGCATCCCCGACCTTGTAGACGTTCTGGGCGACCTGCATCGGGACCTGCGGGTCGGTGTAGATGTTCTGGCGGAGAGACAGCAGCGCGAGCATCTTCCATTTCTCGACGCTGTTCAGGATGATGATCGAGGCATATTTCATCGTGCCGATGGCCGCCACCATGGTCTCGGCGACGGTATTGTCGCGGCCGGCGAAGCTGATGATGGGATAGCCGAGGGGCTTGAAGTTCTTCTTGATCGCCGCGCGCCGGATGATGGTGTAGTGCTCGATCATGTCCTTGGCTTTCCGCGCGCCCGAGTCGAGGACCAGGTCGTCCACGCCGAGGGCCTTCACTTTTTCCGAAAGCGCGGTGAGGGCATCGAGCCCGTCGGCGGAAACGGCGAGAGACGCCTTCTTCGCTTTGGCGATCTTTGCCATGGCGTCGGCGTTCTCCGCGGTTGCGGCATAGATGAGCGGCTTCTTGTCCGCGCAATGGACGATGCCCGCTTCGATGACCGCGGGGTTTTTGCTCACAAGGATGACCGGGACGCCGGGAGCGCCGTCAACCACCTGCTTCACGACGGACGCGAACTTCGCGGCGTCGCCGCCCTCGTCGGTCACGGCGATGGCATCGACCCTGAGCTTCTGGCCCACACGGTCGATCTCGGACGCCTTGACCGCCTCGATCTTCTTGGCGGCCTCCGCGCCGGCCTCGGAGGCCTTGATCGCGACGGCAAATATGTTCGGGTTGAAAAACTTCTTTTCGTGACGGAACAGGCATATTTCCTCGCCCACCTTCACGGCCTTGTCGCCCGTGCCGAGGGTGATGCCCCGGATCGGAGGCGCAGACGCCTCTCCCAGGACTTTCTTTGCGTCGTCGGACGCGTCGGGACAGGAATCGAGGCTCGCCTGCTTGGCGGCGAGCTTCATCGCAAAGGCGAGGCAGGTGGGATGCCCGCACTTTTTACAGTTGGTCTTCGGCAGATATTTGAAAATTTCAACTCCTGAGAGTGCCATTGTCTGCTCCTTTCATCAATAACAAGAAAGTAAGAAATTAGAATTTTAGTTACATGAGCTCCGAGATCAATTCTTTGACCTTTGCCGCCGCGCCCGGATGCCGCATGATCAGCATGTCCGCGCCCGACGCGATCATGGCGGAAGCGGTCACCGCTTCCCACGCCAGGGCCCGGTCTTCCAGGCTGCCCCACTCCGAGACCTCGGATTCGGGCGCCATCGTCTCCTTCACCTTCCAAACGTTCGCGCCGATATCGCAGACAACGGGGGTCTGCATCATGGGATCGTTCTGCATCAGTGCCGCAAGGCGGATGCGCTCCATCACGCTGTACGTGTATTCAAGGCCGTACCCCAGGGCCGAGGACATCGGGTCCATGATGATCCGCTCCTTGTCAAACCCCATCTGGGTCAGCAGGATGTTCAGCTGTTTGGCCAGGTTCACGTCGAGCTGGCTCATGGCGATCAATTTGTGGTCGTTCGCCATCGCGGCCGCCGCCATCGTCTTGTAATTTTCTTCCAGGGCCTTGCCGATAGCGCAGTTCTTGCCGCGCGTGGCCGCTGCGGCCGCCTGGATCACCTGGCTGTCCTTCTCCGCCTGGCCGCTGCCGAGAATGATGAGCGGAATATCGATCGCGGCCGCGACCTCCGCCGCCGTTTTCGCGGCCTCTTCGGCGCTCTTGTTCTTCTGATCGGGGTGCGTGCCCATGAGCCGGAGCGCCACCATGTCGGCGCCGTTCTGCTGGCAGAACTTCGCCCATTGCACGGGGGAGGACGCAACGCCGCCGACCGCCTTCTTCACGGTCTCGGGCCAGTCGTCAGGCGCGATGTCCATGATCTCAAGGGCCACGGCGGGCCGGTGCGGGAACGTACCTTCAAATCCCAGGTAGGGAAGCGCGCTTGCTCCGCCGATGGTCACCGCCTTTGCGCCGGTCCCAACCTGCACGTTGTAAATTTTACCGCTGTAGGTCTCTTTCGGAATTGTCAGTGCCATGAAAGCCTCCTTTAAAAACTTTTTGGTGCGAAGGTCAAAGGGTAAATAACAAATTACACTCTTGGTCCGCTCTTACATGTCAAGATACGAATGCGCATACATGGTCTTGCCGTTGATCATCTCAACCGTTTTGAGCGTGTCCATCATGTCCTTGTCGAGCGGATCGATGATGGCTGCCGTAAGCCCCGCGTCGATGAGCAGGGCGAAGAAATTACGGTTGATGATGCCGCGTACCTCCTTCGGCGCGCCGTTCGAGATATTCGAGAGCCCCACGACGCTCTGCATCGGCGGATCGTTCAGGTCCTTGAACATCCTGACCGCGCGGATTGCCTGCCTTCCCTGGTCCTGCATGGTGCAGATCTGGAGAATCAGGGGGTCGAGAATAATGTTCTCCATGGGCACGCCGTACTCCGCGCCGCGCCCCATGATCTCCGACGCGATAACGCACCGGTCTTCGGCATCCGCCGGAAGACCGCCCTTGCCCAGGGTAAGAGCGATGACCTTTGCATTATACTTTCCCGCCAGCGCCATCATGGGAAACCGCTCGGGCTCGTTCGAGGTAGAGTTGATAAGGGGAGACCCCCATTGGTTGTTGTGCGCCTTGACGCCCGCTTCCATGGCCTTGATATTCGTCGTATCGAGGCAGAGGGGCTTCTGCACCACCTCCTGCACCACCTTTACGGCCCAATCCATGAGCTGAGGGCCGTTGTCTTCGGCCGGGCCGATGGATACGTCGATAAAATGCGCCCCGGCTTTTGCCTGGGCCACGGCGAGTTCCTGCAGCGGCTTCGCGTCGCGATTCGTCAGCGCTTCGCGCACCTTCTTTGCCATAACACTGATTTTCTCTCCGATAACGATCATGTTCTGAATCCTCCCCTTTTTATCCCTGTTCCTTTTTCGATCCGGCGATCATCATCGCCGGTTTATGCTGTTCTCTTTCGGCTAATCCGGTTTTTTTATCACGTTCGACAATTCCCGAATCACTTCCTCTGTCAACGTCCCCCGGACCTTTGCCACGGCCAGGGTATGTTTTGCAAGCTCGCGGTACAGGCCGAGAAGCTCCGGCGCTCTCTTCCGCATCGCTTCCATTTGGTCCCGGACCGTCTCGACATCGCCACGGGCAATAGGCCCGGTCAGCGCATCCGTAGTCCCGAGGGCCTCTATATTTTGAAGCGTCCCCTTGATGAGCGGCAACAGGGCCTTGAGCGTTTCCTGTTTATCCGCACCCAGCGCCTGAAAAAACTTCAGCCCATAATCGACGAGCGCTACGAAATAGTTCGATACCGCTATCGCACCGGCATGATACAGTGCAGCGGAGTCCTTGTCCGGGCTCCACTTCGGCATCACCAGCTCTACGCCGCCGAGCGCTTTGACCACTTGCCGGGCGGCTTCCAAAGCTTCCGGGTCCGCCTCTGTGCGAAAGTACGATCCCGGCAGATTCTTGATCCCCTGCGCCGGGCTGGGAACCGATTGAAGCGGATGTATCACCGCCCGGTAAGACCCCGACGACTTCGCCGCGTCAAGAAGATCGAGTGAACGCGCCCCGAACATATGCACGACCAGCGAGCCCGGCTTGAGCCCGCCGTCCCGCGAGATCGCCTCGCAAACGCTCTTGATCGCACCGTCAGGCGTAGTGATGAAAACAACAGCGGCCTTCGACGCCGCCTTCGCCACATCGGTCGTGGGCTCCCCCGCGCCGATGAAGGCTGCTGCTTTTTCCGCGGACGCCGCGGTGCGTGCTGCTACCGCGGTCACGGTGTATCCCGCCTGCTTGAGCAGCAGGCCCACGGCGCTGCCGACGCGGCCTGCGCCTATGATGGCGACGGTTTTTCCGGCCATAGTCTACACGAGCAGTTTGTCCAGCATGGCATAGTAACTGGTGAGCGCTTTTGAATCCGGTGGAAGCTGGATGAGCGGCCTGCCGTTTAAATCATATTCAAAGATCAGTTGATCGGCGGGCACAAACCCCGCGAACTCCACGCCCTGCTGCGCGATCGCCTGCCGGAGCGATTTGTCTTCGCTCGTGCCGTCCTGCACGCGGTTCACGATCAGCACCGTGCGCTTCACGTTCAGGTCCAGTTCTTTTACCAGCTCGGCGATGCGGCCGCCGGTCATCACGCCGCGGACCGAGGAGTCGCTGATGATGAGCAGCAGGTCCGTGTCCTGCGTCGTCCGGCGCGACAGGTGTTCGAGGCCGGCCTCGTTGTCCATCACCGTATACCGATAGGTGTCCGCCAGCTTGTCCATGTACTTGCGGATTATATTGTTCGCCGCGCAGTAGCAGCCCGCGCCTTCGGGCCTGCCCATCACCAGGAGGTCGAAGCCCTTTGCCTCGATGACCGCCTGCTGGATCTGGTAATCGAAAAGCTGCTCCATGCTCATGCCGCCCGGCCGCGGAGCGGTAGACTTGATGGCTTCGAGAGAGGTCTCCCGCAGGGACCCGACCGTCGCATGGACCGGGACCCCGAGCACTTCATTCAAATTCGAGTTCGCGTCGGCGTCAACCGCGAGGACCGCGCCGCGCTTTCTCTCCGTCAGATATCGAATGGTAAGGCCGCAGAGGCTTGTCTTGCCCGTGCCGCCCTTGCCTGCCACTGCTATTGAATAACCCATACTACCTCAAAACCAAGGTCATGTAGCAAAGGTGAAAGAAAACTTTTGGATTTCCCTGACCCTGGACCCATGCCCC
The DNA here is from genome assembly GCA_041476485.1 of Nitrospirota bacterium. GTDB lineage: Bacteria > Nitrospirota > UBA9217 > UBA9217 > UBA9217 > JBAZLV01. The sequence goes on from JBGOTO010000120.1 coordinate 6,802, forward strand.
TTGACCCTATTTTTTCGATACTCCGTACTTCTTTCGCACTGCTTCGATCTTGCCGCAGGTCATCGCGCCCTCGGGGCAGGCCGCGGCAAGACAGCCGGGGCCGGCTTTGGCGAAAATGGTCGGCGCGGTCTTTTTCGCGAGCGCGAGCATGCGCTCGGCCATCTCCCGGATTTCCCACTGCGCCCGGTTGCAGCACCGCACGCGGAAAAAGTGCAGCAGCTCGCGGGCGTTCATGGTCACGATGATCTTGGTCCCTGCCGCGTTCGGAAGAAGATACCGCGCGTCCTGGCGGCCGGATTCGCCTTTGTAGCCCAGTTCTTCGAGCCGCTTGAGAACGTTCGTATAGTTCTCCTGGGCCGCAGCCATGCATTGCTCGAACATTTGGACCAGGGCCGGGTCCCGTTTGATGCTCGGCGGGACCACATAATCGAACTGCTCTTCCTTCACGTACCGCTGGCTCTGCTGCGAGTAGGACGCCACGCGGTGACGGACGAGCTGATGAGAACAGGCGCGGGATATTCCTTCGATCCCGAACGTAAAAGATACATGCTCAACGGGAGAGAGATGGCCGATCGCCGCCAGTTTTTCCACAAATACGGCCTGGTCCTTCGCCTCGATCTTCTCCTTGAGCTCTTCCACACCGGCCGGGCTGTAGCAAAGCTTCGCCGCCATCGCGACGACCTCTTCCGGTTCCGGCGTGTGCCGAAGCAACACAACGTTCAATGCCGTTTCAGGCATGTCTTCCCCTCCTCCCGGCTCCC
>JBGOTO010000121.1:0-6957 GCA_041476485.1 Nitrospirota bacterium
CGGAAGCGATTCCGGACTGATCATCAGTCGCCGAACCGTCGATTTTTACGTCCACCATCTTATTGTTCGGCGGCCAGAGCACATTTGGACTTGCCGAGACGGTTACGGTCGGCGGCGTAGTATCAGTCGGGCTTATCGTTGCCGGGCCGACAAAATTGCCGAAGGCGTGCGGGTAACGTCCTACCGGGATCGTGCCGGTCACGGTGTTTGTCGCGGCATCGATCACGGAAACAGTGTCGCTGCCGCTGTTCACGACATAGAGCAGCGTGCCCCCGGGATTCATTGCGACACTGTCGGGATTCACGCCGACAGGGATGGCGGCTATGAGCGCATTCGTTGCGGTGTCGATCACGGAGAGAGTTTCGCCGCTGAAATTTGTAAGATATATTCTTGTCCCCGTTGGATTGATTGCCATGCTGAGGGGAGAGAGGGTCCCCGCCTCGATGCCGGCTAGAGGGGAATCCGTGGCGGTGTCGATCACGTGCACGGCATAGGGACAGCCGCAACCGTCGGAAACGTACAGCCGTGAGCCATCCGGGCTCATGATGACGTCGTTCGGCGAGCCTCCGACCGTGATTGTGTTAACCACCGTATTGGAAGCGGTATCTATCACGGAAACGGTGCCGCTCGCATTGTTTGCCGCATAGAGCTTTGTGCCGGCCGGATTCACCACAAGCCCGAAGGGATGCTCCCCGGGCCGGACCTCGGCAATCACCGTATTCGTGGCAGTGTCTATCACGGATATAGCGCTGTTCAAAAAATCCGACACGTACACCCGTGTCCCGGCATGATTTACGGCAACGAAGAGGGGATTGGTATAAGGAAGCGGGATTGTGGAAGCTACGGTATTCGTGGCGGTGTCGATAACGGAGAGCTGGCCGTAATAGTCTTTTGTTACGTATACTCGTGTCCCCGAAGGGTTCACCGCTACGCCGTAAGGGTAGGGACCGGTCGGTATCGTGGCCGTCACCGTGTTGGTGGCAGTGTCGATCACCGAGATCGTGCCGTCCCAATAGCTCCCGATATATGCGAAAGGCGCGGCCAAAGCATTGCTGCTCAAGATCAAAGATACTACTGCCGACAATAAGATATGCTTTCTCATGCCGAACCTCCCTACGTGGAGTATCTGTTAAAAAAGTTTCCGTGTTTTGAACAACAAAAACGTCCTTGCCGACCTCCCCTGACATCTCCTCACTTATGAAGAGTCTTTTTTAGCATAGGTTTGTTATTATTGTCAAGTAAATTTAATAATAACAAATAAAAGTGGTTAAAGAGTTTGTGAGTGATTGAATTCGCACCGGGAACTGGAAGAGTAGGCGCGGGTGATGTACTTCGGTCATCGGTGCGGGTGGTTCAGATTTTGTCCAAGGCTTGCTTGAGGTCTGCGATCAGGTCGTCCACGTCCTCCAGGCCGAGGGCAAGACGGACGAGGTTGTCCGTCATCCCGATCTTTTTGCGGTACTCCTCGGGATAATCGAAGTAGGACATCATGGACATCTGCGTCACCAGGCTTTCGGCGCCGCCGAGACTCGGCGTGATCAGGAAGAGTTCCAGGGAATCGATGAACGCTCTCGTTTCCGCGTCGCCGCCTTTCAGCAGGAAGGTGACCACGCTGCCGAAACCCTTCATCTGCTTTGTCGCAAGCGCGTGGTCCGGGTGAGACTCAAGCCCGGGATACCACACCTTCTCGATCTTCGGGTGCGATTCCAGCATGGCTGCCACGGCAAGCCCGGCTTTGTTATGGTGCTCCATGCGCATGGCAAAGGTCTTAAGTCCGCGTTCGAGGAGAAAGCAGGTGAGCGGTCCGGGTGTGGCGCCTATCATCCGCTGCATGCGGTAGAGGTCGGTGAGAAGCTCATCCTTGCCGAGGGCGACGCCGGCCAAAAGGTCGTTGTGGCCGCCATGATACTTGGTGGCGGAATGGATGACGATATCAACGCCCAGGTCCAGCGGCCTGATGTTGTAAGGCGTGGCCAGTGTGGCGTCGATGATGGTCAGCGCCTTTTGTTGCCGCGCGATTTTCGCTATCGCCGGAAGGTCGAGCACGCGCAAATACGGGTTCGTCGGCGATTCCGTAAAAATGATATTGGTGCTGGGCCTGATCGCTTTCTTGATGGCTTCGGCGGTCGGGTCCACCAGCGAGACCGGCATGCCGAACTCGGCCAGCACGTTCGTCGCGAAGTCCCTCGTCTGGCGGTAGCAGTCGTTGGTGAAGATGATGTGTCCGTCGCGGCGCATGTACGTCATCAAGGTCAGGACCACGGCGCTCATTCCCGTGGAAAACAGCACGGCCCGCTCGGCGCCCTCGATTGCCGCCAGTTTGCGTTCGCACTCCTGCTGGGTCGGGTTGCCGTACCGGCCGTATTCATGCTCGCGCAGCACCCGGCCCTCGCTCTTGGCCTTCATGAATTCATACACCTCGGCGGTGTTGTTGAAATAATAGTTCGAGGTATGGACGATAGGCGTTGACACGGAATGGTAGGCGTGAGGAGCGCGGCCTTCGCCGTGGATGGCGACGGTTGCCTGCCCCCAGTTTTCTGCGTTCGACCGCTTCTTAGGCATCAATGGTTCTCCTCTTCTTTAACGCATGCTGTAACGCCTCTTTGACCGCGTCCACGCGCGCCGGCAGCTCGATGGGCTTGTTGGCGAACCGGCTGGGGAAACCCAGCGTCTCCTCGTGATAGCCCACTTTGAAGTCGGTGAATTTCAGACCGTGAGCCGTGGAGATGACCACCACATGCTCGGACCGGTCTATTTTCCCGGCCTTGACCAGCTTGATCAGCGCGGCCAGCGCGACGCCGGTGTGCGGGCAATTGAACATGCCGGTAGTGTCACCGAGCGCGGCGGCGTCGGCCAGTTCCTGCTCCGTGGCGTCCATGACAATCCCGTCGAACTGCTTCAAGGTGCGGATCGCCTTCTCGATGCTGACCGGGTTGCCGATCTGGATAGCGCTGGCCAATGTCTTCTCCGCGTGCATGGCCTCGAAGGACTCGAAGTTCTTGAGGTACGATCGGTAAAGCGGGTTGGCGCGCTCCGCCTGGGCTACAACAATTCTGGGCAGCTTTTGAATCAGCCCCAGATCGCGCATCATGAGCATGCCGCTGCCGAGCGCGGAAACGTTCCCCAGGTTGCCGCCGGGGATGATGATCACGTCGGGTGTTTCCCAGTCGAACTGTTGGACGATCTCGATGCCCACCGTTTTCTGGCCCTCGATCCGGAGCGAGTTCATGGAGTTGGCCAGGTAGATAGTCTCGTCCTCGGTTATTTCCTGCACCACGCGCATGCAGCCGTCGAAGTCCGTGTCCAGCGACAAAACGAGCGCGCCGTTGGCGATGGGCTGGGCGAGCTGGGCGATGGAAATCTTCCCCTTGGGCAAAAGCACGATAGACTGGATGCCGGCGGCGGCGCAGTAGACGGCCAGTGCGGCAGAGGTATCGCCGGTTGAGGCGCAGGCCACGGCCTGGATCGGGGCGCCCTCGCTGATCATCTGCTTGACCTGGGACACGAGCACGGTCATGCCGAGGTCCTTGAAGGAACCGCTGTGGGAGTTGCCGCAGAGCTTGAGCCAGACGTTGTCCAGGCCGATGATCTTGCCGAACCGCTCGGCCCAGAACAGGTTGCTGCCGCCTTCGTAGAGCGAGACGATGTTTTCGTCGGCGATCTGCGGCAGGATCCATTCTTTTTTGCCCCACACGCCCGAGCCGTAAGGCCACTGGGTGGATTTGTAGCGATCCTCGAAAAGCTTCATCCATGCCTTGGCGTCGCGCCGGGCAAGGGCGTTCATGTCGTGCTGCACTTCCAGAAGCGAGCCGCAGGTCTTGCAGCGGTAGATCACCGTGTTGAGCGGGTACTGCTCCTTGCACTGCGGATTGATGCATTGAAACCAGGCCCGGTATTTCATAGGCTTTACCCTCGGTGCTCCTGAAAAATCAATTGAACAACGATACGATATGCATGCCACGGATTTTCATTCAATGCCGGTGCAATGCCGGTGAATATACCATAGTGAACCGGGAAGAATCAACCGGAAAAAATACCGTACCTGCTGTTGCCAAGACGCAGGCAAGGAGGATTGCGGAGGATGCAGAGTACCATTACAACGGCTACTTCACCTTCTTGAAATCGATATAGCCGCGCTCCACGTCCGTGCTGACGAGCTCTACGCGCAGCCGATGGCCGACGTCCATGCCTTCAAAACCGACGGAAAGCCTTCCTTCAATAGGCGGATTCAGAAGACGGACCCAGGTGCCTTTGTCCGCCGCGCCGGTGACGATGGCATCGAATTGTTCGCCGATCCTGTGTTCCAGCAGCAAGGCTGCCGCGGATTTTCTGACCCGCCGTTCCACCTTCTTGGCATCATCTTCTTTTTCCGTGCAGTGTTTTGCCAGTTCCATAAGTTCATCGTTCTTATAAGGAAGGGGCTGTCCGCTCATTGCCGCCTTCAAAAGCCGCTGCGTGATGATGTCCGGATAGCGCCGGTTCGGGGCAGTGGAGTGGCTGTAATCCCTGACCGCAAGGCCAAAGTGCCCGTCCGGCTTGGCCCCGGGAAGCTCGGCAACATATTCACCCGCGCCCAGCAGTTTAATGATCAATAAGGACAGATCGGGAAACCGGATTGGATCATCATTTTTCGCCTGTGCCAGGAAGTCCTCAAGGGCTTTTGAGTCCGGCACTACAGGAAGTTTAAAGCGGTGGTCCGACGCAAGTTCCATGATCCGGTCCCAGCGCTTCGGCGTTTTGACTACTCGTCTGAGTGACGGTAGTTTTTTCGCGTCAAGATACCGTGCGGTAACGCCGTTGGCCGCGATCATAAAATCTTCAATAATGTCCTTGGCCCGGTTCTTTTTATCAGCTTCGACGGCTTTAAGCGTACCATCGTCGAATACGGAGTGTGCTTCTATGGTTTCGAGAGTCAGCGCGCCGTGCACATGGCGGAGTGTTTTGAGCTGCTGCGCCGCCTGGTCCTGGAGCTTCAGGTTCTCGGCAAGGCCGGGGACCGCGGCGAGCTCCGCGGGCAGGGGACCGGTATTCTCAAGCCAGGCCGCAACGCTGTTGTAGGCAAGCTTTGCCTGATTGCGCACCAGCGCGGCGTAGACGTCCGATTTTTGGAGCGATCCGTCTTTGGCGATGATCATCTCAACGACCATGGCATATCGGTCGGATGCAAAATTGAGGGAAGTCAGATCAGTGGAAAGTTTCTCCGGCAGCATCGGAAATATTTTGGCTTCAGTATATATAGAAGTCGTGTTTTGGCGCGCATGCTCGTCCAGTGCCGAATCTTTTTTGACAAGGGAGTCCACGTCGGCAACGGCAACAAGGACTTTCACGCCGCCGTCGGGCGCGGCCTCCGCGACGCTGAGCTGGTCCAGATCGCGTGAATCGTCATTATCTATGGAGCACCAGAGAAGATGCCGCAAATCTCTCGCGGTCCCTTCAGCGTGCGTCGCAGGCCCGTGGATACTGCCTAACTCGGCGAGTGCCTGGGGGGAAAAATCAGGAAGCATTCCTCGTTCGAGCATGGCGCGCCGGGCGATTTTTTGCAGAATAGAACGGTGACCGTGATCAGTATCCATCATACAAAGACCTCACCCTTATTTTTTCGCTTCCCGCATAAGCATGAACGCAAGCACACCCGAGATTGCAAAGCCAGGCACGCTTATCCACTGGGGAACGAGCATGCCGTTCACGGTGATTTGCCAATGGAAAAAGAGCCGAAGCACGTGCGCGAACGAGACAATCGAAAAAACGACGACGGCAATTGCGGTAAACGGTTTCATGATGTAAGACCTCCTTACAAAAATGTGATTACTCAGGCCAGCTACCCCGCTTTCGTGGCGAAAAACACGTCACTACTTTACCGCGCTTTCCCCCGGGATGCAACCATTTTTCGTACGAACGCGCCCCTGATGGAATCAACAATCTTTCTTGTTGTCTTTCGCCGCCAATTGTGTTATAGAATAATCAGGAGTCGGCATGAAAGCGGGAGCGGACAAAACCAAGAAAGAGCACAAGCTACTAAGCGGCAGAGCGTCAAGTTCCGTGTGCGGAACACTGTCCTACATCGCCGAATGCCGCGGTGTCATGCGGAAGACGCCGTCATCGCGCTGGGCGGCCCCGCCCGACGACGTCAACAGGACGGAAAGGAAATAAACCCGCCGACAAATGAGTCCGGCGGGTTTTGTGTTGTGATTACTCAGGTCAGCTACTTCGCTTTTCGCAAGGCGCGCAGGATAATTAAGGGAATTTCGAAGTCGACCACAAGCCCCACTTTGTTTCATGTCCGTGCCTCGGTCGCCGCGCGCTTCATTGCGCCTGCGCTCCGCAGCAGACCTGAGTAGTTCAGAATGAACGGAAGGAGTGAAGAGTCATGTGCGACCTGAAGGCGTATGTAAAAATACACGATGAAGAGAAGCCGCTGCTCGAGTCGGTTAATCATATCCGGGTGGAAGGCGGCGAGGTGACCGTGCGGAATCTTTTTGGTGAAGAGAAGAAGGTGCGCGGAGAGGTGCGCGAAGTATCATTGGTCAAGAACCGCGTCGTTATCGAACAACGTTAAAGAATTGTTTGAAACGCGGTAGTTTTTTCCTCATAATCGTTTCCCACTCTTGCCGTCATCCGCGGCACATTCCGGTCCGGCCGTATTCCGATATTCCTCAGTTCAAATTCTTTTTTCAGGATGCCGAGGTTCGAACGCTTTTGGCCGACCGCAGCAGAGACATCGCACGGGTTGACCAGGAAGACCACGGAATCGCCGTTCTTTCCACTCCCCGACAAATGCCTCCGCATTCTATCCAGTAAAATCGAAGATTCGACGACTTGCCTGAACGCCGGATGGTACGGACCGGCCAGGATGGTCCCGGGTTTTTCCAATTCACTCGTTGGCTGCAAGCCGATCCTGATCACGTCAATCCCCGCCTGTTCAAACCGAAGAAGAGCGTTGCGGCACAGCAATACAGC
>JBGOTO010000122.1:0-6917 GCA_041476485.1 Nitrospirota bacterium
CGAAAGCCGGTAGTAGAGGTCCTCGCGAAACTGTCCGGCCTTCACTTCCGTTGTAAGGTCCTTGTTCGTCGCGGAAATGACCCGGACATTGACCTTCACGGGTTTGTCGGCCCCCACCCGCTTGGTTTCCTGCCGGTCGAGAACGCGGAGGAGCTTGGGCTGGAGGTCCAGGGAGAGTTCGCCGATCTCGTCGAGGAGGATGGTGCCGCCGTCGGCAAGCTCGAACGCTCCCTGCCGCATCTTGACCGCGTCGGTGAACGCGCCCTTTTCGTGGCCGAACAGCTCGCTCTCGATCAGGTTCGGCGCAACGGCCCCGCAGTCGAACACGACAAAGGGACCAGACGCCCTGCGGCTGTGGCTGTGAATGGCCCGCGCCGCAAGCTCCTTGCCCGTGCCGGTCTCTCCTTCCAGCAGGACGGAGACGTCCGTAGGCGCGATGCGCTCGAGAACGCCGTAGACTTCGCGCATCGGGACGGACGAGCCCATGAGTTCGCCGAAACGGTCCAGGTTGCTGGTGAGATTTTCGATGCGCTCTTCCAGCGGCGAGAAGGAGATATCGGTCTGGCCCAGGCGGATGACGGCGCCCGGTGCGAGATATCCCTCGCGTACCTTAACGCCGTCGAGGAACGTCCCGTTCGTGCTGTCGAGGTCGCGAACAACGTACCCGTCAGATTTTTCCTCAACAACGGCGTGTCTGCGCGAAACGGTGGGGTCCGTGAGCGCAAGATCGTTCTCCGGGAGCGTGCCGATCGAGACGAGGGCCTTCTGGAGCACCAGCTCCTTGCCCGCGTCTTTGCCCGAGGTCACCCTGAACCGGGCCTTTTTGAGGATGAGCGGTTTGCCGCCCGGTCCGGCGAGTATCTGGGTCTGGTCTGCCTTTTTTCCGGAAGGAGCGTGTTCTTTATCCGTCTTTTTCATATCGACATTGTATCACACCCCATGCCAAGGGTGGAATCGAAAAACAGCGGCCTTTTGACCTTGACGTTTTCCCAGGTTTATCCTATCATAATCATAACACAATGACAATCGCGGAGGACACAGATGGGCGCAAACGAAGATAAAACGCGGATCCGGAAACCGTCGGACTCTACGGACAAACTCCCGGCGAGGTTTCAGGCTTCCGTGGTGATCGTCAAGGGATACGCGGAGGGGATGGAATACCCGCTGACCAAAGCGTACACTGTGATAGGAAGGGACAAGGAGGCCGACATCGCCGTCAAGGACTCTTTGATTTCGCGCCGGCACGTGGCCATCCTGTACCATGACGGCGGTTTCATACTCAAGGACCTGGAGAGCACGAACGGCACGATGATAAAAGGCGCTCTCATCCAGCAGGCGGACATACGCCACAAGGACAAGTTTCGCATCGGCGACACCACGCTCCAGTTTATTCTCGAAGACTTCGGCGGCGGCAAGGTATATGAGATCAAAGAAGAGAATGAAGAATGAAAATTACCTCTTTCGGCGGGACCGACCCCGGTAAAAAAAGGGCCAACAACGAAGACTCCTATCTGCTGGACGACGCGCTGAATCTTTATGTCGTGGCGGACGGGATCGGGGGGAACGAGGGCGGCGAGATCGCGAGCCGGGTCGCCGTGGAGACGCTTGCGGAAGCGATACCGGACCTGCTCGGGGACAGGAACAAGACCCCGCCTTCGGGGGCCGACGGCGCCGCTGATTCGAGGTACTTCGCGCTCCGGCAGGCGATCACCCTCTCGAACCGGCACATCCGCCAGGAACAAAAACTGAATCCCGCGGTCGCGGACATGGGGACGACCTTGACGGCGCTCCTCCTCCGGAAGGGACAGGCGCTCATCGGCCACGTCGGCGACAGCCGCGCCTATCTCCTCCGCTCGGGGGAGCTCAGGCAGGTGACGAACGACCATTCCTTCGTGGCGGAGCAGGTCGCCGCCGGCATCATGACGCCCAAACAGGCGAGGTCGAGCCCCTACCGTCACGTGATCACCCGGGCGCTCGGCATCGAGGACGACGTCCAGGCGGACTTCACGTCGCAGGCGCTGAAGCGGGATGACCGGTTTCTCTTGTGCACCGACGGGCTGACGGAGATGGTGGATGACAAGGAGATCTGCGGAATTCTCGCGGCGTCCCCTCCCCGGGAGGCCGTGCAGAAGCTTCTGGCCGCGGCGAACGACCATGGGGGCGTGGACAACATTACCGCGATCGTGATATGGATAACGGAGGTATAGACCTCCATCGTACCGAAGTTTTGACACGGGCTACACTGATCTCTTTATGAACAGGCATGATCGCTTCTCTTTGTTTCGGTGCAAATCACAGATCGGTCCGATTTTTCAGTGTAAAAGAGCATCAGATAAAATACCTTATCAAGGATACCGTTCATGCCGACACAGCAGATACGAGATGAATACGAGATAATCGCCGAGATCGGAGCGGGAGGCATGGCCACCGTGTACAAGGCCATCCAGAAGTCCCTCGACCGTCACGTTGCCATCAAGGAGTTGAAGAAGTCCTACCACGCCGATACCCAGATCGTCCAGCGCTTTGAACGCGAGAGCAAAGTGGCCGCCTCGCTCCAGCACGAAAACATCGTCCATATCTACGACTACTGGAAGAAGCCGAGCTACTGCATCGTGATGGAGTACGTCGACGGCATCGATCTCGCCGGGGTCATCGAGAAGATCGGTCCCCTGCCGGTCGACGTCGGGATCATGATCGCCATGCAGGTGTGCAACGCCCTGGATTACGCGCACATGCGCGGACTGATCCATCGCGACATCAAACCGAGCAACATCATGATCAAGAAGAACGGCGAGGTCAAGCTCATGGACTTCGGCATCGCGCAGAGCAGGAACCTCGAGTCCCTGACCATGCCGGGCACCCTCATTGGAACGCCGGCCTATATGTCGCCCGAACAGATAATCGGCCAGCAGCTCGACGTCCGGTCTGATATCTTTTCTTTCGGCATCGTGCTCTACGAGATGTTCACCGGGATCAAGCCGTTCACGGACGACGAAACCGAGGCGGTGAGCGCCAAGATCTTGAAAGAAAAGGCGCGCGCCCCGCGCCGCATCAACAGCGACATTCCCCGGAGCCTTCAGCGGGTCATCAAGAAGTGCCTCAGGAAAAAACCGCAGCGGCGCTTCGGGTCCCTGCTGGAGGTCGAGAAAAAACTGGGAAGGCGGCTTGCGGGCAGGACGACAAAGGCCGCCTCTCTCCGGCGGATCGCCGATTACTTCGTCTCTCTGAATGTGTTCGAGGCCGCCACGGAACAGGACACCATGGTCATTCCGCCCGCGCCGCCGAAAAGGGGACTGCTCAAAAAAGTCCTCATTGCCGCGGTCCTGCTTCTTCTCCTGGGAATGGGAACCGCTCTCTACTACTACCAGGCGCGAATGAACAAAAAGGCGCCATCACCGCAGCCGGCGCTTCCCTTAATTGGAACTTTTCCCGTGACGCGGCCACAGGCGACTACGGCAATTACGCCGACTGCCCCGGGTCCGGTCCGGCAGGAGACGGCCGGGCCGGCGACGGACGGTGTTCGCTCCGCGCCGTCATCGTCTCTTGCAACTGACCAAGGGAAGGAGAAATCCGCGCCAACGGGAAAAAAGAGCGCTGAAAAAAAGAAAAAGAAGAAGAAAAAAAAGCCGGAGCCCGAGCAATGACGTCCGGAATGCCCGCCGCCTTTATCCTTCCCTCACCATTTCCGCGACGCATTCGATGTGATACGTATAGGGGAACATGTCCACGGGCTGGAGGCGGTCCAAGCGGAAACCGAAGAGATGGAAGTATTTCAGGTCCCGCGCGAAGGTGGAGGGATTGCACGAGACATAGATAATCTTCCGGGGGACGAACGCAAGGACGCGTTCGAGCGTTTTTAATGTTGCTCCGGCGCGGGGCGGGTCGAGCACGACCACGTCCGCCCGCATCTTTTGCTGAAGCAGCCCCTTCAATCCTTTCTGCAAATCTTCGGCGATAAATTCCGCATTCGTGATTCCGTTCAGCTCCGCGTTCGCTTGTGCGTCCTCGATTGCCGACCAGCCCGATTCAATGCCGATCACGGTTTTCGCTTTTTTCGCGAGCGGCAGGGAGAAGTTGCCGATGCCGCAGTAGAGGTCGAGCACGGTCTCGTTCCCGGTGAGCGCGGCGAAATCGAGAACCGTGCGCACCATGTTCCGGTTCTGGTCCCAGTTTACCTGGAAAAAGTTTCCTTCCGTGGCGCGAAGCGTCAAGCCTTCTATTTCAAGCGTGAGCCGGTTTTTGCCGAGGGTAAACGCGGCTTTTCTGCGCGCATAGCCGGTGATGCCGATGACCTCCGGAACGGCTTTCGTAAGGCCGGAGAAGAACGCATCCATCGCCGGGTAAGAGTCCGCGTCGCTATAGAAGAGAATATGGACTTCTCCCGCGGAAGAAGCGTTGATATGGATCTCGGTGAGCGGGGGAAGGCGCTCCGACAGGGCGCGAATGGCGCTCAGGGTTTTGTTGATCAGCGGGTGCAGGAGGAAGGCGTTTTCCACTTCAACGAGTTCGTACGAGCCCTGGCGAAAGAAACCGATCTTCTGTTTGCCGTTCGACGTCCGGACCGTGAACTGCGTACGCAGGCGGTAGTGGTCGGTGCGCGGGGAGGGGAGCATCGGAAGGAGCCGCTTCGGCTCCATGCCCCCTATCCTCCGGAGACTGTCCAGGAGGATCTCCTGCTTGAGCCGGAGTTGCGCGGGATAGGCGATGTGCGGCCAGGTGGCGCCGGTGCACTGCTTCTCTCCCGCGCAGGGAGGGGGGACACGGTCTTTCGAGGGCAATACAATCTCGTCGAGCTCGGCCTCGAAAAATCCTTTTCTTTTTCTCCGTATCGAAACGACGACCCATTCGCCCGGCAGCACTCCGCGCACGAACACCGCGCGGCCCGTTACGAGCCTGCCGAGGCCGCTGCCGCCCTCCACCAGCTTTTCAATGACGATTTCCTCCTGTTGCTTCATCCGAGGATCTTCTTCACCGTCTCGCGGAGCAGCGTCATGTCCGCGGATTTTACGACGTAGGCGTCGGAGCTCCAACTCCCGAAGTCCTGCTTGTACTCTTCATAGGCCGTGCAGATGATGATCGGGAGGGAGCTGTCTTTTTCCTTCATCTTGCGCAGCGTATCGATGCCGTCCATATCGGGCATGCGCATGTCCAGGGTGACGAGATCGAACTCCTGGGCGTTTATCGCCGCAAGCGCCCGGGCGCCGTCGGGAGCGGTCGTCACCTCAAAGCCCATTTCCTCGAATTCCTCGCGGTAGAGCTCCCTGATATTTTCCTCATCATCGACCACTAGGATTTTTTTCATCTGCCCTCCTTGTAATGGAGTAAACGGTACTCTCCCGTTCCCTCACTTCTATTATAAACCCTCTTTCGCGCGGACGCTGCACGAATCAGGGCGCGGGACAGGGCAGCTTGATCGTAAAAACGGCCCCGCCGCTGTCCTTGTTCCGGATTTCGATCCTGCCCTTGTGGGCCTTGATGATGCGGTTCGTGATCGGAAGTCCCAGCCCCGTGCCGCGGTGTTTCGTCGTGTAGTAGGGGTTGAATATATTGCGCATCACCTTGTCGGTAATGCCGGGCCCCGTGTCGCCGATCTCGATCGCCGCTTCATGCGCTTCCGGAAGGGGGTAGGTCTTGACGGAGAGCGTGCCGCCGTTCTCCATGGCTTCCATCGCGTTCTTCATGATGTTCATCACCGCCTGCTTCATCTGGCGTGTATCGGCCATGAGGCACGTCAGGAGCGGAGAGAGGTCCGCCTCGATGCGGATTTGCCGCTCGGCAAGCTCGTCCTCGTACAGCATGAGGATGTCCCGCAGGATGGCGTTGATATCCGCCTCGGTCGGCTGCGGGGCCGTCTCTTTTATATAGGAAAGGTTGTCGTGAATGACCCCCTCAAGCCGCGAGACTTCGCTCAGGATGATGTCGATATATTTCTTGTCTTCCGGGCTGTGGAGCTTTTTGGCAAGCCGCCTGGTGAACCCGCCGAGGGAGACGAGCGGGTTCCTGATTTCATGGGTGATCTCGGCGAGCATGGCGCCGAGGGCCGCCATTTTCTCCGATTGGACGAGTTGCTGGTGCAGGGCGCGCATGTCCCTGTTCATGGTCTCGAGGTTCGTATGGATGACCGCATTCTCGATGGCGAGCGCGGCCTGGTGCGCGAAGAGGGTGAAAAAGCGGATATCGTTGTCGGTGATCGGTCGCTGGTTGAACAGGTTGTCCACGAGGATCACGCCGATGACCCGGTCCTTTGCCACGAGCGGGACGGTTGCGAAGCTGTTCACCCCGAGCGTTTCCCTCAGGTCCCTGGGCACGATCGGGCTGGAACCCGCGTCCGTGATATTATAGGGCAGCTTGTCGAGCACGGTGAGCGCCAGCACCCCCTCGCTCCGGTTGAGGTCCGCCCTGATGCCCCGCGCCAGGTTGTCGAGCGGCGAGTCCCGGTTCTCGAAGAGCTCGCCGGTCTGGATCCACTCCATCAGGCTCTTCTGCTTGCTCGAGATCTCGTTCCACGCGCGGCCAGCTTCTTCCGCGCTCGCCGGGCCGACTCCCATCATGCCCTGGAGCGTGTTGGTGCGCTCATTCGTCAGGAGGAGGACCGCCCGGTTGAAGCCGAGGCCGCTGCCGCCCATGGTGGCCGCGGTCAGAATGATCCTGAGCAGGCGGTCGAGATTCAGGGTCGTGCTCATGGCCGTGCCGATGTCGTAGAGCATCGCTAGCTCCCGCGCCCGGGCCCGCGCCTCGCTCGCGAGGTCCTGGATGCTCTGGAACAGCCGGGCGCTCTTGATCACGCCCGCAAGCTGATTGGCCGTGGTGGTAAGGAGGGTGATTTCCGACGGGGTGGCGCGCCAGGGCCCGGCCGAGAGCACGAAGAGCACGCCGAGGCATTGGTCTTCGTCCATGATCGGCGCGGTCGTGAGGGA
>JBGOTO010000123.1:0-6885 GCA_041476485.1 Nitrospirota bacterium
GGATGGGGTTGAATGTTCCGCCGAGAATCCCGATTTTTTGTGACAAACGACCTCCGGTCTTATTTCGGATTGCGGAGCCTGCACCCAGCGGTTACGAGTGGCACCGCGAGCCTGCCCCAAGCGCCTATGAGTGCTCCAGCGCAAATGCATGGGGTGCAGGGTGTGCAGCTTGCGGATTGTCATCAGGGACTTTCTGATTACAGGGCTTTTCATTCCGCATTCCACATTCCGCAATCCGCATTATTTTCTCACCTGTCCGTTTCCGAACACGATGAACTTGGTGGACGTCAGTTCTTCCAGGCCCATGGGACCGCGGGCGTGTATCCTGGTGGTGGAAATGCCGATCTCGGCGCCGAGGCCGAACTCGAACCCGTCATTGAGCCGAGTCGACGCGTTCACGAAGACGGCCGAGGCGTCCACTTCGCGCTGGAAACGCAGCGCGTTCCGGTAGTCGTCCGTGACGATGGCCTCGGAGTGCTGCGAACCGTGGGCCGCGATGTGCTCCATGGCCTCTTCCATGTTCGCGACGGTCTTCACGTTCAGGATGAGGTCGTTGTATTCCGTGTCCCAGTCCTTGTCCGTTGCCTTCTTGATATCGGGCACGATCGTAATGGTCTTTGCGCACCCTCTGATCTCGACGCCCGCTGCCTTCATCCGGGTGATGAACGCAGGCAGGAACGCTGAGGCAACGTCCTGATGCACGAGCATGGTCTCCATGGCATTGCACGTCCCTGGGCGCTGGACCTTCGCATTGAAGCAGATCTCTTCCGCCATGGCGAGGTCGGCCTTGCTGTCTACGTACACGTGGCAGATGCCCTTGTCGTGCTTAATCACGGGAATGGTGGAGTTCTCCGAGACCATGCGGATCAGCCCCTCGCCTCCGCGCGGGATGATGAGGTCGATGAAGCGGTTCTGCTTCAGCATCTCCATGACGCAGGCACGGTCGGGGTTCTCGATGAACGATATCGCGCCCTCGGGGACGCCCGTCTCCGCGCCTGCTTTCGAGAGCACGTCAACGATCGCGGTGTTCGAATGCACTGACTCCGAACCTCCGCGGAGCAGCACACCGTTCCCGGACTTGAGACAGAGCGCCGCAGAGTCGGCGGTGACGTTGGGCCGTGATTCGTAGATGATGCCGATGAGCCCGATCGGCACGCGCATCTTTCCCACTTCCATGCCGTTGGGCCTGCGCCGCATGGTGAGCACCTCGCCCACGGGATCGGGAAGCGCGGCAACTTCGCGGAGGCCATCGGCCATGGTCTTGATGCGCTCCGCGGTAAGCGTCAAACGGTCGATCATGGCCTTGGACAGGCCCTTTTTTTCGGCCTCCGTCACGTCTTTCCGGTTCTCGGAGATGATTTTGGCAGATTCTTTTTCCAGACCGTCCGCCATTTTGAGCAGGGCATTGTTCTTGGTCTCCGTCGAGAGGTTCGCGAGCGCCCGCGAAGCCGCCTTGGCCTTTTGCGCTTTATCAGTCACGTAGTGTTTGATGTCCATGGAAAACCTCCAAAACAATTCTTAGCCACGGATTTACACGGATGAGCACGGATAAAAAATCCAGTGCTTATTTGTTAATTCCGCATTCCGCAATTCATAGTATAACCAGATCGTCCCTATGGATCACCTCGTCGTAATCCTTGTGCCCGAGGACGGACTCGATCTGCGAGGTCTTGAGTCCCTTGATCCGGTCCAGGTCAGCCGAGGAATATTTTACCAGCCCGCGGGCGAAGGCGTGACCGCTGCGGTCCGTGCAGTTTACGCAGTCTCCGACTTTGAAGGTCCCCTCCACCTTGACCACGCCGCCGGGCAGAAGGCTCTTTCCTTTGTTCACGAGAGCCTCGCGGCCGCCGTTGTCCACAACGACCTGCCCGACGCATTTGACCGTGTAAGCGATCCAGTGTTTCCGGCCCTCCTGCTTCTCTGGTTTAGGCAGGAAAAGCGTGCCGACATTTTCGCCTTCGAACAATGCCCGGAGCACGCCGTTTTTCTTCCCGTTCACGATTACCATGTGCGCGCCGTAGGCCGAGACTTTCTTTGCGGTCATGAGCTTGGAGCGCATGCCGCCCGTGCCCACTCCTGTCCGCGCATCGCCGGCTCCGCGCTCCATTTCGGCGGTGATCTTTTCGACAAGGGGGATCAGTTCCGCCGAGGAATTCACCTTGGGATCGGCAGTATACAGGCCATCGATGTCCGAAAGGACCACGAGCAAGTCCGCGTCGGCAAGATGGGTAACCATTCCCGAGAGATTGTCGTTGTCGCCGAACTTTATCTCGTCGACCGAAACCGTGTCGTTTTCGTTGATGATGGGGATGACGCCGTGGTCCAACAGCGTCTGGAGCGTGTTGCGCGCGTTCAGGAAGCGCGTGCGGTTCGAGAGGTCCTCGCGCGTGAGCAGCACCTGCGCCACCTTCCTGCCGTGGTCGGCGAATGTTTTCTCGTACGCCCAGATCAGGCCCGATTGGCCGACGGCCGCCGCGGCCTGCTTGAGAGAAAGGGGCATGCCTTTCGTTTTCATGAGTCCGAGCTTCGCAAGCCCGGCCGCGATCGCGCCTGAGGAAACGAGGATTACCTCTCGTCCCTCATCCATGATGGACGAAATATCGGATGCAAGACGCTCGATGCGGTCCTGGTCAAGGCCCTGATCGGACGAGGCGAGCACCGCGCTGCCGGCTTTGATCACGACCCTGCGGGCTTTTGAAAAGATGGCTTTTCTGTTTATCTCAACGTTCTTCATGATAGCATTTGATCTGAAGTTCCTTGACCCTTGACCCTGCTTTCTTAACTACCCTTTACCCTTAGCCCCGGCCCCTTGACCCTGAAGCCTGATTTCCCTTTCTTCTTCCACCCTGTCCGCCAAAAACCTCATAAGCGGCTCCAGACCTTCACCGGTCACCGCGGAGATGGGAAAGAATTTGTAACCGCTCTCAGCGCAGTATGCCGCCAGCTCGTCGAACTCGTTCTTGTCCGCTGCGTCGATCTTGGTCGCCGCCACTGCCATATACTTCTTCATCAGCTCCGCGCTGTAGAGTTCGAGTTCGGTATTGATCTTCTTAAAGTTCTCGACCGGATCGCCCTGCACCATGCCCGATACGTCCACCAGGTGAAGGAGGATCGATGTCCGCTCCACGTGGCGCAGAAATTCGAAGCCGAGCCCGGCGCCCTTATGCGCGTTCTCGATCAAGCCGGGAATATCGGCGACCACGAAACTCCCCCGGCCCTCGGGCTTCACCACCCCGAGCACCGGCGACAGCGTGGTAAAGGGATAGTCCGCGATCTTGGGCTTTGCCGCCGAGATGCGCGATATCAGGGTAGACTTACCCGCGTTCGGGAAACCCACAAGCCCCACGTCGGCCAGGAGCTTGAGTTCGAGATACAGCCACTGTTCTTCTCCATCCTCTCCAGGCTGGGCATGACGGGGCGCCTGGTTCGTGGCTGACTTGAAAAATGCGTTCCCCTTCCCGCCCCTGCCGCCTTTCGCAAGGGTATACTCCATGCCGTCGGTGTCCAGGTCCACGATCGTCGTACGGGTCTCGGCGTCGTTCACGACCGTGCCGACGGGCACGCGGATAATAACGTCATCGGCGTCGGCGCCGAACTGTTCCTTGCCGCGGCCCTGCTCGCCGTCACGGGCGCGATACAATTGCTGGTACTTGAGGTCGATCAGCGTTCCGAGCTGCTTGTCGGCCCTGATGAGCACATCGCCGCCCTTCCCGCCGTCGCCTCCGCTCGGTCCCCCGCGCGGAACATAGGCCTCACGGCGGAAGGCTATGCATCCCGGACCTCCGTGTCCCGCCTTGACCTGAATCTTTACTCTATCGATAAAGTTTGACATGTGCCGTTAAATCCCTTCGCTCACCTCTTCTGCAACGGTCAAAGGGAGATTTGAAGAATGTTTTCAATGAAATATACAGTTATACGGCCAAAATTGCAAGTTGGAACCGCGTGAAAATAAAAAAGGCGGCATAGAGAACCATGCCGCCTTCGTGATCATCTTTTTTTGCGAACCGTTTACGCTGCTGCGTACACACTTACCTGCTTGCGGGTCTTGTCATAGCGTTCGAACTTCACCACGCCGTTGATCTTGGCAAAGAGCGTGTCGTCGCTGCCCTTGCCCACGTTCATGCCCGGGTGGAACTTGGTTCCGCGCTGACGCACGATGATCGTCCCCGCGAGTATTTTCTCGCCGTCGTACCGCTTCACGCCGAGATACTGCGGATTGCTGTCTCTTCCGTTTCTTGAACTGCCGACGCCTTTTTTATGAGCCATTTCAAATCCTCCGAAAACAGATTACGCCACAAAGGCACGAAGGCACAAAGTAAATCACCACTGTTTTGAAAATCTTCCTTCGTGTCTTAGTGTCTTCGTGGCAAAATTATTAAGCCGTTATTTCCTTCACCTTGATCGCCGTATAATTCTGACGGTGACCGTTGGTGTTGCGATAGCCTTTGCGCCTCCGGTGCTTGAATATGATGATCTTCTCGCCCCTGGCCTGTTCCATAACTTCCGCCGTGACCTTCGCGGACGCGAGCATCGGCTTACCGACAGACAGCTTATCGCCGTCTGCGATCATAAGGACTTCCTTAAGCTCGATCATATCACCCTTCTTTGCCTCAAGGGTCTCCACCCTGACCACGTCACCCGGTGCAACCTTGTATTGTTTCCCACCTGTGGTTATTACTGCGTACATTGATGAAACCTCCTTGACGATTCCGTTACCCGTTTGTTTAGAGCGCATAAAATACCACGTAACTCATGGACTTGTCAAGGTAAAAAACGGTTTTATCGCAAAATAGATTGATTACGGCCTGAGGATAAAGTTTGACACCTCCTGATAAAGACGGCTACAATGGCCGCCATGTCTTATTACGAATTGACCATAAAAATCAGCAGTCCATTCAGGGATAACCTTATTCAAAGGCTCACGGATGCAGGCTGTCTCGGCGCAATCGAGCAGGACGAGAGCATTATCGCCTACTTCCCCGAGACCATAGATATGAATACGATCACTACCGGCATTTCTCTTTTCAAGGCACTTCTCGATAAATCAGGCCAGCCATCCGACATCACCTTCAGCCACACCTTGATACCGCATGAAGACTGGAATGAAACATGGAAAAAAGGGTTCCATGCCATTGACATAGGAGAGCGATTTACCATCCTGCCGCCTTGGGAGCAGGAAAAGAAAGGCCGTATCAACCTTGTAATAGACCCTGCCATGGCCTTCGGCACCGGACATCACGAGACCACACGGTCGTGCCTGGTGCTCCTGGAAAAGTATGCGGACAAAACAGGAAAAGACACTTTTCTCGACCTCGGCACCGGCACGGGGCTTCTTGCCATAGCAGCGGCCAAGCTCGGTTATCGCCATGTCCTCGGCATTGATATAGACCCTCTTGCCGAAGAAGCGGCGCAAAAGAACATCGAACTCAATCAAACGCCGGATGTTCAGATCAGACAAGGGGGACTCGCGGAGCTTACAGAGAACTTCGACGTAATAGCAGCGAACCTGATATCAGGGGTCCTCGTCGAACTTGCCCCGGAGCTTTCAAAACACATGAAACAGGGCTGCATTGGCATCCTATCGGGCATCCTTTCCGGCCAGGAAGATGAAGTGATTGGAGCAATGAAGGCGGAAGGATTGAAGCTCGTCGAGAAATATCCGGACGGCAAATGGGTTTCGCTGGTGGTGAAGAAGTGATTCGGAAATCGAGCGGCGAAGGCGCAGCAATTTCAACCAGGGTTGGTAACATAGGTTATTTGCGGTGTAGCTGGCTAATATGACTACCAAGGCAATCGAGCCATCCTTGCTTGACGGCTCACTTCATCGTTCTCCCCTCTTCGCCCGCTCGGCAATCTCCTTCTCTGCCAAAATCGGTTTACAATTTCTTCCGATCTGCTATAATCGCCTTCATGACACGTACTCGATCCACCGTGCTTTGTTATGCAGCACTCATCCTTCTATTCTCCGTCACGCTTTTCCCCTCTCCGTCCTTTGCCACGCCGGAGTATGCTCACCGTACCGGTCTTGAGTGCAGCCAGTGCCACGTCAACGCAACCGGGGGCGGCGTGCTTACCGAAAGCGGAAAGAGATTCCTTAACGATTTGAAAGCAGCGGGACAGTACCGGCCGCTCTCGATGACCCAGCGCGTCGTTCGCCTGATCATCGGATATATCCATACGCTGGCCGCCATCGCTTGGTTCGGCACAATCATGTACGTCCATATACTTTTGAAACCCGCGTACGCCGTGAAAGGCCTCCCGAAAGGAGAGCTGAGGCTCGGGTGGCTTTCAATGGCCGCGCTCCTGATCACCGGCATTCCCTTGACGATCGCCAGAATCCCGTCGTTCGAAATGTTGTTTTCCACACGGTTCGGCATCCTGCTGAGCGTCAAGATAGCGCTGTATCTGGTGATGCTTTTGAGCGCCGTCGTCGTCACGCTCTCCATCGGGCCGAAATTGAGAAAACAGAAATCCCTTACAACCTTGCCGGATTGCGCGGAACACGGCGTCTGCAGCCTCGAAGAGCTTTCCCATTTCGATGGGACAGACAAACGGCCCGCATATATCACTTATAAGGGTAATATCTACGACGTAACGTTGAGCAAACTCTGGAAAAACGGCACGCACTTGCTGAAACATTCCGCCGGAAGGGACTTGACCGGGAGCCTGGAAGCAGCGCCCCACGGCGAGGAAGAGGTCCTCGCCATGCCCAAAGTCGGCAGGCTGCTCACGGCGGGAGAAAAGCCCGCCCAGCCCTTTCATGTAGGGCTTTTTTACTTTTTTGCCTATATGAACCTCGTACTCGTGTTCGTCATCACCTTCGTTATCGCACTCTGGAGATGGTGGTAAATTCACGAATTTTTTCAATGTTCTGCTTCTGTCCAA
>JBGOTO010000124.1:0-6725 GCA_041476485.1 Nitrospirota bacterium
GGCCAGCATTACTTGGAAGACCTCGACGCCGCGGGAGGCATCCCGGGCGTGCTTTCGCGCTTCACGTCCGCGCTCAAGGACTCTCCCACGGTGAGCGGCAGATCGATCATCGAGATCGCGAAGGCCGGCCGCGTGGGAAATGCAGACGTCATCCGGCCGCTCGACAAGGCCTATCACAAAGAGGGCGGCATAGCGGTGCTTACGGGCAATCTCGCGCCGAACGGTTCGGTGGTGAAGCAGACCGCTGTAAGCGAGCAGATGATGCGCTTTGAAGGCACGGCGGTGGTGTTCGATTCGGAAGAAGACGCCATGGCCGCGATCCTCGCGGGAAAGATCAAGGCGGGCCACGTGGTCGTGATCCGTTATGAGGGGCCCAAGGGAGGGCCCGGCATGCGCGAGATGCTTTCGCCGACGTCCGCGATTTCAGGCATGGGGCTGGGCGAGTCCGTCGTCCTGCTGACCGACGGCAGGTTCTCCGGTGGAACGCGGGGCCCCTGTATCGGGCATATCTCGCCCGAGGCCGCGGAAGGCGGGCCGATCGCGATCGTGCAAAACGGCGACAAAATTCTGCTCGATGTCCATAACCGGAAACTGGAACTCAAGCTTTCCGAGCAGGAAATAAAAAAACGGCTCGCGGCATGGAAGCCGCGGGAGCCGAAGATCAAAACCGGCTGGCTCGCGCGGTATGCAAAGGTGGTCACGTCCGCGAATACCGGCGCGGTGGTGAAAGCTTAGAAAGCCGAAGTTGGGAAATTGGGAGGATAGGAAGATGTGAAGAAAGCGTCACACCTATCTTCCTAACTTCTCATCTTCTCAATTTCCCTATCTACCAAAGGCGCACCTATGTCGAACAAGGAATTTAAAGGCTCAGAAATATTGCTGGAGTGCCTGAAGAAGGAGAAGGTAGACACGCTCTTCTGCTATCCCGGCGGAGTGGTCCTTCCGATCTTCGACGCGCTCTATGAGCAAAAGGACATCCGGGTGATCCTTCCCCGGCATGAACAGGGAGCGGTCCATATGGCCGACGGCTACGCCCGCTCCACGGGCAAAGTCGGCGTGGCCCTCGTCACGTCCGGCCCGGGCGCGACGAACGTGGTGACGGGCCTTGCCACGGCGTATATGGATTCCATTCCGGTCGTCGTCTTCACGGGCCAGGTGCCCACGGCGCTCATCGGGAACGACGCGTTCCAGGAGGCGGACATCGTCGGCATCACCCGCCCCTGCACCAAGTACAACTATCTGGTGAAGGACGTGAAAGAGCTCTCCCGGATCATCAAGGAGGCGTTTTACCTCGCCTCCACGGGACGGCCGGGCCCGGTGCTCATCGACTTGCCGAGGGACGTGGTGACCGCCAAGACGGAGTTCCATTATCCCGGCAAAGTTGAAATCAGAAGTTACAATCCCACGGTTTTCGGCAACAAGTGGCAGATCAAGCAGGCGGCCGAGGCGATTGCCGCTGCGAAGAAGCCGGTGGTGTACATGGGCGGCGGCGTCATAAGCTCGAATGCCGCGGACCAGATCCTGGAATTCGCGGAGCTCACGAGGATACCGGTGGCCATGTCGTTGATGGGTCTGGGCGGGTTTCCCGGCACGCATTCGCTCTCGCTCGGCATGCTCGGCATGCACGGGGCCTACTACACGAACATGGCGGTCCACCATTCCGACCTTCTTATCGCCATCGGCGCGCGGTTCGACGACCGTGTGACCGGCAGGGTCGAGGGGTTCGCGCCCGGCGCAAAGATCATCCATATCGACGTAGACCCCACGTCCATCCGAAAAAACGTTCGCGTGGACATCCCGATCGTGGGCGATGTACAGCACGTGATGGTGGACCTCAATAAGGAACTCCACGCCGTCAAAGAGCCGTGGGAAGCGATCCGCAAGAGCTGGCTCAAGCAGATCGACGCCTGGCGCGAGGAACGGCCGCTGTCGTACGAATATGCGGATGACGTCATCAAGCCCCAGTTCGTGGTCGAGAAGATCTACGAAGTGACCGGCGGGGACGCGATTATCGCGACCGACGTCGGGCAGCACCAGATGTGGACCGCACAGTTCTACAAGTTCGACAAGCCGCGTACCCTGATCACGTCCGGCGGGCTCGGGACCATGGGGTACGGGTTCCCGGCCGCTCTCGGCGCCAAGGTCGCCCATCCGGACAAGACCGTGTTCAGCATTTCCGGCGACGGCAGCATCCAGATGAACATCCAGGAGCTTGCCACCGCGGTGGAGAACAATATTCCGGTGAAGGTGGCCATTCTGAACAACCGCTTCCTCGGCATGGTGCGCCAGTGGCAGGAAATGTTCTATTCCGAGCGTTATTCGTCGGTGGACCTCGGCGGCACGCCGGACTTCGTGAAGCTGGCGGACGCCTACGGCGCGGTCGGTTTGCGCGCGGAACGACCGTCGGAGGTGGTCCCCGTGCTTCAGGAGGCGCTGAAGGTCAAGCGCCCGGTGTTCCTGGACTTCGTGGTAGCCCGGTACGAGAAGGTCTTCCCCATGGTGCCCGCAGGCGCGTCCATCAACGAGATGGTTTTCGGGGAAGACGCGAAGCAGGAAGAGAAGAAGCTGAAAGCGGTGAAATGAGTCGATTGCACCCTGCACTCGCGCAGGCACTCGTAACCGCTGGGCGCAGGCGGAATGCGGATTTCGGAATGCGGAATAAGAGCTCAGTCAAAACATCTTAAGACGGGGAAACGATGAAGCACATCATATCCGTACAGGTTGAAAATAAATTCGGGGTGCTGTCCCGGGTGTCGGGGCTCTTCAGCGGAAGAGGGTTCAATATCGAGACCATATCCGTGGGGCCCACGATCGATTCCTCGATCTCGCAAATGACGATCGTGACCACGGGCGACGAGCGCATACTCGAACAGATCATCAAGCAGTTGAACAAGCTTATCGACGTCATCAAGGTCACGGACCTCGCGGACAAGGAATTCGTGGAGCGGGAGATGTGCCTCGTCAAGGTGAACGCGCCGGCGGAGTATCGGGCCGAGGCGCTCAGGATCGCGGACATCTTCCGGGCACGGGTCGTCGATTCCTCCCAGAAAAGCTATACGTTCCAGGTGACGGGAGATGAAAAGAAAATCGCCGCGTTCATCGACCTTCTCCGCCCTATCGGCATCAAAGAGATCGTTCGCACGGGCAAGGTGGCGATGACCCGCGAGTAGCGCGGATTACGAAAAGGAGGCAAGATATGTATTTCACCGTTCGATTCATCATGGCAGCATGTGTTACGCTCGTATTCCTCACCGGGTGCGCCGAGAAGGGGCCCATCCTTCTTGATGTCCGTTATCAGGCGCCGGAGGGTATGGTTTCCGAAAAGCCGAAGGTCGTTGTTGGCGTCAGTCCATTTAAGGACGACCGCGGCAAGCAATCGTCGGTCCTGGGCAAACGGACGATTGCAGCCGACATAGAGGACGATTTCATGATCAAGGACTCCGTCGCGGAGCTGGCAACGGCGCGCTTGAAGGACGCCTTGAAGGCGCGCGGTTTTATTGTGAAGGATTTGCCCTGGGATAGGACCGAACAAGGCATCAAGGATGAGGGGGCCGACATCCTGCTCGGCGGCGAGATCAAGACGCTCGGCGTCGATACCGCATCCAAGCCGTTCAAGACGGCCATCAAGGCGGCAGTCCAGATGAGAATTCTCGTTGCGGACAGGGCCGAGAAAAAAATCATCAGGACCTTCGAGGTGAGCAGCAAGCTTGAACTGGAAGGACTCTATTCACGCGAGAAGGTCGAGAACACGCTTTCCGAGGCGCTGTCCGCGGCGCTGGACCAGATTTTCAAAGACGAAGAATTGAAAAAGAAAATGCAATGATGCAAGATGCACGTAAGCATTTACCGTGAAAGGGGACAGGATGAAGATTTACTACGATAAGGACGCGGACCAGAATCTGCTCAAGGGCAAAAAGGTCGCCATCATCGGCTACGGCAGCCAGGGTTTTGCCCATTCGAACAATCTCAAGGACAGCGGCGTTGACGTGATGGTCGGCCTCCGCAAGGGGAGCAGGTCCTGGGAGAAGGCCGCGGGCGCCGGGCTCAAGGTCGTGGAGGTCGCGGAGGCGGCGAAGCAGGCGGACATCCTGATGATCCTCGTGCCCGATGAACTCCAGGGCGGCATGTATAAAAAGGACATTGAGCAGAACATCAAAAAAGGCGCTTACCTCGCCTTCGCCCACGGATTCAACATTCATTTCGGCCAGATCGTTCCGCGCGAGGACGTCAATGTGTTCATGACTGCCCCGAAGAGCCCCGGCCACCTGGTCCGCGCCCAGTACATCAAAGGTGAGGGCGTCCCGGGTCTCATCGCCATCCATCAGGACCCCTCGAAGACCACCAAGGACATGGCGCTGGCATACGCTTCCGCAATCGGATGCGCCAGGGCAGGGGTAATCGAGACCTCGTTCCGCGAAGAGACGGAGACCGATCTCTTCGGCGAACAGGCGGTGCTCTGCGGCGGCGCCACCGCCCTCATCCAGGCAGGGTACGAGACCCTCGTCGAGGCGGGCTATGCGCCGGAGATGGCCTATTTCGAATGTTTGCACGAGCTCAAGCTCATCGTGGACCTGATCTATGAGGGCGGCATCTCGAATATGCGCTACTCCATCAGCAACACGGCCCAGTACGGCGACCTGACGCGCGGTCCGAGGCTCGTCAACGACGAGACAAAAAAAGAAATGAAAAAGATCCTCACCGAGATCCAGTCCGGCCAGTTCGCGAAGGAGTGGATGCTCGAAAACATGGCGAACAAACCGACGTTCACCGCGCTCACGAAGAAGGGCCAGGCCCATCCCATCGAGGAAGTCGGCGGCCGGCTCAGGAAGATGATGCCGTGGCTGCAGAAGGGCAAGTTGGTCGATAAGAGCAAAAACTAAACAAATGCTTTTTGCCACGAAGTCACGAAGACACGAAGGAAGAGCTGGATTAAAACCAGAAGTTGTCGGTTTTCTTTGTGTCTTAGTGTCTTAGTGGCTGGGGTCCTTGAATCATGATGAAAAACTACGGCATTCCCATCGCCGCGGAAGGCTGGCCGTTCATTCTCCCGCTGGCGGCAATAACGATAATGGTTTTTTTGCTCGGATGGAAGTGGCCGGGCTGCGCGCTTCTCGTTCTGACGCTTTTCGTCCTCTTCTTTTTCCGTGATCCGGAGCGTATCGTGCCGGAGGGGAAAGGTATCGTCGTCTCGCCGGCGGACGGCAAGGTGATCGTGGTGAAGGACGTGTTCGAGCCCAACTACCTGAAGCAGGATGTGAAGCAGATCAGTATTTTTCTTTCCGTGTTCAACGTCCACGTGAACCGTTCGCCCATCGGGGGAACGGTCGAGCTCGTGAAATACAACCCGGGTAAGTTCCATGTTGCCTCGGTGGACAAGGCTTCGCTCGACAACGAGCAGACCGCAATGGTCATTGCGAACGGCACGCGGAAAATACTCGTGAAGCAGATCGCGGGGCTTATCGCGCGGCGCATCGTCTGCTACGCAAAACCCGGTGACTCAATCAAGCCGGGTGAGCGATACGGCCTGATCCGTTTCGGCTCGCGGGTTGATATTTTTCTTCCCAAGAACGCCGAGATCAAGGTGAAGCTCGGTGACCGGGTCACGGGAGCGAAGGACGTGATAGGAGTGCTGAAATGAGAAAAGGGATATATATCCTTCCCAACCTTATCACGCTTTTGAGCATGTTTTCGGGCTTTTATTCCATCGTGGCCTCGCTGAACGCCGATTATGAACGCGCCGCGTGGGCCATCATGATCGCGTCCGTTTTCGACGTTCTGGACGGCTGGGTCGCGAGGCTCACGCATACGACAACGCGCTTCGGCATCGAGATAGATTCGCTCGCGGACGTGATCTCATTCGGGGTCGCCCCGGGCGTCCTTGTGTATACGTGGACGCTGTCGTCCTTCGGCCGCGTCGGATGGCTCGGCTCGTTCTTTCTCGTCGCCTGCGCCGCGCTGCGGCTCGCGCGGTTCAACGTGCAGATGGGCAGCGCCGAAAAAAAGCATTTTACCGGGCTCCCGACGCCGGCTTCGGCCATTGTGATCGCCGCCACCGTGCTCGCGTACCAGGAGATCATTGAAATTCTCGAAAACCTGAAGCTGGTATGGCTTGCGAACGTCGTCGGAAAGGACTATTGGGTGCTGGGCTTGACGTTCCTTCTCGCGGGTCTCATGGTGAGCAACATCACCTACCATAGCCTGAAGGAGGCCAATTTGAAGGAGCGCCGTCCTTTCGGCCTGCTGGTGGCAATGGTGGTCATTCTGGCGGTCGTGGCCTACCATCCTGCGTTCATGCTGTTCCTTATCTCTCTTTCCTATGTCCTTCTGGGCATCGGCGAGGCGCTGTACGGGCTCGCCAGGCGGAAACCGGCAGCCGCGTAAAGAGAGATCAAGTAATTTTGCGTGACTACCCGGGCCAACCGCTTCGCTATCTTACTAATCCAGTCTCTATTTTCCCTGCATGATTTTGGAGGACCGTATGGGCACCACAATCAGGATATTCGACACGACGCTCCGCGACGGAGAGCAATCCCCCGGCGCGAGCATGAACGTTGAGGAAAAGATCACCCTCGCCAAGCAGCTCGCGCGGCTCGGCGTGGACATCATCGAGGCGGGCTTTGCCATCAGCTCTCCCGGGGATTTCGAGGCGATCAGGCGGATCGGGGCCGAGGTGGAAGGACCCGTTATCTGCAGCCTTGCGCGGGCGAGGAAAGAGGACATCTACC
>JBGOTO010000125.1:0-6490 GCA_041476485.1 Nitrospirota bacterium
ACAGAGGTCAAGACGCTCATTCTCGATCATCACCTGCTCAGAGACCCAAACTGGAAAAAGGAGATACGCGAGATTTTTTCGGGCGCGGAGAAGGCGGGCACGAAAGTCGTGACCGCGGCTGGCTATCTGGGACAAGAGGACGCAATCCTCGAGGCGCACCGCCGGCAGCTCTTTGCCTTTAACCCCGACATGCCGGAGGAGCCTGTCAGGCGGAGCAGGAATTTCCAACTCGTACGGGAACTGGGCAAGTAAAAAAACAGAAGAACCGGTCTTCGGCGTTAAGCCGGGCAGCTCCGAACGAAAGAGCTACCGGCCCCCGGGGTAATTGGGGGATGACGGAAGTCCGCAAAAACTCTTGTTTTTATCCATCCCATTGTTTATAATAAAGGTTCCTAAACTACATCGAAACAGTGGAGGTTGTTGTATGCCGGTTTACGAATACGAATGCGGAAAGTGCGGCGGCCGTTTTGAGGTCATCCGGAAAGTGAGCGACCCCGCCATCCTGGAATGCAGCCTGTGCCATGCCGCGAACGTGAGGAAGGTGCTTTCGCCGACGGCGTTTGTCCTCAAGGGGTCCGGCTGGTACGCCACGGACTATCCCTCGGGCGACCGGAAAAAAGGGGAAGAGGCGGAGAAGCCGAAACAGGAGGAAAAGCCGAAACAAGAGTCCAAGCCGGCCGCGGGTTGCGCAGCAGGCGGGTGCTCGGGGGGGGCCTGTCCTTCCAAGAGCTGACCCCTGATGGAAGCCATTCACGTTCACGTCCCCTATCCCTCGTTGGGGGAATATTACGACTTTCTTCGGCAGCGCCGGTTCGATCTCGAGATCTTTTTCCCCGCCGCGGCGCTCGACCGGATCAAACGGCAGGACCTTGAGGGCCTGGCCAAAAGTCTGGACTGGGACCCCGCGATCACGCTGCATGCGCCGTTCATGGACCTGAACCCCGGCGCCGTGGACCCCCTCGTGCGGTCTGCGACAAAGCAGCGGTTCCGCCAGCTCCTGGATGTCGCCGCGGTCCTCAGGCCGCGCACCGCGGTGTTCCACGCCGCGTACGACAAGTGGCGGTACGGCGGACGCACGGACCTTTGGCTCGAGAACAGCATCGATACCTGGCAGGAAGTAACGGAAAGGGCGACCGCGATTAATTTGCGGGTCGCCGTGGAGAACGTGTTCGACACCGAGCCCTCTGCGCTCCGGATGCTGATCGAGAAGATCGACAGCCCGAACTTCGGTTTCTGCTTCGATACCGGTCATTTCAATCTCTTCTCAACCGTTCCGATGGAGCGCTGGTTCGAGTCTCTCGGGACCCGCCTGGTGGAGGTGCATCTCCATGACAATGATGGGACGGCCGATGCTCACTGGGCGCTCGGACGGGGAACGGTAGACTTTGAGCGCTGTTTCGGCCTGATGAGCAAAAATGCCGGCCCGCCGGTCTTTACCATCGAGGCGCACAACAGAGACGACGTTGAAACGAGCCTGGCGCGGGTGAAGGCGCTCATCGATAAAAATTATCAGTCCTCTGCCCGTTAAACGCCCACGGTGAAAAGACAGCGGTTCCAGTTCTCATTTTGATGATCTTGCTGTGCAACAAGGAATGTTTATCTTGACACTCATGAATCGTTCGCATAGACTAATACTCATGAAAAATATCTGCGCTATTCTCCTCCTCGCGGTTTTTATCGCGTCCTGCGCCTCGGCGCCTTCCCCGCTTTCCGAAACAAGGGTCGGTACCGTCGGCGCCGATATCAAGGCGCAAGCCGACGCCTACTACCATTTCATGGCCGGCGAGCTGCTCGAACAAGCGGGAGAGTTCGACGGGGCACAGAAGGAATACCTGGAGGCGTACCGGCTGGACCCGAACGCGTCGGACGTCGCGTTCTCGATCGCCTCTCTGTTTCTTCGCAAGGGACAGCCGGACCAGGCCGCCCCCTATGTGCAGAAAGCCGCCGAGCTCAATCCGGGGAATACGCGCGTCCTCCTGCTGTTGGCCGGCCTGTACGCAAATCAGAAAAAATTCGATGACGCGCTGAACACCTATCGCAAAGTGATCTCGATCGACCCCAAGCAGGAAGACGCCTATATTTACCTGGGGGAGCTCCTCGGTTCCCTGAAACGGTACGACGAGGCGGTGGCGACGTTCCGGTCTTTGGAGAAAGTCAATCCCGGCTCCCTCATGTCGCCTTATTACCTCGGGAGAATGTACACGAACCGGAAGATGTACAACGAGGCGCTGGCGGAATTCAACCGGGCCGTATCTCTCAACGACGAGTTCGAAGCGGCCTATGCCGGCATGGCGTTCGTGTATGAACTGATGGACAAGGTCCCCGCAGCGATCGGGGCGTATAAGAAAGCCATCGCCCTGAATCCCCACAATCTCGAGCTCCAGCAGCACCTCGCGCAATTGTATATTCAGCAGAACGCGCTCGAAGAAGCACTGGACCAGCTCAAGCGGCTCGTGGCCCTGGACCCCAAGAATTACGACGCCTTGGTGAAGATGGGCCTTATTTACGCCGAGCAGAAGAAGTATGAACAGGCCATGGAGTCGTTTAAAACCGTTTCCCGCGCCCTCCCGAACGACATGAGAATCAAACGGTACCTTGCTTCCACGCTCGTGGCCCTCCAACGCTACGAAGAGGCCCTGGCGCAATACCGGGCCGTCCTGGCCGCCGCTCCCGAAGACCTCGATTCGGTTCTGCAGATCGCCTCTCTCTTTGCGCAGCTCGACCGCACGGCAGAGGCCGTCCCGCTCCTTGAGAAGGCCCTTGCGGAGCAGCCCGGGAAGCCCGAACTGTATCTCTACCTCGCCAACGCATACACGGACACCGGGAAATATCAGCAGGCCCTGGACACGCTCACCAGGGGCCTCCGGATGGCGCCCGACCGGGACGACCTGGAGTTCAGCCTGGCGGTCGTGTATGAAAAGCTGGGCAGGCGCGACGATATGATCGCGGCGCTCAAAAAAACCATCGAGCTCAAGCCGGAAAACGCCGACGCGCTGAACTATCTGGGTTACTCCTACGCGGAGAAAGGCGAACACCTGGACGAGTCTATCCGGCTCATCAAGCTGGCGCTCCAGTATAAACCCGACAACGGCTACATCCTCGACAGTCTTGCCTGGGCCTATTACCAGAAGGGAATGCTGAAAGAGGCCCTGGAGGAAATGGAAAAGGCGGTATCGAAGGAGGGAGACGATCCCGTAATGCGCGAGCACTACGGCGACATCTTCCTCAAGCTTTCCCGGAAGGACAAGGCCGGAGAGCAATGGCTCAAGTCGCTGAAACTCGACCCCGAGAACCAAAAGCTCCGCGACAGGTTCAAAGCAGCGGGGTTCGGCGACCCCGACGTGCTGCTCAAAGACGTAAAACCGAGGAAAAAAGGCAAGAAGTGAAGACCTCCCGGCTCGTTGCCCTCATCATCATCCCGCTCCTGTTCGCCTGCGCACCGAAAAAACCCGAGATTCCCATGACCGAGGTCCCTGCGCGTGCGCTGCTCGATACGCTGGAACTGCGGCGACAGTCCTTTAAAGGACTCAAGGCAGTGGCGAGCGTCGAGATCGTCAAGCACGGCAGAAAGCGGACGCTCGAAAACGTGGGCATCGTGCTCGACGGACAGCGCAGGCTCCGCATGGAGGCCTACGGTCCCCTGGGCCAGACCGTCATGGCCCTCGTCTGGGACGGCAGGGACATTCTGCTCCGCCTGCCGGACAGCGGCAAGGTCCTCCGGCCGGGTCAGGCGGGGCTCGATCAACTCCTCGGCGAAGGGCTGGATATTCAGGAGCTTTGCGCCGTGCTTTCCGGGACCATCCCGGCGCCGGTGCATCCTTACGAAGCTTCGCAGCGCTGCGCGCAGAACGGCGAGTGCGTGCTTGAGATACGACATGATGACAACGTGCGGCGCATCGAGGTTGCCGCGTCCGGTCCGGCGGAGGGGCCCCGAATCCTTTCAGAAGAGCTCTATCAATCCGGAACGCTCCTGTACCGGGCGCGGTTTGATCTGGTACAGACCGTCTCGCACTACCCGCTTCCGATAAAAATCGAGATAGAGAACCCCGACCAGAAACTGCTGCTCACCATCGAGTATGGAGACGCAGCGGTAAACGTCCCAATCAACGATGGGTCCTTTGTCCTGACGGACGAGGACGAGGGCGGGCAGAAATAGGAACGGAATTGGACAAAGAATGCCCATGAAAGCGATCACGCTCCGGTCTCCGGCAAAGATCAACCTCTGCCTGTCCGTACTCGGGAAGAGGCCCGACGGATATCACGACGTCGAGATGCTCATGCAGATGGTGGGCCTCTACGACGAGGTGACGGTTGCGCTCGCCCCGGCGGGCATCAGCATCACCTGCGACGCCGGCTCGGTCCCGTCGGGGGAAGGAAACACCGCATGGAAGGCCGCCGCGGAGATCCTCAGAATTTCGGGTAAAAATCCCGGTCTCACGATATCGATCAAGAAAAACATCCCCGTGGCGGCCGGGCTCGGCGGGGGGAGCGGCAATGCCGCCGCGGTGCTTGCTGCGGCAAACAAACTCCTCGGCGCCGGGCTCAACGCAGACCGGCTTTCCGAAATCGGCGCCCGGATCGGCATGGATGTGCCCTTTTTCCTCTCCGGGCCGACGGCCCTGGCCCGGGGGAGGGGGGAAATCGTGACGTCCCTGCCCCCTTTGCCCCCTTTTTGGGTGCTGCTCGCGAATCCGGGGTTCGAGACTTCCACGGCCTGGGTCTATAAAAATCTAACTTTGGGGTTGACAAAAAAAGTCGACTGTAATAAAATTGCAAGGCTTACGACGGCCCGAAACATTGCCGCGGAGCTCCACAATGACCTCGAAACCGTGACCAAGGCCGCACACCCGGTCATCGGCGAAATCGAAGAAGCGCTCATTGCACAGGGCGCTCTCGGCGTCCGGATGAGCGGCAGCGGGCCGACGGTCTTCGGAGTATTCGAGACCGAGGCGGCCTGCCGGGCCGCCGCGGAAAGCCTCTCCCGCAAGGGGTGGCGGCTCTACCCGGCCGTGACATTGACCACGTCTCCGATCGCGGAGCATCTTGCATGACCGCAAGAAGCGGGAACAGCCCAAAGGGATCCGAAAAGCACTAACACCGGACCATACTGCGAATTCTGCCGATTCTGCATCATACGGGAGAGGATAGGCGCATGCCTATCCTTTTTGATGTTTATCCGGTCCGGGACCCCGGGCGGGACCGGTTTTCGCTCGGGGATCGTCTAATGGTAGGACAGAGGCCTTTGAAGCCTTTTATCGGGGTTCGAATCCCTGTCCCCGAACCAGCATCCGGCACATAACGAGGTAACGATGGGAACTATAAAAGGTCAGGAGATAAAAATATTTTCCGGGAACGCCAATCCCGAGCTCGCGAAAGAAATCTGCAAAACGATGAACATCCCGCTCGGGAACGCGGTCGTCGGAAGGTTCAGCGACGGTGAGATCAACGTGCAAATCGTGGACAACGTGCGCGGCATGGACGTCTTCGTGGTGCAGCCCACAGCGAGCCCGGTGAACCGGCACCTCATGGAACTGCTCATCATGACCGACGCTCTCAAGCGGGCCTCGGCGGCCCGGATCACGGCCGTCATCCCCTATTACGGATACGGCAGGCAGGACCGCAAGGTGCAGCCGCGCGTTCCCATCACGTCCAAGCTCGTGGCCGACCTGATCACGACCGCCGGAGTGAACCGGGTGCTGACGGTGGACCTGCACGCGGGGCAGATCCAGGGGTTCTTCAATATCCCGGTGGACAATCTCTTTGCCGCGTCGGTGATCCTCGAATATGTCCGGACAAAGAAGTTTACGGACTTGACGGTGGTATCGCCGGACGCGGGCGGCGTGGAACGCGCACGCGCCTTCGCCAAGCGGCTGAATGCCGCGCTGGCGATCATCGATAAGCGGCGGGACAAGCCGAACGTTGCCAAGGTCATGAACATCATCGGCGACGTCAAGGGACACGACTGCCTGCTTCTGGACGACATGGTGGACACCGCGGGCACCCTGACCGAAGGGGCGGCTGCGCTCCGCGAAAACGGCGCGGGCAGGATCGTTGCGGCCTGCACGCATGCGGTGCTCTCGGGCCCGGCCATCCAGCGCGTTAATGATTCAGTGCTGGACGAGCTGATCACCACGAACACCATCGCCCTCGATACCAAGCAACAGGCGTGCAAAAAGCTGACGGTGCTTTCGGCCGCGCCGCTCCTCGCCGAGGCCATCAACAGGATCCATGAGGAGACGTCGCTCAGCTCGTTGTTCGTGTAGCACATACGGCGGTCTAAACCGTTTGAGCAGTTTAAACGGATTCATATAAGTCTGTATCAGAGGAGAAGAAGAGAAATGGAAAAGATTGCATTGACAGCACAGGTAAGAGAAAAGGCGGGCAAGGGGGTCGCCAGGGGCCTCAGGCGGAACCAGATGGTGCCGGCGGTCCTCTACAGCCACGGCAAATCCACCCCTATTGCGATGGCCTATAAAGAGGTCGCGAAAAT
>JBGOTO010000126.1:0-6486 GCA_041476485.1 Nitrospirota bacterium
CTGGCAGCCCATTTCCCGCCCCCGCTCCGCGAGTTCGCAGTTGATGAGCAATTCCTGTATCTGGACGCGGTCCGTTGCGTCATGGATGGCGCCGGCGCGGAACCCGTTCCCGAGACTCAGAACGACATCATGCTTTTTCAGGATGCCGACCACCCGGTCAAAGTGTTCATAGAGGGGATTTTCCTTCTTGTTGTGCTCCATCCATGCGACCAGGTAAGAACCGCCTTTTGAAACAAGCCCCCCGTAGCGGTAATGCTGTTTCCGCAGCATCTCAACGGTATTTCTGTTGATGCCGCAGTGGATGGCCATGAACCCGACGCCTGCTTCGCACTGTCTCTCGGTGATCTCGAAGAGGAGTTCCGCGGGCATATGCACCGCGGCGCCGTATTTTTCTATGGCCGCGGCAAAGGCCTCGTAGAGCGGCACCGTACCCAACGGAAGATTCACGGACTCCATCACGGCCCTTCTGATCGCGGGGATATCGCCGCCCACGCTCAAGTCCATGAGGGTGTCGGCGCCGTATTTTTCCGCGGTCTTTGCTTTTTCCACTTCCATCGCAAGATCGACGATGTCGGTGGATGTGCCGATGGAAGCGTTGATCTTCGTCCGAAGCCCCTTGCCGATGCCGACCACGGAACTGCTCCTGTGCTTATTGGCCGGGATGATGATTTTTCCGGATGCGACCCTGCGCCGGATGATCTCGACGTCCAGACCTTCGTCCGCCGCGACCCTTTGGATTTGTTCGGTTATCACTCCTTTTGCCGCTGTTTCAAGCTGTGTCATGACTCCCCCTTTTTTTCTGATGCGTTAATACGCCGAATAATAATCCGTCGATTTCATCGATAAGTTTTTTGAACGAGCCCCCGTAACTCTTCGACCGGGAAAACAATTCTTCCCGGAGACATTGAATCTCAGGGTCGTCACATTGTTCGTAAGAGATAGGTCCCTTCTGCAGGGCAACTCTTTCCAAAAGGAGCAGACGCTTCGCCTTGTCCAGAAAAGGCAGCAGCAGTCCCCTGATGTGTTCCAGTTTTTTTTCTATCCCCGGTCTCCGGTCCCCTGTTCCCTGCTTTCTCAGCATTTCAGAGAGCTCTTTCATCATGATATGGAGCGTACAGTATTCGAGCCCCCGCACGCCCCTTTTCCATTGCAGGAGCAGGGGATTCCGCTGGAACCAGAGAGCATTTTGCAAGCCGAGGTCGATCAGGCCGCCCAGCGCCGTTTCAAGCTCTTCCAGAACAGGGTAGTCGGCAACTGCCGGTTGTTCTGTGCGGGCTGCAATCGGAAGAACGCCTTGATCCGTTGAGGTACAACCCAAATACTTCCAAAGATTCTTCAGCGCCGTTGCTCCGCTCCTGTCTCCAGGCGTATCGAAATGGATGAGCGACAGGACCACCTTCCCCTTGCCGAAGGTCCCTTCTATGACTGCCGGATCGTGAAGCAGCCGCTTGGGATCGAGCTTGATACAATAGATGCGTTCCAACTCCTGCCACTTCCCGCCTGCTTCCGCCTCCCCCACGTTCACATCCGAGCTGAAAGAATCGCGCATCGCCTCGCCGTAGGTCGCAAGCACGTTCACGCTCCCGTTTTCGATCACGAACTGAGACGGCCACCACGCGTGAAATATCGATTCCGTTATGCCTTCCCAGAGCGGATGACCGGAGATGTCGAGCTGAATGCGCCCGCTGAAGCTCGGCACCCGGTCCTTCGTCGGCTTTCTCTTGACGGGTACGAGACCGATGCCGTCCTGCGTCGCAAGGCCCGCTCCCCCGCAGAACCCGAGATAAGCGCCGCCGTCATGGACGAATTTTTTTATCTCCGATACGCCGTCCTGCCCAAGCGCCTTGAGTTTGTTCGATGCCCATCCGCCCGGCACGAAGAGCATGGCATACTCTTTCAGCTTTCCTTTTCGTATATCATCCGCGCGGATAAGTTCAAACAACAGCCCGCCAGCGGTAAGGGTCTTGTACGCCATCACACCCCAGAGAAACGACTCGTCCCAGAGAAGCGCGGCAGGGCCGGACGGTAGGAAGTTAGGAGGGTGGGAAGTTGGGATTTTATTTGAATCGCCGTTTCTCACCTTCTACCCTCTCACCTTCTTGCCTTCCTGAATTTCATACCCCCTCGGCGTAATCATCAGGTTGTTCCACCGAAAGGTCTTCGAATTGCCGATGATCACCGTGGTCTGCATGTCGATGTCATCGTCCCGCATGTTCCCGAGGTCCGTTACGATGACCGTCTCATGGTCCCGCATAGCGCCCTTGACGATTCCCACGGGCGTTTCGGGCAGCCGGTATCTCAGGATGAGCTCCCTTGCCTTGCTCATGTGCCCGGCCCGGCCTTTGCTCCGCGGGTTGTACAGGACAATGACGAAGTCGGCTGATGCGGCGGCCTCAAGCCGTTTTTCGATCATTGGCCAGGGCGTCAGCCGGTCCGACAGGCTGATGCTCGCGAAGTCGTGCATGAGCGGCGCTCCCAGACGCGAGGCGCACGCGTTAAGCGCGGAAATTCCGGGGACCACCTCGACTTCGGGAATGCGGAATGCGGAATGCGGAATACGGAGTGAAGTGTCTTTTTTTTCCCTTGACCCTTGACCCTTGCCCCCTGACCCCTGTCGTAATATTTCAAACACCAGCCCCGCCATGGCATACACGCCCGGATCTCCGCTGCTGATTACCGCAACAGTTCTTCCTGCGGCGGCGAAGTCGACCGCTTTCCGGCACCGGTCCACCTCCTGCGTCATCCCCGTGGAGACAACTTCCTTGTCGTGAATCAGGTTTTGAATCAGCTCAAGGTATGTTCCGTAACCTACGATGATATCGGACTTCCTGATTGCGTCCCGGGCAGCGGGGGTAATATGCTTTTCACTCCCCGGTCCGATGCCGACGATGAAGATTTTTCCTCTTTCTGAATTCTTTTCGGCCACTGCCACCGTCACATTTCCTCTTTTCTGTTTCGGCACGAGAAGAGCGTCCGCCCGCGCGGCAAGCAGGGCGGCCGGTTCCGCCACCGCAACTGCGCCGGTTGCCTTGAAGGCCGCTTCGGATTTCGAAACACCCTGCACTCCATTCAATTCAAGAGGACTATAGGTCTTCATCTCAATCTGGTGTTTTTTTGCGAAAGCAACCAGGCCCGGCTCATCGGCTTTCATGTCGATAGTCGCGAGGGAACCGATGGATAAGAACGCCAGATTATGTTCTTCGAGAGTATGCTGCACAGCATGCTCGATCTCTTCCGTTGATGCGCCCTTGTTGCAACCAATGCCGAGAATGAGGTTTTTCGGCCTCACATACAGTTGACCGTTTCCGCGATCGTCGGAAATGAGCCGCTTTTTGTTCGTGACCAGCACGTCTGCGGAACCCGGATCAAAGACCTTGTGGTATTCCGCGGGCAACACGATGTCTATTTCGGAATAAACTGTAAGCCCGCCGTTATTCACGAGCCTCGCGCCGGTCCGCGGGACGAGCCCCCACTCTTCAATAACAAGTCCGTTGTCCCCGGCCCAAAGATCTATGGACACCAGGCCGTTGACGTCCGATGCGGTCGTGATGACCGCCTCCCCTCCCAAAAAGCGCGCGATATTGTTCGCCAGCTCGTTCGCGCCGCCAAGGTGGCCGCTCAGAAGACTCACCGAGAATTTCCCGGCTTCATCCAGCACGACGATTGCCGGATCTGTCTTCTTATTTTTCATCAGCTGGGCGATAGTCCTCACAACGATGCCGGAAGCCATGATGAACACAAACGCTTCATACCTGCCCCATAGGTCCGCCACAAGACCCGGTGCAAACTTAACAATCTCGATATCGGACGAGAAAGTCTCCAGCCGCTGCGCGAGCCTGTGTCCATTGTCCGTTATATATATAATTGCCGTTTTTTTCATTTTATTCCACAATCCGACTTTTTTGGACCAAGGCGACCATGTCGCCGTGATTTTGCACGCCAACGCGGTTGGCTCACTCCATATTACTTCCGATACTCATGCTTGAAGTCCTTGTCATACAGTTTTGATTCTTTCCCCAGAGATGCGCCTGACGCCCGAAGGGATTCTCCCACGTAGATCAGGGCTGTTTTCGTGATGCCCGCATTCTTCACGAGTTCCGCGATGTCCTTCAGAACGCCCCGGACGACCCTTTGTTCCGGCCACGAGGCTTTTTCGATGATGACAACGGGCGTATCTTCGGGATACCCCTGAAGCAGTTCGCCCCGCACCTTCTCGATCATCCCGACGCTCAGGAAGATCACCATGGTCGCCCGGTGCGCGGCAAGAGCGCTTAATCGTTCCGACGCAGGCACCGGCGTCCTGCCTTCCATCCTCGTGAAGATGACGGTCTGGCTGATCTCGGGGATGGTCAACTCCTGCCCGAGGATTGCCGCGCCCGCCATGGCCGACGACACTCCAGGAACCACTTCATAAGGAATGTTCAAGGCGCGAAGACGCTCGATCTGCTCCGATATGGCGCTATAGAACGACGTGTCCCCAGTCTGGAGCCTTGCCACGGTCTTGCCCATGGTGTGAAACTTTTTCATGATCTCGATAATTTCATCGAGGTCCATGGAGGCTGAATCGTAGATCTCCGCGCGAATACCTTTCAGGAGTTCAGGGTTCACGAGACTCCCGGCATAGATGACGACATCGGAGTCATCGAGAATTCTTCTTCCCTTGATCGTAATCAACTCCGGGTCGCCGGGACCCGCGCCTATGAAATAAACAGTAGACATGTCCCTCACTTTCTCACAATCACCAGAGAGAAGTAGTTCAGGTCTTCCTTCTGCACCTGCCGTATGTCCCGGATGATCCGCTCGTCTTCCATGCCCGCCCGAGAGATATAGGTGGCCTTTTCTATAAGGTCCATGCTTTTTAGCGTCGCGAGAATCGAATCAAACACCGTATGTACTTTCATAAGCACGATAGTATCAAACCGTTCGAGCGTCTCTTTCAGACTCTCCGCATAATTTGCCGGCAGAATGGCGATACGGTCGTTGCCGAGTCCCAAGGAAAGCCCTGCCCGCGCCGCGGAAGCGTTGATCGATGATATTCCCGGGACCATCTCAATGGTCAGCAATGGATTGCGCTCAAGCATCTTGTCGTAGAGATAAAAGAAGGTGCTGTACACCGCGGGGTCGCCGATGGTGATAAAGGCCGCATCGATGCCTTTTTTCAAAACACCGGTGATGGTTTCAACGGTCTCGCTCCACTTTGCATCAAGTTCGTTCGGCCCATCACTTTGAACCGTCTTCTTCATCGGAAACCAGGCTTCAATTATCTCTTTGCCGTCCAACGGGAGCGCTTTCTGCACAATGGAGAGAGCGAGGCTGCTCCCCTCTTCCCGTCCTTTCGGGACGACGATGCAGGAGACATCCTTCAGAATCCTCACTGCCTTGAGGGTCAGAAGTTCGGGATCTCCGGGCCCCACGCCTATGACATACAGTTTTCCAGTCATCTTCGGTCTTTTTCGCCTTTTACAATAAATATCGGATTGAGCGCGGTCAAGTGCACCGTGCCTGATACGACCTTCGATCTCGATACTGAAATTTGCGATACTTCCGTCTTAAAACCGTTTTTCCCGAGGCTTGCTACGGCGTTATTCAGCGTATCGAGCGTAACGGCATTTATCACGATGATTCCTGACGATATTTTTTCTCCGACTGCCTGCACGATCTTGTTCAACCTTCCTCCGCTTCCGCCGATGAACACCCGGTCCGGAGCCGGAAGGTTTTCCAGGGCCTCAGGCGCCGGGCCGTACAGCAACTCGATATTTCGTATCCCGAATTTACGGATATTGTTTTTCAGGATCGTGACACGCTCTTCATTCATTTCCACGGCAACGACTTTTAATCGAGGGCAGAGACGGGCCGCTTCCACAGACACCGAACCCGAACCGGCCCCGATGTCCCAGAACACGCCACTAGCGGGAAGGCGAAGCTTGTGGATCGCCACCGCCCTGACCTCGTCTTTCGTGATCATTCCCCGTTCGTGTTCTATCTCGTCCTCTTTAAGTCCGAATTTTACTTCTGACTTCTCGCTTCTGCCTTCTGACTTTTGCAGTATCACCACATTCGGGTCTGAGAAAGACATGCCTGCGATCACTTCCGGAGTTCCGCTACTGATCTTTTCATCAGGATAGCCGAGCCGTTCGCAGACGTGCATAACAAGTTTGGAGTTCGGGGTTCGGAGTTCGAAGTTAAACGCCTTTGCTATCTCCGACGGATTATTTACCCTGTCCGTAAGAACTGCAATCTTTCCATGCTGCTCAAGCAACGATGGAATGTCACGCATTTCATGCGGCAATTTTCTGCGCTTTGATTTGTCGGGCCCGCCGTGAAGGCTCATCAAAAACGCATCGTCCCAGGGCTCTTTGATCCTCGCAAAGGCAATCTGAATGCTCGAGAGATCGGGAAGAATCTCGACCGCATCGATTCCGAATTCCTCTACCGCTCTTCTGCCGATGCCGAAAAACTGCGGATCTCCGGACGCGAGAAGAACGA
>JBGOTO010000127.1:0-6314 GCA_041476485.1 Nitrospirota bacterium
AAGGCAAGTACCAGGCCTTGACGCGCTACGGCCGGGACCTGACCGACCTGGCGCGGCGCGGCAAGCTCGATCCGGTGATCGGCAGGGACGAGGAGATCAGGCGCGTGGTCCAGGTGCTGTCGCGGCGGACGAAAAACAACCCGGTATTGATCGGCGAGCCGGGCGTGGGCAAGACCGCCATTGCCGAAGGCCTGGCGCAGCGGATCGTCTCCGGCGACGTGCCCGAAGGTTTGAAGAACAAGCGCGTCGTTGCGCTCGACATGGGCGCGCTGATCGCGGGCGCGAAGTACCGTGGCGAGTTCGAGGACCGGCTCAAGGCCGTGCTGAAGGAAGTGACCGAGGCGGGCGGAGAAGTGGTCTTGTTCATCGACGAGCTGCATACGGTGGTCGGGGCGGGCGCGGCCGAAGGCGCCATGGACGCGTCGAACATGCTTAAACCCGCTCTTGCGCGCGGTGAACTTCGGTGCGTGGGGGCCACCACGCTGAACGAATACCGAAAGTACATCGAGAAAGATCCCGCGCTCGAACGGCGGTTCCAGCCCGTGGTAGTGAAGGAGCCGTCGGTGGAGGACACGGTCTCGATCCTGCGCGGCCTGAAAGAGCGGTACGAAGTGCACCACGGCGTGAAGATCAAAGACTCGGCGCTCGTCAGCGCGGCTGTTCTTTCGCACCGATACATTGCAGACCGGTTTTTGCCGGACAAGGCCATCGACCTGATCGATGAAGCGGCGTCGCGGCTCCGCATGGAGATCGACAGCATGCCGACCGAGCTCGACGAAGTGGAACGCAGGATCCGGCAGCTCGAGATCGAGCGGGAGGCCGTCAAGAAGGAAAAAGACCCCGCGTCGCGCGACCGGCTCAAAAAGATCGAAAAAGAAATAGCCGGGCTTTCAGAAAAGAGGAGCGCTCTCACGGCCCAGTGGCAATCGGAAAAATCCGGAATCCAGGAGATCAGGGGCATCAAAGAACAAATAGAACAGGCCAGGATGGAGGCGGACAAGGCCGAGCGCGAGGGCAACCTGGCCCGTGCTGCGGAGCTGCGGTACGGAAAACTGCTTGAGCTCCAGAAGCAGCTGGAGGCCGGGTCCGCGAAGCTCGCAAAGGTCCAGTCCGAGCAAAAGATGCTGAAGGAAGAGGTGGATGATGAGGACGTGGCGGAGATCGTGTCCAAGTGGACCGGCATTCCCGTCAGCAGGATGCTCGAGGGAGAAATGCAGAAACTCCTGCACATGGAGGAGCGTCTCCGCATGCGCGTCATAGGACAGGACGAGGCCGTTACGGCCGTGTCCGACGCGGTGCGCAGGGCCCGGGCCGGCATCCAGGACCCGGACCGGCCGATCGGGAGCTTCATTTTTATGGGGCCCACGGGCGTGGGCAAGACCGAGCTTGCGCGGGCGCTCGCAGAGTTCCTGTTCGACGACGAGCAGGCCATGATCCGCATCGACATGTCCGAGTACCAGGAGCGCCACACGGTCTCGCGCCTGATCGGCGCTCCTCCCGGATACGTCGGGTACGACGAGGGAGGCCAGCTTACAGAGGCGGTGCGCAGAAGGCCCTACTCGGTGGTCCTCTTCGATGAGATCGAGAAGGCGCACCCGGAGGTCTTCAACATACTGCTCCAGGTGCTCGACGATGGAAGGCTTACGGACGGCCACGGACGGACCGTGGATTTCAAGAACACCGTGGTGATCATGACGTCGAACATCGGAAGCCAGTACATCCAGGAACTGCAAAACAACGAGGAGGAGATGCGGCAGAGGGTCACGGAAGCCATGCGACAACACTTCAGGCCCGAGTTCCTGAACCGTATCGACGATACGATCATCTTCCATCCGCTCGATGCCGAGGTCTTGAAACAGATCGTTGCCATCCAGGTCGGGTTGGTGGAGAAACGGCTTTCCGACAAGAAGATCGAGATCGAGCTCACCGACCGCGCGAAAGAGTTTCTGGCCGAGGAAGGATTCGACCTCGTCTTCGGCGCGCGTCCGCTCAAGCGGGTGATCCAGCGGGCCGTCCTGAATCCGCTTGCGTCGAAGATACTCTCCGGCGAGGTCAAAGAAGGAACGAAGGTCATCGTCGACCGCAGCGGCAAAAAGTTGGTGTTCCGCGCAGAACTTCGGGCAGCGGGGGCCGCCTGACAGCGGAGGGCATTTTTGGGAAGGCAAGCTTTTTATGGTCTAAAGAAGAATAATGTGGTATACTCCATTATTATTAAGTGATTACTCAGGTCAGCTGCTTCGCTTTGCGCAA
The DNA here is from genome assembly GCA_041476485.1 of Nitrospirota bacterium. GTDB lineage: Bacteria > Nitrospirota > UBA9217 > UBA9217 > UBA9217 > JBAZLV01. The sequence goes on from JBGOTO010000127.1 coordinate 2,251, forward strand.
GGCGCGCCGGATAATTAAGGAAATTTCGAAGTCAACCCTGGCCCCACCTTGCTTGATGTCCGTGCATCGGTTGCCGCGCGCTTCATTGTGCCTGCGCTCCGCAGCAGACCTGAGTAGTTACATTATTAATGGAAGCAGGCCGACTCCCGGTCGAATCAGGTGGCTGATGCCCAAACCGAAAACTAAATCAAAACCGAAACCGGCAAAAGAAAAAAAGCGTGAAGGGACTGCTCCCACGCATGACTTCAAGACCCTTTTTTACCGAAAACTGACCGAGACCCACCTGTTCTTCGAGGTCGGTAAAATCATCGCATCGGAACTCGAGCCCTCCGAGCTGGTCCAGAAAATAATAGCCTCCATAGGGAAGTCGGTCGTTTTCGAAGACGCCTCCGTCTACGAGGTAAAAAAAGATTTGACCGGCCTTGAAGCGATTTATTTTCACAACCCCCGGCTACAGTCCAAGACGATGGAAACCATTTATTTTGATAACGGTGCGCCCGGAGTGATCGCCGCCAGCGGCGAGCCGCTTTTTCTGGATGACACTGCTCTTTTCGACGGTTTTCTTCACCACCCTGATGAAAAAAAGGAACACGGGAGCTATATCGGGATACCGCTGAAGAATGAAAATCGCATTGTAGGCGTGATGGGCTTCAGCCATGGGAAGACCGCGGCATTCCGGGTCGAGGATTTCGACATCCTGAGGACGGTGTCTCATTTGATCTCCGCGGGGCTGGAGAAGGCGGAGCTTTTCAAAAAAACGCTCGTCCTCGCGCGGGTGGACGATCTGACGGGGCTGCTCAACTACCGGGTGCTCATCGAAAAACTCGAAGAGGAGGTCCGCAGGAAGGTCCGGACCGGAAGAGAATTTTCCTTTGTCATGATCGATATCGATGACTTCAAGCGCATCAACGACCGGTACGGCCACCTTGAAGGGAGCAGGCTGATTGCGCAGATGGGACCGCTCCTGAAGTCGGCGTGCAGGACGGGAAGCACGGACACGTGCTTTCGCTACGGCGGGGAGGAATTTTCCGTACTGCTTGCGGAGACCGATGTCAAGGAGGCCATGGCCGTTGCCGAACGAATGCGGCAGGCCGTCGACGAGTACCCGTTTACGGTCAAAGTCGCCCACCCGCTTGAACGGGTGACGGTGAGTCTGGGCGTCGCGACCACGGAGCAGGGAAGCGAAAAAGCAGTTACCGAACTGATTCGCGAGGCCGACCTGGCGCTTTACCGGTCCAAGGAAATGGGCAAGAACCGGGTCACCAGCTACCATGAGGCGTTGACCATGCCCGGTTACCGATCGGCCCCGGACCACGACAAACCGTAAGCACGGCCTTAAAAACAACCGAGTGCGCAGGCCGTAATTTTTATTTTTAGTTCGTTGCAAAGCGCTCCGAGCTCTTTCAACGATACGCCCAGGGCGCCGGAAATTTCGTGCGCTTTTTCACAGCTCAACCGGCCGTTTGTTGCCGCCGCGCGAATCGCTTCAATGATCGTTTCACGGTTCATACCTTCTCCTTGCCGATGATCGATTCCCATACTACACGAACCGCCATGCCCAGTGCAAGAGGAACGTCGCCCTTTCCAGGGTTGACTTGTCCCGGCCTCTCGGATAAAATGGAGTATTCGCACAGCTTAAGGAGGAACTCGAATGGCGAAATCCTATGACGCAATCATCATCGGCTCCGGTCCCGCGGGGCTTACCGCCGCAATGTATCTCGGGAGGGCCGGGCAAAAAAGCATCGTGCTCGAAAAGGACTTCGTCGGCGGGTATACGGCAAAGATCTCCCATATCGAAAACTATCCGGGCTATGAATCCATAGCCGGCATGGACCTTACGCAAATCATGGCGAAGCAGGCCGAGAAGTTCGGGGCGGAAGTCGTCTATCCGGTGGAAGTGGTGGCCCTCGAACTCGAAGGAGAGGTCAAGCGCGTGCGTACCCGCGAAGAGGTCTACGAAGCCCACGCGGTGATAATCGCAATCGGCGTGGCGCGCAAAAAGCTGGAAGTGCCCGGCGCCAAGGAATTCCTCGGCAAGGGAGTGTCTTATTGCGCCACCTGCGACGGGGCGTTTTTCCGGGGGAGAAAGGTGGCCGTGGTCGGGTCGGATGATGAGGCCGCGGAAGAGGCGCTCCACCTTGCGGACCTCGCCGAGAAGGTGACCCTGGTGCCGAATAGGGAACTCACGGTGGTCGAGACGCTCCTGGCGCGGCTCAAAGCCAAACAGAACGTGGAGATCTTGCCCGTGGCCCAGGTCAGGGAAATCGTCGGCGACGATCTGGTGACCGGGCTCAAGATCGTCCGGTACGGGGCGGAGAACGTGATGCCGCTCGAGGGGGTCTTTATCGCCATGGGTTCCGCTCCGATCTCGTCGCTCATTCTTAAGGCGGGCGGGAAGGCGGATGACCGCGGATGCCTTCTTGTGGACAGGCACCAGCGGATGAACATCGACGGCGTGTTCGCCGCCGGCGACTGCACCTGCGGGGGCATGCAGATCGTGACCGCCGCCGGCGAGGGGGCCGTCGCCGGGATGCGTTCCGCGACATACATACGAAAGATAAAAGCCAAGGCAGCGGGGTAGTAAAATCACGCTGAAGAAGCAGGGAGCTATTTGCTTGCACCCAGCGCTAACGAGCCTGCATCCAGCGGTTACGAGTGCTACGCCGCGAATGCAGGGTGTGCTTGCAATTTGAGATTTTTCCGTTGAGGTATTCATGACCGTTAAAGACATGCTCGGCCGCTCCGGCGTGATTGCCAGAGAGGACGCACTTAAGATACTCGAAGAGCATTTCGCGCTGCCTTCCCTTGCCGCAGAAGAGATTTCCATCAGCCTGTCCCTCAATCGAGTTCTCTTCAATGATATAACCTCACCCGAAGACCTTCCCCAGTTCAATCGCTCGACCATGGACGGGTTTGCGGTCAGGAGCGCGGACACCTTCGGCGCAACCGAGTCTTTGCCTGCCTTGCTCAGGGTCGTCGGCGACATCCCCATGGGGACCATGCCCGAGCGCGGCATGGTGAAAGGTGAAACCATGAAGATCGCCACGGGCGGCGCGCTCCCCCAAGGGGCGGACGCGGTGGTGATGCTTGAGTACACGCAGCCGGTCGACGCAGCGAGCATCGAGGCCGTGAAGCCCGTTGCTCCGTTCGAAAATGTCATCCAGGCCGGCGATGACATTCGAAAAGGCGAGATCATTCTTTCCCGCGGGCACAGGCTGCGGCCGCAGGACATGGGCGCACTCGCAAGCCTGGGCATCACTCGCATCAAAGTTATCGAGAAGCCGAGGGTGGCGATCATTTCCACGGGGAGCGAGCTCGTACCCGCGGACGTGGTTCCGGCTCCGGGCCGGATACGGGACAGCAATTCTTATAATTTAGAAGGGCTCATTGTCCAGTCCGGCGGCATACCCGTCAAGAAGGGCATCATTCCCGATGATTACGCCCGACTTCGAAAGACGCTTGAAGAAGCGATCAATGACTGTGCTCTCGTCCTGATGACGGGCGGCAGCTCCGTCGGCACTGCCGACCTTACTGCGAAAGTGATAAAGGATGCAGGAAAGCCGGGCGTGCTCGTGCACGGGGTTTCGATCAAACCGGGCAAGCCTATTGTTATCGGCGTGATCAATACCCCGGCACGGCAGGTGCCGGTGTTCGGCTTGCCGGGCCATCCGGCCGCGGTCAGCATCTGTTTTGAGATATTCGTAAAACCAAATATTATCCGCTTGACCGGCGAAGTTCCGCATCCCGCGCTCGAAGGGACATCTCCCTCTCGCACGGTAAAAGCGCGGCTCGCCCGCAGTATCACATCCAGCCCCGGACGCGAGGACCACGTGCGCGTGGCGCTCGAAAAAAGGGACGACGGGCTTTGGGCCAGGCCGGTGTTCGGCGCGTCGGGGTTGATCAGCACGCTCGTGAAGGCCGTGGGCACGGTGGTGGTGCCGGTCAACAAGATCGGGATAGAGACGGGGGAAGAAGTGGAAGTGAGGTTGTTCTCATGAAGCCGTTATATTTCCGGAAATCCAGGACGTTCTTTTGCCTTGCCTTTTCAAGGGGTTTGTAGTAAT
>JBGOTO010000128.1:0-6298 GCA_041476485.1 Nitrospirota bacterium
CGCGACACGTCGCGGAGCCGTGACAGGTTCGCGTCGGGGATGCAGTCGATCCCCATCTTGAGTTTGAGGTTCGGAATAATGGAACAGAGGTTGGCGTTCCCGCACCGCTCGCCGTAACCGTTGATGGTGCCCTGGACCTGCACGGCGCCCATTCTGATTGCCATAAGCGAGGTGGCTACGGCCGCGTCCGCATCGTTATGCGCGTGAATGCCGAAGGGTGTTTTGATCCGCTGTTTCATCTGCGTAATGATTTCCTTGGCCTGGTGCGGCAGCGTTCCGCCGTTCGTATCGCACAGCACGATGCAGTCCGCGCCCGCCGCTTCCGCCGCAAGGATCGTTCGGACGGCATACTCGGGGTTTGCCCGGTACCCGTCGAAAAAGTGCTCTGCGTCGTAAAAGACCTCATCCATATGCTTTTTCAGAAACGCAACCGTGTCCCTGATCATGGCGACATTTTCGTTCAGCGTGGTTTTGAGCGCCTTGACGACGTGCATATCCCACGATTTGCCGAAGATGGTCGCAACGGTTGCCCCGGATGAAACCAGCGCCTTGATGCTCGGGTCATCGGACACGTTCATCCCTGCGCGTCGCGTGGCGCCGAAGGCCGCGAGTTTTGCTTTCTTCAGTTTGACGCGGCGCATCTCCTTGAAAAATTCGACGTCGCGGGGATTGGAGCCGGGCCAGCCGCCTTCGATATAATGGACGCCGAACCCGTCCAGCTTTCTGGCCACACGGATCTTGTCCTCTACCGAGAAATTCACGTCCTCGGCCTGCGCCCCGTCGCGGAGCGTGGTATCGTATATGGAGACCGTTGGTTTCATGTGTAGTAAGCTTTTCCTGGACCCCTGACCCTTGCCCCTGCCTCTTACGCCGCCTTGTCCATGTGGAACGTTTCGTGGAGGACCCGCACCGCGAGCTCCGTATACTTGGCTTCGATCACGCAGGAGATCTTGATCTCCGAGGTGCTGATCATCATGATATTGATCCCGTCTTTTGCGAGGGCCGCTAACATCTGCGCCGCCACGCCTGAGTGCGAGCGCATGCCAACGCCGATGATCGAAATCTTGGCGATGTCTTCCTTGAAACTCACGCCTTTCGCCCCGATATCGGCCACGACCTTCTTCATGACCTCCATGATCTTTTTGGAATCATTTCTGGGCACCGTAAAGGACATGTCCGTGAGCCCGCCTTCGCCGATGTTCTGAATGATCATGTCCACGATAATGTTGTTGTTCGCAATCTCGCCGAAAATTTTTGCCGCCACGCCCGGTTTGTCCGGCACGCCGGCCACCGTCACCTTCACCTGGTTCTTATCGTAGGCCACGCCGGACACTACCACGTTCTCCATGTCGGAATCCTCCTTGGTCACCAGGGTGCCGGGGTTGTCGTTGAAGCTCGAAAGCACCCGCACCGGGACCATGTATTTTTTCGCAAACTCGACCGAACGGCTCTGGAGCACCTTGGCCCCGGAACTCGCCATTTCAAGCATTTCCTCGTAAGAAATTTTATCGAGTTTCCGGGCCTGCGGCACCATGTTCGGGTCCGTCGTATACACGCCGTCCACATCCGTATAAATATCACAGAAATCCGCCTTCAGCGCCGCGGCGATCGCCACCGCCGTCAGGTCCGAGCCGCCGCGTCCGAGCGTGGTCACGTCGGACTGCTCATTGATGCCCTGGAAACCGGCGACCACGGCGATCTTGCCTTCCGTAAGCGCATGGTGGATCCGTTCGCAGGACATCTTCTCGATCCGCGCCTTGGTGTGAACACTGTCCGAAATGATGCCCGCCTGCCTGCCGGTGAAGGACTGGGCCTTGTGCCCCAGGGACTGGACCGCCATGGCCAGAAGTGCGATGGTCACCCGCTCGCCCGTGGACACAAGCATGTCCAGCTCGCGCGGGTCCGGGTTGTCGGTCACCTGCGATGCGATGTTGATCAGTTTGTCCGTCTCGCCGCTCATGGCCGAGACGACCACCACCACGTCGTGTCCTTCTTCCTTGGTCCGCACAACGCGCTTGGCCACGTTCTTGATTCGCTCGGGATTCCCGACGGACGTGCCGCCGTATTTCTGGACTATCAGCAACGAATTCCCCCCCTGTTGAGCATGGGGCACAAGGTTAACCCCTTTGCCTTCTGCGCTATGACTTCTGCTTCAAGAAATAATCCATCAAGGTATGGCCTTCTTTGATTATCAGCGCGTCCTTCCGGTCCGCGATCCGTTCGTCGTACGGCACCGGTCCGCCCTTCCGCTCATGTTTATTATCATAGATGACGAACGGCACCGGTTCGCTCGAATGTGTTCTGAGCTCGACCGGCGTCGGGTGGTCCGGGAGCGCCAGGATCCGGTAGTCGTCGAACTGCCTCATGCCATGAACGATGTTTCCCACGAGGAGTTCATCGAAGTCTTCGATGGCTTTGATCTTGTTGTCAAGATCGCCCGCATGCCCCGCCTCGTCCGGGGCCTCTACATGGACATACACAAAGTCCTTGGTCTTGAGCGCAAAGAGGGCATGCTCGGCCTTGCCCACGTAATTGGTGTCGATCCAGCCCGTGGCGCCGGGCACGTCGATCACGTCGAACCCGGCGTAGACGCCGAGGCCCTTCGTCAAGTCCACCGCCGAGATCATGGCCCCTTGCAGGCCGTATTTTTCTTTGAACGTCGGCATCGTCGGCCGCTTGCCCTGGCCCCAGAGCCAGATACTGTTCGCCGGCCGTTTCCCGCTTTCCTGTCTCGCCGTGTTCACCGGATGGGCCAGGAGCAGATCGATTGATTCCTCCATCAAGTCGTTGATGATTTGATCGCCCTCGCCGCATGGGAGGTAATCCTGAATGTTCTTGTCCTGAATATCGTGCGGCGGCGTGCACTCTATCTTGTCCTTGCCGCCCTTCCATACCATGAGGTGGCGATAGCTCACCCCGGGATAGAACCGAATATGGTCGCTGCCGAGTTTGCCGTCGAGCTCTTCAATGAGCAGGCGCGCCTCTTCCGTGGAAATATGGCCCGCGCTGAAATCCTCCATGATCGCCCGGCGCCCGGTGCCAGCGGACTTGCCGCCGGTGATGCGCAGCGTCACGAGATTGCACCGGTAGGCGACATCGTCGGGCCCGAGCTCCACGCCGATACTTGCGGCCTCGAGTGGCGAGCGGCCGCTGTAGTACATCCGGGGATCATATCCCAGGACCGAAAGATTGGCCACGTCGCTGCCCGGCGGAAAGCCTTTGGGGATCGTTTGGACCATCCCCGCCTGCCCAAGCGTCGCAAGCCGGTCGAGGTTCGGCGTCTTCGCGGCCTGCAGGCACGTCTTGCCGCCGAGCTTTGCGTGCGGCCGGTCGGCCATTCCGTCACCGAGTAAGATGATGTATTTCATAATTCAGGGTCCCTGACCCATGCACCTTGACCCGCATCTCTAATTTACCGTCTCCCCTTCCGCGACCTCGATCTTGACGCCCCGCTCCTTGAGATAGCTGACGCCTGCTTCGAGGTCCTTTTCCGCTCCTTCGAGTTCCAATACCACTTCTCCCACGCTTTCGGTGACCTTGGCGCGGCGGATATTCGGGGTCACGTCAAATTTTTTCGCCATGGTGAAGATCACGGGTTCTTTGATCAGCTCCTGCGGAAAGGTCAGCTTAAGCCTCTTGGTTGCCATAGTGCTCCCTGTAAAACCTGAAGGTAAGAAACGTACAAACGACCGATGCTCACTCCTCTTCCCACCCTCTTACCTTCCAATATTATCCCCGTCCCCCGGCAATGGCGGGCACGATCGAAACAGTGTCCCCGTCCTTCAGGGCGGTCTCCTCTTTGTTCATGAAGCGGATGTCCTCTTCGTTCACGTAGATGTTGATGAACCGCCGGATCTTTCCGCCGTCCGACAATCGTTCCTTCATCCCGGGATAGTCCTTCTCAAGCGCGTCGACAAGCTCCTGGATGTTCTTAGCGCCGGACTCCACCTCGGCCTTGCCGTTCGTGAATTTCTGCAACGGAGTCGGTATTCTCACTTTCACCGCCATTGATCTTTCCTCCTGATTAAATTGAAAACTTCAGCCCGACCGGTCACGAATAAACATTCACTGCTATTTCTGATATTTTCTGCTCTCGTATTCTGAAACCGCGCGCCGCAGGGTTCTTTCTGTCCAAAAGCGAGACGATCAAATACACTGCTTCTGGATAATAGGCGAGGTCCACATCCGTTGCCGACGGATACGCCCGGCTCCCGGTATGCGAGTGGTAGATGCCCACGAGTTCCTGCCCCGCCTCCCGCATCTCTTTCATCACCCTGAACTGCTCCTGCGGGTCCATGACGTAGAAGCTCGGGCTCCGCTCCGCATTGGTCATCCGGTATATTTTTTCTACCCTGCCTTCTTTTCCCGAAAGGATCCCGCAGGCTTCATTGGGATATTCACGATCGCAATGTTCGAAAACGGCCTGGAGATCGGACTTCTTAAAAATCAAGCTCACTTTTTTACCGCGGAGAACGCTGAGGGACCCTCGACGCGCCTCACGAATTCTAAACAGAGCACATTTCTCAATGGCTCATGGAACAAAATTGTTCGTAATCGATCAATTCCTTGATCGTCGGATGCTCACCGCACACCGGACACTCGCGGTTGCGCGGGACTTTGACCTTCCGGAAGCTCATATCGAGGGCGTTCCACAGCAGGAGCGATCCCTTGAGCGAATGCCCGATGCCCAGGACCGACTTGATCACCTCGGTCGCCTGGATCGTCCCGATCACGCCGGTAACCACGCCGAGGATCCCCGCCTCCTGGCAGGACGGCACCATCCCCGGCGGGGGCGGAATTTCGAACAGGCAGCGGTAGCACGGGCCGTCTCCGGGGGATATGGTCATCACCTGTCCCTCGAAACGAAAGACGGCGGCGCTCACCAGCGTCTTTTTGAGCATAACGCATGCGTCGTTCACGAGGTACCGGGTCGGGAAGTTGTCGCTCCCGTCAACGACGATGTCATAGTCTTTAATGATGTCCTTGATGTTGCCGGAGGTGAGCCGCTCCTTGTGCGTGATGACCTTCACGTCGTGGTTCAGCGTCTCATACGTCTCCTTGGCGGAATCGGCCTTGTACACGCCCAGCCTGTTCGTATTATGCGCGATCTGTCGTTGGAGGTTCGATATCTCGACCCGGTCGTTGTCGATCACCCCGATCGTGCCGATGCCGGCCGCGGCGAGATAGTACCCCACGGGCGACCCCAAACCGCCGGCGCCCACGAGCACGACTTTGGCCTTCAGTAACTTCTCCTGTCCGCTGCCCCCCACCTCGGGAAGCAGGATGTGCCTGCTGTAACGCAGGATCTGGTCTTCAGTTAAATCCATGTCGTCCATTTCAGATTGCGAATTCTAGATTTCGGATTTCGGAATGCTTTCCTTTGTACATCCGCATTCCGCGCTCCGCCTTCCGCAATCAACGGTACCAATCAAGCTGTTTGCCCTTCCTCCACCCGGATCACCATCGTCGGACCGGCAACGCAGTCCATTTTATTGATCTCATCAAGGGCCTTCCGCACGTCTCGCTCCAGGGCCTCGTGGCTCATCATCACCAGGGGGACCGCTTCCGCGGCCCCACGGCCTTTCTGCAGGACCGACTCGACGCTTATGTTGTTCTTGCCGAGCACGCCGGAGATCCGCGACAGAACACCGGGCTTGTCCAGGGCCGTGAACCGCAGATAATAACAGGACCTGATATCATCCATCTTGCGTATTGTGAGCGGGGTCCTCTCCCTGAAGGCCGCTGCCGCTGTGCGGTGCGCGCAGCCTGCGAGAATATCCCTGCCGATGTCAATGATATCGCCGACCACAGCGCTGCCCGTGGGCATGTCTCCCGCGCCCCTGCCGTAGAACATCGTGGAGCCGACCGCATCGCCTACGACGGAGAGGGCATTATACACGCCGTCCACGGTCGCAATCGGGAACTCCTCCGGCAGCATGGTGGGATGCACCCTGGCCTCGACCTCACCGTTCACCATCTTGGTGATGGCAAGAAGCTTGATCTTGTAGCCGAGATCACGCGCGAAATCGATGTCCAGCGGAGTGATCTTCGAGATGCCCTCGGTATAGATATCGTCGAATTTCACCGGCGTCCCGTAGGCGAGCATGGTAATGACCGCCAGTTTGTGCGCCGAATCAATGCCTTCGATGTCGAAGGTCGGATCGGCCTCTGCGTATCCTTTTGCCTGGGCCTCTTTGAGCACCTCTTCAAACTTCCTGCCCGCGTTCGTCATAAGGGTCAGGATGTAGTTGCACGTGCCGTTCACGATTCCATAGATTGACTTGACGTTGTTCGCGGC
>JBGOTO010000129.1:0-6265 GCA_041476485.1 Nitrospirota bacterium
ACATACGAGATTATTTTCGGCCTGAGCTTGAACCGCTTCAGGATCTCTTCCCTCAGCGCGGCATCGCTCATTGCTATGCGGGTTTCATCCCTGACGGCATTCCAGAATGTGGCTTCATCGCTTGTCCCGGTAAGATATCCAGTTTCTATAATGAGCGCTTCAGCGGTCTTGAAGAACGCCTCGGGGTTCAGGCCGTTCATGCTGCCGATGGCCATGAGCCCTTCGTAGAAGCCTTCTTCCGCGATGACGCCGCCGAAATCGAATAGAACTGCTTTAATCAGATTTTGCATAAGAAATATCCCTGAACAGCCATCCCCGAACTTGACAAATTTCACAAGAGTGACGTCCAATCGCAATAAAAACCTGAGCATACAATATCATACTTGCGCTCATATCGCAAAAAAATTCTTGACTATCGTCTCCGACTCTGTATAATCTCAACCCTTAAGCGCTGAAACTAGCCGCTCGACGGACGGCATATGCGAACGAACACTGATCCGACTCTGTATTGGATAGGACTGAGCAGCATTCCCGGTGTCGGAAGAATCACCTTTCGAAAACTCGCGAACCATTTCGGTTCACCGGAACGCGCGCTTTCCGCTCCGCTTGAGGGGCTTAAGAACGTCGATGGCCTGTCCGATAAGTTGATCGCGGGCATCACAACGTTCTCCTGGCGCGAGCAGGCTGAGCAGGAACTCGCGAAGGCCGCGGATACGGGCGTTGAGATCATCACGATGGACGACCCCGCGTATCCCGGCAATCTCAGGACGACGCCCGATCCGCCGCTCTACCTGTACGTAAAGGGCACGCTGCGAGCGGAAGACGCGAATGCCGTTGCAATCGTCGGGACGCGCAATCCGACGCACTACGGAAGGACCGTCACTCACCGGATTGCATACGAACTCACGGCAGCGGGCTTCACCATCGTGAGCGGCCTGGCACGGGGCATCGACACGCAGGCGCACAAGGGCGCGCTCGCGGCAAAAGGCAGGACCATCGCGGTGCTCGGATGCGGCATCGACGTGGCCTACCCGCCCGAAAACAAAGCGCTGATAGAGGAGATCTCCGGCAGCGGCGCCGTAATATCGGAGAACCCCTTCGGCACGCAACCGGAGGCCGGCTACTTCCCGGCGAGAAACCGCATCATCAGTGGGCTTTCGCGCGGGACCGTGATCATCGAAGCCGCCGAAGACAGCGGGTCGCTCATCACGGCAAAAGACACGATCGAGCAGGGCCGCAAGCTTTTTGCGGTGCCGGGGAACATCGGATCAGCTACCAGCGTGGGCCCCAATAGTTTGATCAAGCAAGGCGCAACGCTCGTAGAGAGCGCTGCCGACATACTGAAAGGGCTCGGCATACAGGCTGCGGACAAGAGATCGGCTGTTCGGTCCCATCCCCTGCCCTCGCTGACGCAGGAGGAAGAAAAAGTGTTCCAGTGCATCTCGAACGAGCCGAAGCATATTGACCTCATCATGAACGAATGCAAAAGCACCGCCGGAAAGCTGGGCGGGGCTTTGATCAACCTGGAGTTGAAAGGACTTGCAAAACAGCTCCCGGGGAAGTATTTTGTACGGCAAGATTCTTAAGGCACGCCACGAAGTCACCAAGGCACGAAGAAAAAAGTTTTTTGAGGTTTACTTAGTGTCTTCGTGTCTTTGTGGTATATAGGGAGATAAAGTGGACGATTTGATGATAGACCTGTTCTCGCTCATCGCGGACCAGATCCGGGACAAACAGGAGCTGTTCGACGAGGAAGGCAAGATCATGCAGGCGCTCTTGAACAACGGCTACCATATTCATGAGGCCGATGCGGCGCTGATGCTCATGCAAACGTTCGTGCAGAGGCAGTCCGAGAGTTTTTTTACACCGGCGCATGCGGCATCCTCCGTCCGGATACGGACGATGAACAAGGAAGAACGCGAACGGTTCTCAATCGACGCCTTCGGATTTGTTTCGAAACTGACGCGCCTCGGCATTATCTCCGAGGAGCAGCGGGAAGATTTACTCGAAAAGGCCCTTATGGTCCACACCGAACGTATAGAGCTTGACACTATCAAGTCGCTCATAGCATTTACCTTGTTCGCTCATCCTCACGATCGGGACCACAACGATTACCCGAACCTCCGGCGCATCAAAAGGACGGCCTGGAACTGACACTCGAGAACGCTGAATTCCTGAACTATTTAAATCGTTTGAATGGTTTGAACGGGTCCACTCTGCGTCGTCGAATTGAAAAGGTGGTATAATACCTACACTATGAAATCACTGGTCATCGTAGAATCGCCTGCAAAGGCTAAGACTATCGCCAAATACCTGGGCAAGGACTTCACGGTGAAGGCCTCCGTGGGCCACATCATGGACTTGCCCAAGAGCAAGCTCGGCGTGGACATCGAGAAGGACTTCGAGCCCAAGTATATCGTGATCAAGGGCAAGGCCCCGGTCGTGAAGGAGCTCAAGGCCGCCGCCAAAAAAGCCGACCGCATCCTGCTCGCGACCGACCCGGACCGCGAGGGCGAGGCGATCGCGTACCACGTTGCCAAGGCCATCGAAGGAAGTACGAAGGACGCTGAAGTCTACCGCGTCCTGTTCAACGAGATCACCAAAAAAGCGATCCTGCAGGCCATTGAACATCCCGGCAAGATCGACGGCAACAAGGTAGACGCCCAGCAGGCCCGGCGCATACTCGACCGCCTCGTCGGCTACCAGATCAGCCCCATCCTCTGGAAAAAAGTGCGGCGCGGGCTCTCCGCAGGCCGCGTGCAGTCCGTGGCTCTGCGGCTCATCTGCGAGCGCGAAGATGAGATCAAGGCTTTTGTTCCCGAAGAGTTCTGGTCCCTCACCGCCCTCCTTGAAGGGAAACTACCGCCGCAGTTCGAGGCCAAGCTCCTCAAAAAAGACGAAGAGAAGCTCAAGGTCAAGAACAACGACGAAGTGCGGAAGATCCTCGCCGACCTCCAGGGCGCGTCGTACAGCGTCGCCAAAGTAGAGAAGAAGGAACGCCGGCGCAATCCCGTGCCGCCTTTCACCACGAGCAAACTTCAGCAGGAGGGGGGCCGGAAGCTCGGCTTCACCTCTAAGAGGACCATGGGCATTGCCCAGTCTCTCTACGAGGGCGTGGACGTCGGACAGGAAGGCACGGTCGGTCTTATCACGTACATGAGGACCGACTCCACCCGCGTGAGCAAAGAGTCCCAGGACGAGGCGCGGGAATTCATTGCGAACAAATACGGCAAGGAGTACGTGCCCGAAAAGCCGCCCGTGTACCCCGTGGCCAAGAGCGCCCAGGAAGCACACGAGGCCGTCCGTCCCACGTCGGTGCTCAGGGAACCGGACGCCATCAAGCAGTATCTCCAGCCGGAGCAGTATAAACTCTACAAGCTGATATGGAACCGCTTTGTAGCGAGCCAGATGAACCCCGCGGTCATCGACCAGACCTCGGTGGACGTCAAAGCAAAGGAGTACACCTTCCGCGCGACCGGGTCCATCGTAAAATTCCCCGGCTTTATGGCCGTCTACATGGAAGAGAAATCCGAAGATCAGGCGCCTACGGAAGAAGAGAGCCAAGAGGCGGTCCTGCCGCCGCTCTCCGAGGGCGACGCGCTCAACCTCGTCAAGCTCGATCCCAAGCAGCACTTCACCCAGCCGCCGCCGCGCTCCTCAGAGGCACTGCTCGTAAAAACGCTCGAGGAAAAAGGCATCGGAAGGCCAAGCACGTACGCCGCGATCATCTCGACCATTCAGGAGCGGGACTACGTGAACAAGGTGGAGAACAAGTTCCGGCCCACCGAGCTCGGCGTGCTCGTGAAGGACCTTCTCGTGAGCCACTTCCCGGTCATCATGGACGTGGCCTTTACCGCGGGAATGGAGGAAGAGCTCGACAAGATAGAGGAAGGCCAGATGGGCTGGGTCGCGGCCGTAAAGGACTTCTATAAACCCTTCAGCGAAAGCCTCGAAAAGGCCCAGGCCGAGATGAAGGACGTCAAGGCCGAGCTGGCGCCCACGGACCTCACGTGCGAGAAATGCGGCAAACCCATGATCATCAAATGGGGCCGGAACGGCCAGTTCCTCGCCTGCAGCGGCTATCCCGAATGCAAGAACGCCAAACCCTTTATCCGCACCGAGAACGGTACGGTCGAGGCCGCGCCGGAAGAGACGACCGACGAAGTCTGCCCCAAGTGCGGCTCAGCCATGGTGGTCAAACGCGGGAGGTTCGGGAAGTTCCTCGCCTGCTCCAAGTATCCCGAGTGCAATCACACCCAGGGAATGTCCACAGGCGTGGCCTGCCCCGAGGACGGCGGCAAGATCGTGGAGCGGCGTTCGCGCTTCGGCAAAATGTTCTACTCCTGCGCCAATTACCCGGCGTGCAAGTTCGCCCTCTGGTACAAGCCCATCCAGCGCGCATGTCCCCAGTGCAATGCCCCGTTTCTCCTGGAAAAATACTCCAAGAAGACCGGCCCCTACATCGCTTGCCATAAGAAAGAATGCGGCTATAAGGAAGAGCCGAAGGGGGAAGCCGAGGTCCAAGCGGCCGGGGTCCAGGGGCAAGAGGAAAAACAGTAAAATATCTGATCCGGGATCCACGATGCATGATATATATCCTGACGACCGGCCACCCTATTCCGCATTCCGTAATCCAAACAACCTTCTGCGCTTGCAAAATCCCCTCTCTTACGCTAAAGTACCCTCATGCGAAAGCACGTCTTCGATTTTCTTAGTTACCTCAAGGACCAAAAAAACGTTTCTCCGCATACGGTGCGGGCTTACTCCTCCGACCTCGAACAACTCGCATACTTCCTCGACAAAACGGATTTAGTGGAAGTCGACCATCAGACTCTGCGCCGGTTCATCGCGCACCTCATGAAGCTCAGGGTAACGAAAACGTCCATTGCCAGGAAGCTCTCGGCCATCAGGACCTTCTTCAAATACCTGAACCGCGAAGGCATACTCACGAAGAATCCCGCGAGACTCGTCGCAACGCCGCGCAGGGAAAAACGCCTCCCCGCGGTCTTGACCGCCGATGACGCGCAGCGGCTCATGGAAGCGCCGGGTCCGCGGAAATTCCAACAGGCTGATACGACCCTGCGGGACCGCGCCGTGCTCGAAACTCTCTACTCCACCGGGATCCGCGCAAGCGAGCTCATCGGCATCAACAGGGACGACATCGACCGCCATGACCGGCTTATCCGCATCAGGGGAAAAGGCCGCAAGGAACGAATCGTACCCGTAGGGATGAAAGCGCTCAATGCCGTCGATGAGTACCTTATGCAGAGGCCCAAAGACTCCGATGCCGCCGCGATCTTTACGGGACCGTCAGGAAAACGCTTGACAGCCCGCACGGTTCAGCGTATTTTAGAAAACTACGGAAAAAAACTGGGGCTGCCTCAAAAGGCGAGTCCGCACACGCTCCGGCACAGTTTTGCAACGCATATGCTCGAATCGGGAGCAGACCTTCGCGCCATCCAAGAACTGCTGGGACACGCGAGTCTTTCCACAACACAGCGGTACACGCACGTGAACCTCGACTCGCTCATGGAAACCTACGACAAGGCTCACCCGAAGGCGAGAAGACAGAAACGCGAGGTTGGGAAGGTAGGAAGGTAAGAGGGTAATAATTCGCCAGAAGCGCCCCGGAGGAATTACGCATGACCGATACACGGCAGATACACGGAACCACAATCCTCGCCGTCCGGCGGAACGGCAAGACCGCGATCGCCGGCGACGGGCAGGTGACCATCGGCGCCACGGTCATGAAGCACAACGCTAAAAAAGTGCGCAAGATGTACAACGACAAAATACTCGCGGGCTTCGCCGGCGCGACCGCCGACGCCTTCACTTTGTTCGAAAAATTCGAGAGCAAGCTGGAGCAGTATCACGGCAACCTCACGCGCGCGGCGGTCGAGCTCGCCAAGGACTGGAGGACCGACAAGATCCTGCGCCGGCTCGAAGCGCTCATGATCGTGGCCGACAACGAACGCTCGTTCATTCTCTCCGGCAACGGCGACGTAATCGAGCCAGAGAACGGGATCGCGGCCATCGGCTCAGGCGGTCCCTACGCCCTGGCAGCCGCCCGCGCGCTCATGGAACACACCGGGCTGGACGCGCACAGAACGGTCGAAGAAGCGATGAAGATCGCGGCGGAGATATGCATCTACACCAATAAGGAAATAACGGTAGAAGAATTATAACTGCAGGGTCAAGGGTCATGGGTCATGGGTCCAGGAACGGCAAAAAAAATTAACAGCGTTTCCTTGACCCTGGCCCCTGG
>JBGOTO010000130.1:0-6232 GCA_041476485.1 Nitrospirota bacterium
AGTGGACGCGCCCTAAAAAGTCTATGACGCCGAAAGTCCCCAAGCAGCACGGCCGAAGGGAAAGTGCTGCCGGGTCAATCCCTCACCACTCCGAATACCGACCATCTCAGGCGCGTTCTGCGCTGGTGAGGAGGGGTTGCCGGGCGACGCGGCCCGATCTCATACGACACTCCCCTCGTTTTCATAAAACTTTTGACAGTACCTCATCACGAACGAAAGAGTGCGGCTGGCTCTCACACCCGTTGTGCAATTAATATACAATACATATAAATAATAATCAACTCCAATATTTGCAGTTTGTAAAATAGGTTATTTACGCGCTTTTTTCCCTGGCATACATGTTGCTATTATAAATCAGATCAGACCGATATATTCGCAACCGCGGGTAACCCAGGAGCCAAAAAATCAGCAGAAGAGAAAGCCGGCGATTACTCGTATAGTACTTGTGCTATTATTAAAAATGGCGTATTATCGGGAAAAAATGAGCATTAAGGATTTTATCCGGAAAAGAAAGGACGGGACATGGCGAAAATTTACGACGATATCATCAAGACCATCGGCAACACCCCGCTGATCAGGATCAACAAGATGGCAAGCGGGCTCAAAGCGGAACTCGTGGTGAAAATGGAGAAGAACAACCCCCTGGCGAGCGTGAAGGACAGGATCGGCCTGTCCATGATAGAAGCGGCGGAGAAGGCCGGTCTGATCAAGAAGGACACGGTGATCATCGAGCCCACGAGCGGGAACACGGGGATCGCGCTGGCCTATGTCTGCGCGGTGAAGGGATACCGGCTGATCCTTACCATGCCGGACACCATGAGCATGGAACGGCGGGCGCTGCTCAGGATCTTCGGCGCCGAGCTGGTGCTGACCGAAGGCGCGAAGGGCATGAAGGGCGCCATCGAGAAAGCCGAGGAACTGGCAAAAGATCATAAGGGCACCTTTATCCCGCAGCAGTTCAAGAACGCGGCAAACGTCGAGATCCACCGGAAGACCACTGCGGAAGAAATCTGGAACGATACGGATGGAAAGGTCGACATTTTCATCGCGGGTGTGGGCACGGGCGGCACCATCACGGGCGTGGCCCAGGTCATCAAAAAGCGGAAGCCGTCCTTCAAGGCCATCGCGGTCGAGCCCAAGGATTCGCCGGTCCTCTCCGGCGGCAAACCGGGCCCGCACAAGATCCAGGGAATCGGCGCCGGTTTTGTTCCGGACATCCTGCAGCGCGAGCTTATCGACGAGATCATCCTGGTGACGAACGAGGACGCAGGGACCACGGCGCGCAGAGCGGCGCGGGAAGAGGGGCTCCTGGTCGGGATCTCCTCCGGCGCGGCGCTCTGGGCCGGCCTCGAAGTCGCCAAGCGGCCGGAGAATGCCGGCAAACTCATCGTGGCCGTGCTCCCGGACACCGGCGAACGGTACCTCTCGACCTGGCTCTTTCAGGAGTTCATGAAGTAGAGCTTCTGCACCGTTTAGCGTGTCAACTCAAAAAATAAATCAGGAGGAAACAACATGCCGGGAAAAAGATTCGATACGATAGCGATCCACGCAGGCCAGGAGGCCCCGGATTCCGCAACAGGGGCGCGTGCGGTGCCTATTTACCAGACCACCTCGTACGTGTTCAAGAGCACGGAGCACGCGGCGAACCTCTTCGCCCTCAAGGAGTTCGGCAACATTTATACGAGGCTCATGAACCCGACGACCGACGTTTTTGAAAAACGCGTCGCCGCTCTCGAAGGGGGAGTGGGAGCGCTGGGGGTGGCCTCGGGACAGGCGGCCCAGACCCTGGCCCTCCTCGCCATTACGCAGGTGGGCGACGAGATCGTCGCGGCGAACAATCTCTACGGCGGGACGTACCAGCAGTTGCACTACACGTTCCCCAAGCTCGGCAGGACCACGAAATTCGTCGAATCCACAAAACCCGAGGAATTCAAAAAGGCGATCACGCCGAAAACGAGGGTCATCTATGCCGAGACCAGCGGCAACCCGAAGCTGGACATCCTTGATTTCGAAGCCGTCGCCAAAATCGCCCATGAGGCGGGCATACCGTTCGTGGTCGACAATACGGTGGGCATAGGGATCGTAAAACCCATTGACTACGGCGCGGACATCCTGACTCTTTCCGCGACCAAGTATATCGGCGGACACGGGACCTCCCTCGGCGGCGTGATCGTGGATGCCGGGAAGTTCAACTGGGGCAACGGCAAGTTCCCCGAATTTACCGAGCCCGACCCGAGCTACCACGGCCTCAAATACTGGGACGTCTTCGGCAACTTCCCCGGCATGGGCAACGTGGCCTTCATCATCAAAGTGCGGGTGCAGCTCCTGCGGGACCTCGGCCCAGCGCTCAGCCCCTTCAATGCCTTCCTGCTGCTCCAGGGACTGGAAACGCTGCCGCTTCGTGTGAGAAAACATTCGGAGAACGCCCTCGCGATGGCGCAGTTTCTGAAAAAACATCCCAAGGTTTCCTGGGTCAATTATCCCGGTCTGCCCGAGCACCCGAGCCACGGGCTTGCGAAGAAGTATCTCAAGAACGGGTATGGTCCCATCGTGGGTTTCGGGGTCAAGGGAGGTCTGGAAGCGGGCAAAAAGTTCATCAACTCGGTGAAGCTTCTCTCGCACCTGGCGAACATCGGCGATGTGAAGTCGCTGGTGATCCATCCAGCCTCGACGACGCACCAACAGCTTACCCCCGCCGAGCAGAAAGCAACGGGCGTGACCGAGGACTATATCCGGTTGGCCGTCGGCATCGAGGACATTCAGGACATCATCGAGGATGTCGAACAGGCGCTCAAGAACGTGTAAGCCAAACAAGCCCCGGATCAATCGAAAAAAGCAGTAACGCAGGGACGCGGAAGGCACGGAGAGAATAGCAAATGACGACGTCAGAAGCATTGTCTTCGTTCGGCACGATCAGCCGAACGCGGCGATGGTTTTGACCTCGAATTTGAAATTTTCTTTGTGCCTTCGTTTTTTTGTGGTACTATTGCGTAGCTTGTCCGGTTTAGGAGAGGAACAAGAGCACCATGAGCTTTGAGCCTACACAAGCAGGCGCAGGCAATGAAAACAGCGTCGGCGAGACCGAAACGATTTTTTTTGCGTTCGCTTCCCTGAAGCTCGAAAACGGCGAAACGCTTGCGCCCGTGACCATCGCGTACGAGACGTACGGCGCGTTGAGCGAAAAAAAGGACAACGCGGTCTTCCTTTGCCATGCCCTTTCCGGAGACGCTCATGCGGCCGGAATCGACAAAGAGACCGGGAAAGAGGGCTGGTGGGACAGCATGATCGGGCCGGGCAGGGCCTTTGATACTGACCGGTATTTTGTCATCTGTGCCAATGTACTCGGCGGGTGCATGGGTTCGACGGGCCCTTCGTCACTCCATCCCGTCACGGGCAGGCCTTACGGGCCGGACTTTCCGCTTATCACCATCGGCGACATGGTGAACGCGCAGGCGAAGCTCCTGGACCACCTGGGCATCGACACGCTCCTGTCCGTGGCGGGCGGCTCCATGGGCGGCATGCAGGTGTTGGAATGGATGGTCTCTCACCCGCGCAGGATACGGAGCGCCGTGCCCATCGCCACCGCGGCGCGCCACTCGCCGCAGCAGATTGCCTTCAACGAGGTGGGCAGGCAGGCGATCATGGCGGACCCGAACTGGAAAGGCGGAAACTATTACGCGGGCCCGTTGCCGGCCCGGGGACTTGCCGTCGCGCGGATGCTCGGCCACATAACCTATATGAGCGACGCATCCATGGAAAAAAAGTTCGGCAGGCGGTTCCGGGAAGAGCGTCAGATTTTTAAGTTCATGGCGGGTTTCGAAGTTGAGGGCTACCTGCACCACCGCGGCGCCAGTTTCGTCGAACGCTTCGACGCAAACTCATATCTCTACATCACGAAGGCCATGGATTATTACGACGCTTCGCGCGGCAGGAAGCTCCACGAGGTTTTATCGGGCAGAGCGGCGAGGGTCCTGGTAATCGCTTTTCAATCGGACTGGTTGTATCCCTCGTACCAGTCCCAGGCCATCGTGAAGGCGTGCAAGCTGGCAGGCGTGGACGCAACGTACTGCGAGATAGACTCTACCTACGGCCACGACGCTTTCTTGCTCGAAACGGAAGAAGAAACACACTTGATCAAGCATTTTCTCGAAGGCGTTTACCGCGAGAACGGGACTCTGGTCTTCGAGGCCGACGGCCCTGTTTCCGCGGACCACCGGGTGATCGTGGACCTGGTGCGTCCCGGCTCGTCCGTCCTGGACCTCGGCTGCGGAGATGGAACGCTGCTCACGCTTTTGGGGCAGGAGAAGAATACGCGGGGACAGGGCATCGAGAAAGACAACCGGGCCATATACCGGTGCGTGGCGAAAGGCCTGAGCGTCTTTCACGGAGACCTCGATACAGGCTTGTCGGAATACGGGGACTGCTCGTTCGATTACGTGGTCCTGAACGAGAGCCTTCAGCAGGTTGCCCTGCCGGACCGGGTGCTGACCGAAGCCCTACGGGTCGGCAGGGAAGTGATTGTCGGGGTCCCCAACTTCGGCCATTACAGCGTGCGGTACCAGATATTTTTCAGAGGCAGGACCCCGATCACTCCTTCCATGCCTTACGAATGGCACAACACGCCGAACCTGCATTTTTTGAGCATCACCGACTTCATCGACTATTGCAGGACCCGGAGCATCGCTATCACGTCCTCGGTCTTTATCGGGAAGAAGAGGGCCGTCAAAATCCTGCCGGATTTGTTCGCCGAGACCGGCATTTTCCTTATCCGCAAGGGCGGGGAACCGTGCTGAGCGGGGGATAGTCGGCGCTTCTGGAGCAGGCGCCGATAGATCGTCAGGGATTGCCCCTTTCTTAACTCCTCGCTGGAAAATCGCCCCGACATACGGTATAATAATCATCCGCGGCGATATACGGCCGTATTCCGAGGAGGACATCACTCATGAAAGTGTACTTGGACAATAACGCGACTTCACCGCTCGATCCCGAGGTCCTGGACGCCATGCTGCCCTATCTCAAGGGGAAGTTCGGCAACGCGTCCTCGATCTACGCCGTCGGACGGGAAGCGAAGAAGGGTTTGGAAGAATCCCGGGAGACCATCGCCCGCATCATGGGGGCTTCGAACAAGGAATGCATCTGCTTTACGGGTTCGGGCTCCGAGGCGGACAACATGGCAATCAGGGGCGTAGCGCGCGCCCTGCGGCAGAAGGGGAAGCATATTGTCACTTCCGCCGTCGAGCACCCCGCAATACTGAATACCTGCGCCTATCTGGAGGAGGAAGGCTTTGCCGTGACCTATGTGAAGCCCGACGGGACCGGCCTGATCAGCGCGGAAGCCGTGGCCAAGGCCCTGCGGGACGATACGATGCTGGTCTCCGTCATGCACGCGAACAACGAGACCGGCACGATCAATCCCATCGCGGAAATCGGAAAGATCGCGAAATCCCGCGGCATCCTCTTTCATACCGATGCGGTCCAGAGCTTCTGCAAGGTCCCGTTTACCGTGGACAGCCTGGGTGCGGACCTCCTGTCCGTGTCCGCCCATAAGATCCACGGGCCGAAAGGCGTGGGCGCCCTGTATGTCCGGGAGGGTGTTCCGCTGAAGCCCCTGATCTACGGGGGGCATCAGGAAGGAAGCCGCCGTGCGGGCACCGAGAACACGGCCGGTATTGCGGGCCTGGCAAAGGCGGCGCAGCTCAGCGCAACGGGCCTCGAAGAGGAGACCCGCAGGGTGAAGTCGCTGAGAGACACCCTGGAGAAGGGACTTCTGAAGATATCTCATACCAAACTGAACGGCCATCCGACCATGAGGCTCCCCAACACTCTGAACCTGGCTTTCCCGTTCGTCGAGTCCGAGTCCCTGCTCCTGGAGCTCGATCTCAAGGGAGTGGCGGTGTCATCGGGATCGGCGTGCACATCGGGGACCGGAGAGCCTTCGCACGTGCTGGTGGCCATGGGAATTCCGCACGAAATTTGCCGCGGCGCCCTGCGCTTCTCGCTGGGGAAGGACAATACTGCTGAGGAGATCGATTACGTCCTGGGCATCCTGCCGGAGATCGTCGGCAGGATCCGCGCCATGTCGCCGCTCTCGCCCGCTTAAAGAGAAATCGGAAAAGGTAAGAAGGTACGAAGGTGGGAAAGGGGAGAATGCCATGACTGATTATCGTTACGGTTTAACCTGCTCGACAAAACGCCCCTGATATTTGGCATGACCGTCGCATTTTTCGAATAT
>JBGOTO010000131.1:0-6220 GCA_041476485.1 Nitrospirota bacterium
CACCGGTCAGGAAGTTGCCGAGAAAATCGGCTCTCGCCTCGCTAAAGACGCGCTTGCCATAAAAGTAGACGGTCAACTTCAGGATCTCACTATTCCTGTAGAACGCAGTGCTGCGGTCTCAATTGTGACCTTTGACGCGCCGGAGGGCCGCGAAGTGTACTGGCACAGCACTTCGCACCTCATGGCGCACGCGGTCAAGCAGCTTTTCCCGCAGGCAAAGCTCGCAATCGGTCCCGCGATCGAAGAGGGGTTTTACTACGACTTCGACTTTGAGCGTCCCTTTACGCCCGAGGACCTCGCGAAGATCGAAGCGAAGATGGCGGAACTGGCAAAGGCCGGCACCCCGATCACGAGAAAAGTTCTTTCCAAGGCCGAGGCCTTGTCGTTCTTTCAAAAAAAGTCCGAGCTGTACAAGGTCGAGCTCATCAACGAGCTTCACGATACTACGATCTCGGTCTACGAGCAAGCGGACTTCGCGGACCTTTGCCTCGGCCCGCATGTTTCGTCCACGGCGAAGATAAAGGCCTTCAAACTGCTCTCCGTTGCAGGCGCATACTGGCGGGGCGATGAGAAGAATAAAATGCTCCAGCGCATCTACGGCGTCTCGTTCCCGGGCAAGGAAGCGCTGGACGAGCACATCGCGCGCCTCGAGGAGATCAAACGGCGCGACCACAGGAAGCTCGGCAAGGACCTGGACCTTTTCTCCCTGTCCGATGAAGTGGGCGGCGGCCTTGTTTTGTGGCATCCCAAGGGCGCGATTATCCGGCGGGTCATCGAGGATTTTTGGCGCGACGAGCACCAGAAGAACGGCTACGACTTCGTGTACTCTCCGCACGTGGGCCGCGCGGACCTGTGGGAGACCTCTGGCCATCTCGGGTTTTACCGGGAGAACATGTATTCATCCATGGATGTGGAAGGGCAGGAGTACTATGTAAAGCCCATGAACTGCCCGTTTCACATCATGATCTATAAAAACAAGCTTCGGTCCTACCGGGATTTGCCGCTGCGATATGCTGAACTCGGTACCGTTTACCGATTCGAACGTTCCGGCGTACTGCATGGTTTGCTGCGTGTGCGTGGTTTTACGCAGGACGACGCGCATATCTTCATCGCCCCGAAGGACATGGAAGACGAGATCATCCGCGTTATCGATTTCGTCGTCCGAATGCTCAAGACTTTCGGGTTCGAAGACTTCAAGGCTTACATTGCGACCAAGCCGGAGAAGTCCGTCGGCGATACGGCGATGTGGGAACAGGCCACGCAGGCGCTCAAGGTAGCCGCCGAACGGGCGAAATTGACCTACGAGCTCGATGAGGGCGGCGGCGCCTTTTACGGGCCCAAGGTCGACATCAAGATCAAGGACGCGCTCGGCAGGTTCTGGCAGTGTTCCACGGTGCAGTTCGATTTCAACCTGCCGGAACGTTTTGATATGGGTTTCATCGGCGTCGACAACCAGGCGCATCGGCCGTACGTGGTCCACCGGGCGCTCCTGGGTTCCCTGGAACGGTTCTTCGGCATGCTGATCGAGCACTATGCCGGCGCTTTTCCGCTCTGGCTTGCGCCCGTCCAGGCAAAGGTGGTGTCCATCACCGACAAGCAGCTCGAGTACGCCAAAGGCGTGCGGGACAAGCTGCTTGCCGCGGGCATCAGGGCGGAGCTCGACGCGCGTTCCGAAAAAATGGGATTCAAGATCCGCGAGGCCGAGCTCGAGAAAGTGCCCTACGTCCTCGTGGTGGGGGACAAGGAAGTGCAGCAGAACGCCGTTGCGGTGCGCGAGCGGGGCGGGAAAGACCTCGGCGCTATGCCGCTTACGGAATTTATCGATATGGCGCAGAACAGAATTCGTGAAAAGAATTAAACCATCTACAGTCAAGGGGGTGATCGTTTATCGCTAAAATTACGACAAGAATCAATTTCATGATCAAGCTCAAGGAAGTCCGGGTTATTGCCGCGGACGGCGAGCAACTCGGAATATTGGACACACGGGAAGCGATCAAAAAAGCGGAAGAACTCGGGCTCGACCTGGTGGAAGTGGCGCCTACGGCAAAACCGCCGGTCTGCCGGATCATGGATTTCGGGAAATACAAGTACGAGCTTGCCAAGAAGGCGCACGATGCCCGGAAGCATCAGACGGTCATACTTGTCAAGGAGGTCAAGCTCAGGCCCCGGACCGATGAACACGACGTCAACTTCAAGATGAACAATATCAAACGCTTTCTCGCCGACGGCCACAAGGTAAAGGTGAGCGTCATGTTCCGGGGACGCGAGATGGCCCATACCGAAATGGGCAGGACGGTGCTGAATCGCATTGTAACCGAACTCCAGAACGAAGCCATTATCGAACAGGGGCCGCGTATGGAAGGCAGGAACATGATGCTGCTGCTCGGGGTCAAAGCGAAGGAGCCGGCGGCAAAAAAATAGTAGCGTCTCGATGATCGATAAACACGGCTGCGGAGGACTTTCCCCCGCAGTGATACACCGAAAACGGCAAAAACTTGAGATTCGGAAGGGGAAAAGAATGGCAAAGATGAAATTAAAGACCAATCGAAGCGCCGCGAAACGATTGAAGGTGACGGGTTCCGGCAAGATCATGAGGCGCAAAGGCTGGAAAAGACATCTGCTGTCGAGCAAGAATGCGACGCGCAAAAGGCGCCTGAGCGGCTCGTTCGAGGTCAACAAAGACAACGTAAAAAATATGAAGCGAATGCTTCCCTACGGAAACAAGTAAGCAAGATAAAATATAGAATACAGAGGACAGACGACAGAAAACAGACGATGCAGGACAGGCGCTTTAGTCTGACTTCTGAATGTCTGAGGTCTGAGAGTCTGGATTTAAGGAGGTTTAGAAGAGATGCCGAGAGCTAAAGGCGGCCCCAAGACGAGGGCCAGAAGAAAACGCGTGCTCAACCTGGCCGAGGGTTACTGGGGCGCAAAATCGAAATTGTTTCGCAGTGCCACCGAAGCCGTGGACCGTGCGCTCAAGTACGCATATCGCGACCGCAAGGCCCGGAAGAGGGATTTTCGAAGACTCTGGATCGCGCGTATCAACGCCGCGGCCAGACTGAACGGAGTGACCTACAGCAAGTTTATTGCCGGCCTCGCCAAGAACGGCGTGGCCATCGACCGGAAGATCCTTGCCGATCTCGCCATATCCGATCCCGCCGGGTTCACGAAACTCGTCGAGACTGCAAAGGCTGCATCGTAGAAACTCAGTGAACCACGAGTCCCAACTTTGTCGGGACTCGTGGTTTTCTGTTACTCGTGGTCCTTACCGGCTCCGGCCCATCCGGGGCTTTTTTTGTTGACTTATCGATGTAATTCGGTTAAAAAAAAGCAGGAAAATTATGCTGAAACGCGGCCATTCACGTATCGCGGCCTTCGTGGCTTGCGTCATCCTGCTAGTTGCCGCCGCTCCCGCTTACCCGTCTTACAACTCCGAAGCCGGGCGTAAGTATACTATCGCCCGCCAGCGCCTCGCGGACCTCAAAAAATCCGCGAAAATGAAGAAATATCGCTCCTACTGGATGGACTGCATCCGGACCTTCGAACTCGTCGAAATGAAATACCCGAAGAGTCCGAGCGCCGCGGACGCCTGCTTTGACCGGGCAGGGATCTATTTCGATCTGTACAGGCACAACCGGTATTCCAAGGACGTTAACGAATCCCTGCAGCTCTTTGGGAAATGCCAGTCCGCCTATCCCAGGCACGCCAGGGCGCCCGAGGCGCTCTACCATGTTGTCGAAATATCCCGTGATTACAAAAAAGACAACGCCCTTGCAGCCGATGCCTACTCCAAACTATCGAAGACCTATCCGGACAGCGCCTGGACAAACAAGGCCAAGGCGCGGCTCGGCACGATTGCGAGCATAAAACAAAAGCAGGAACCGGAGATAAAAAAGATGCCCGTGCCGGTGATCGCCTCCCCCGGCAAGGGAAAACCCGGTGGACTGGTGAAAAATATCCGTTATTGGTCCGGCGGCGCTTATACCCGCATCGTGATTGATCAGGATATACCCGTTAAGTTTCAGGCCCAGGAGCTGAAAAAGCCGGACCGTTTGGTTTTCAACCTTTTGAACACACAACTGGACCCCTCGGTGGATAAAGACCCGCTGCCCGTGAACGACGGCCTCCTCAAGCAGGTCCGCGCCAGCCAGTATGCGCCGGACATTGTTCGTGTCGTTCTCGATCTTGCGAGCATAAAAAGCTATGCCGCGTTTCCCCTCCACGACCCGGAACGGCTGGTGATCGATGTGACGGGTGAGGGAGGAAAGGGGGCTGAAACCCGGGTTTCGACCGCGGAAACGGATTCCCGGCAACAGCCTGAGCCGAAGGCCGGGCAGCAGAATGTAAACCCGCTGATCGCAAAGATGCCGGAGGTGAAGAATAATGATGGGGACAAGCTTTCTCTTTCACGCCAACTCGGACTGAAGATAAAGACCATTGCCATAGACGCGGGCCACGGCGGGCACGATCCGGGGGCCATCGGCAGGAGCGGCCTCAAAGAAAAAACCATTACGCTCGATATTGCAAAGCGGCTCGCTGTTCTGGTAAAGGAGCGCCTCGGGTGCAACGTTATCATGACGCGCGACCGTGACGTGTTCATTCGCCTCGAAGACAGGCCGGCCATCGCCAAGACGCGCGGCGCAGACCTCTTCGTCTCCATTCACGTCAACGCGAACCGGAGAAAAAAGGCGAGAGGCATCGAAACGTACATCCAAAGCCTTCGGGCTTCGGACCGGGAGGCCATGGCGACGGCGGCGCGTGAAAACGCCATGTCGACCAAGAAGCTGAGCCAGCTTAAGTCGGAGCTTGATAGAATTTTTGCCGATTTGACGAAGGATGATAAACTCGAGGAATCGCTCCAGCTCGCGCACGCGGTGCAGGGGGCGCTGGTGAACTCCGTGAAGCCGGACCGTGGACGCATCTTCAACCTCGGTGTCAAGCGGGCGTTCTTTTATGTTCTCATCAACACGGAAATGCCGAGCATTCTTGCCGAGGTCGGGTTCATCAGCAATCCGGAAGAAGAACAACTGCTGAAGAAGGATTCCTATCGGCAGGCAATAGCGGAATCCCTGTTCCGGGGAGTAAAAAAATACATTGATTCGCGGTCCCCGCAGATGACGGGAATATGATTATAATGCGGATTGCGGATTGTAGAATACGGAATAAACGACGATAAGAACGATAAGAAGGTCTCCTGTTTTAACTGGCTCCTGTCTCCTGGCTTCTGCCTCCTGCGCTGTTTCCTATCAAATACGCCTCGATGAACTGATCGATATCTCCGTCCATCACCGCATTCACGTTTCCCGTTTCCACGGCGGTGCGATGGTCCTTGACCATCTGGTACGGTTGGAAAACGTACGACCTGATCTGGCTTCCCCAGGCAATGTCTTTTTTCTCGCTCACCATCTTGCCGAGTTTCTCGTCCTGCTCTTTTTTCCGCAGCTCATATAAGCGCGAGCGAAGCACCTTCATGGCAACGTTTTTGTTTTTAAGCTGCGAGCGCTCGTTCTGGCACTGGACCACGATGTTCGTCGGCAAATGCGTGATGCGCACGGCCGAGTCGGTCTTGTTTACATGCTGGCCGCCTGCGGAAGACGAACGGTAGGTATCGATGCGCAGTTCTTTTTCATCAATGGTGATGTCGATATCTTCCGTGACTTCAGGATACACATAGACCGATGCGAAGGACGTGTGCCTTCGCTTGTTCGCATCAAAGGGAGATATGCGGACGAGACGGTGTACGCCGGCTTCTGATTTCATCCTCCCGTAGGAGTAATCGCCGGACACGGTGAACGTGACGGACTTGACTCCTGCTTCTTCGCCGTTCTGGTAATCGAGGATCTCGGTCTTGTAGCCGCGCTTTTCAGCCCAGCGCAAATACATGCGCATCAACATCTCCGCCCAGTCCTGGGCTTCGGTTCCGCCCGCGCCGGGATGGATCGAGATGATGGCATTCGATGCATCCAGTTCTCCGGAGAGCAGGGCCGCGACTTCGGCGGTCGCAATGTCTTTGAGAATGACCGAGATTTCCGGCTCCATCTCGGCGCGCATGGATTCGCCGCCTTCTTCCGAAGCGAGTTCCGCCATGGCCTCAAGGTCGTTCAGTCTGCGGGCAAGCGTGTTCCAATCCTTGAGCGACCGTTCGATTGCGCCCTTCTCTTTCACGATTACGTTTGCTTTGTCCGAATTGTTCCAGAAACCCGTGGTTTCGGTGAGG
>JBGOTO010000132.1:0-6131 GCA_041476485.1 Nitrospirota bacterium
AACTGGCTTAAATACACCACCGGCGCGAGCACCTTCTGGCCATTGACCTGCCTTTCGACGAGCCAGACCATGTCCGAGGTAAGCTGGGCCATCTGCGTTGCCGTGAGGCCCACGCCGACCGTGAGCTTGAAGTCCTTGGCGTAGGTCACGCCGGTGTCCATGAGCGCCCGGTACTGGTCTTCGGCGCTTGCGTAGTTGCCGAGAAAACGGCGGCCCGTGGCCTGGGTGATCTCGTCCATGACGAGCTTCTGCTCGTAGAACCCGTCGCCGAGCCGTTTCTGGGTCAGCTCAGGATCGTAGGCAAGCCTTGACAGCATGTAGTCGCTGGAGAGAAACGTCCTGAGGTCCGTGAAGAGCGGGTTGGTCTCGATGAGATAGGACGGGCTGGTGGCAGGCGTAAAGAGGCCGCCCAGCGGGATGGTATAAGTGCTCGGCGTATAGGAGTGATCATTGGTAATCGTTGCATTGGTCGTGGTGGCGTCGTAAGTGTTCGTACTGAGTATTCCGGTCGTATGGTCGTATATTTGGTACGAAAATGTCGCACCCTGTGTAGTGTTCGTGATCGTTCCGGCGTTCACGGTCAGCGTGTTGCCGGCCGTGATGTCGGCAACTCCGGTGGGATTGCCGGTACCGTCCGTTAACGTAAAGGGAGCGCTCACGACGGGATCGATAGAATAAGGAATAGTGCCGATTCTTGTGCCCGTGCGGTCGCGGCAGTTCCACGGACAGCCGCTTCTGTATGTGTAGTAATAGGACACAGTCTCGGTTCCGCCCGGCTCCGAATATGCGGCGTCATATCCGCTGCGTCCGATATTGGAAAGCTGGCCCGTGATGTTGAAGGTGAGATCGTTCCCGGCCGCGATGGTGGAGTATCCGTTGTAGACGTTGTCCGCCGT
Organism: Nitrospirota bacterium; assembly: GCA_041476485.1. Classification (GTDB taxonomy): domain Bacteria; phylum Nitrospirota; class UBA9217; order UBA9217; family UBA9217; genus JBAZLV01. The sequence goes on from JBGOTO010000132.1 coordinate 897, forward strand.
AATGACCATGTTGCCGCCCGCGAGGACCATGCCTGCCGGGCTGTCCAGGAGCACCTTCGTCCTGGTCGTGTCCAGGGTGTAGGTGACGGACGCATCATAGGCACGCGACCACCAGTCCGGGATCGCAACCGACACGTTCGTGTAGGAGTCCCGCGAGATGAGGGCCTCTTCCGTTATAAAGACCGACTTCGTGTTCGTGAACGTGCCGGCGGCAATAGTGATGTCCCTTCCCGCCTCGATGGTCGCGGATTGGTTCAGGACGTTCGTGGTCTTGTCGAGGTAATTGCCGTTTGCGTCCCGGTTCGCGCTACGGGCGATCACGATGTCGCCCATGCTGTAAATGTACGCCCCGTTGCTGTTCGTGAAGCTGTCGCGGACGAAGAAATTGGCGGGATTTCCGGCGAGATCGACAGTGCCGTCTTCATTATATTTCAACTTCGTGGCGATAACAGCATCCTGGCCATCGTTTAGTAGGCTGTTAGCGCTAATGGTGAGTGGACCGGAGATGATCAGGCTGTTGTTGGTCAGAGTATCGGCGCTGATGGTCATGTTTCCGTCGCTGTAGAGAATATTCGTATTCGGGTTGATGGCGTCTCGGTTGCTCGGGAGGGAAATATTTCCGCTGGTCTGCATCGTAAGATTCCCGCCCGCGGTGGTGCGGCCCGCGAGGAGGATGTCGCCCGCGCTCGTGAGCTCGAAGTCGCCCGTTGACGCCAGGTTTCCGTAGCTCCTGACGCCGACCCCCGCCTCGGTGCCGATGAGCCGGATCTTGTTCGCGTACATGCCGCCGAGCGCGGACACGTCGAGGCTAAATAACGGGAGCGTGGGGTCGTCGGGAGCAATGGACTGGGCAGTCAAGTCATTATAGTTGACGAGGTTGCTGCCGGTTATGACGTTTAGGTTGTTGGCCCATATTCCCGCGTTGATGGCTACGGCGCGGCTGATGAGGTCGACCTGGTCGGCGCCTCGAGCGTCGAGTCCCGCTCTTCCTGTTTCTATATCTGGTCCTATGGTGATGTTTCCGCCCGTGACGCGAAATGCATCGAGGCTTCCCGTGCCGCCGAATACCGGCGTGCCGGTGGTGAGCACGCCCCGGCTGGTGTTGATAAATCCGCATCCGTTGCAGGTGATGCCGTTGGGGTTGGCGATGACGACTTCGGCTTTCTGGCCCGCGACTTCGGTGTAGCCCCGAAGGAGGCTCGCGCCGGGACCGGTTACTTCGTTCAGAATGATCCGCGCCGGGCCGCTGGTCAGGAACGGGTTGCCGGAAACGTAGCCGCCCTGCTGCGTGAGCGTGACGCTCTGGGAGTTGTTCAGGATAACGCCCTGGGGGTCGACGTTATATTGGAGATACTGGTTGCGCGAGACGCCGCCTGCGGAGGGATTCGTGATCTGGACCAGGGGGAGCCCGTTCGCGGTAGCGTCTATCTTCGGCTTGTTGGCGCCGGCGTTGGGGTCCGCGAGGACCCCTGCGGCCGCAACGACAGGCTGACAGAGGAATGAGAGGAGCGTGAGCAGGGCGATGAGCTGCTTAAAGGTGCTCTGCTTTTTCCCGTTGGAAAAACGCGATCTATTCTCCCGGCATTTCATGAGATACCTCCATTTAATAGGGTGGAAAAATCTTAAAGGCTTTCAAGCCTGCCCCACCCCGTTTCAATAAGCATATGACGCGGAACGGAACCTGCCGGCAAACGACCAAAAAACATGGTTTTTTTGGTATCCCAATATGAATATGAGCTATTTTTATACCACTATGGCGGGCTGAAAGTCAATCAAAAGGAGCACAAAAATCGGGGTATTTTAAGGGTATGAAAAAGTTTGCAGTATAGTGCATAATGAAGCCCCGTCTCGGGAAAGACGGGGCTTTTAGAATTCGATAGCTTTTATCACCGCCGTGCTTCGGGCTGTGTTCCTTCCGTTCTTGAAACTTACTTTCTCGCGTCCATTTTCTGTATGACTTTACCGGTCAGGTCGAGCCCTTCTTTTCCATACAATATCGTACCTTCGGTCTTTCCGAGGACCAGCGTGTATTTGCCGGCCTTCGAAATGTCCGCGATGATCTTGTTGATGTCCCCCACGATCTTGTTTGTATATTCCGCCTCTTTTGCATTTACCTCTTTCTGGGCGTCGGAAACCATCTTCTGATAGACCTGGACCTTTTCCTGGAACTCTTTCTGCTTCTCCTGCTTTTCCTTGTCGGACAGCTTCGGCGCTTTCTTTTCGTACTCCGCCTGCAGGGCTTCGAGCTTCGTTTTTTCTTCGATGACCTTTGCCTGCTTTTCCTTTATGGCCTTGTCCAGCTCCTCTTTTGCGGCCTTGCCGGCCTTGCATTCGCTCACTGCCTTCCGCATATCGACATACCCGATCTTGACTGCCTCCTGCGCATACGCGAGCCCTGTTGCCAGGAATAGTGAAACACACGCCGTTACCAGAATCTTTTTCATACTCTCTCCTTTTTTGGTGAATTGCGAACGATTTTTATATTTAACGTAAAGAAGCCTTCGTTGTGAACGGCTAAAACTGATACGTTACCTGAAATCCCGCCGCCGGTTCGGACGTTTGGAGCCGGTCCGGCTTGGAGAGCGGCCAGCCCGCGAAAACATCGTACGAAAGGCCCTCGAATACGCCGGCAAAACTGCCGCGCAGCCCGATGACGCTGCCGGTGAGCTGCGTTCCCGCCAGCAGCCCGGCCGAGGGGCCGCTGACCTCGCCATGGTCGATGCCGAGGTAGAGTTCATGACGGCTCTTGAAGAGTGGCACGCCCACCTCGTTCCTCATATACCAGCCCCGCTCGGCCAAAAGCGTCTGCTCTCCGTCGAAGCCGCGCACCGTATACCGGCTGCCTATGGAGAACTGTTCGGAAACAAAAAGCCTGTCCTGCGTGTACTGTCCGCGGGAATGATTCAGGTAGTGCATCGGGACGCCTCCGACCTCAAACGGAGCATTCAGGCTCACGTCGAGGGTTTCGATCTTGTACCGCGTCGTCGGGCCGTCCGGGTTGCCGGCTTGAGGATCGTCCTGGGCGCTTAGCCACGAGACCCCCTGGCGGTGGGAAACAGTGAGGTCGAGGACGATAGTACTGAAATACCGGCGATGGTACAGGCCGACGTTCGCTTCGGTAACGTGGCGGCGCTGCACTTCCACCTCCACGTCATTGAGATAGGTTTTTGCCCACCGCTTGTTGATGTCGAACTGCAGACTGGTCTTGCTCGCCTGGTCGCGGTAGACCACTCGCTGTACGCCGGCGTCCGCCACGGTGCTCGAACCGCTGTAAACGAAGTTCACAACCTGCCCCGTCACCGTCTGATGGTACCAACTATCGCTGACGGAGAGCGTGGACGTCCAGTAGCCGAAGGGAAAGGAATAGTAGAAGCTCTCGCCGTACGTTCCGCGTCCGCCTTGATGGCTGACATCGTGGCTGTACGATCCGGTGAGAAGGTCATTGATCCCCAGGGGATTGTCGAGGGAAAGGGAGGCCGTGCCCTGCAGCTTGCCCGTTGTCTGCGCGCCGGAGTCGTCGACCGAGAGGCTGGCCCGCCAGGGCTTCTGGCGTTTTATGACGATGATCACGTCGCTTTCACCGGGCAGCTCGCCCGGTTTGATATCGATATCGGCGTCCTGATACGGCACCCGTTTCATTTGTTCCAGGCCCTGTTCCAGATCGCGGATATTGAGCAGGTCTCCCGGACGCGTGGGAAATGCCGTCTGCCAGAAGCCGCGAAGTTTTTCATCGGCAAAACGGATGTTTCTGATGACGCCGGGGACCAGAATAAGCTTGAGCGTTCCGGCTGATATGTCCTGCTCCGGAATGCCGACCCGGGTGGTGACGTAACCGCGCTCAATGATCCGGCCCGTAAGCCGTTTGACGATGAGGTTTATGCCCTCGCGCCCGATACACCTGCCCGTATAATGAGCGAGATAGCTGCCAATCCAGGGAAAGCGACCGGCCGTGTCTCCTTCGAGCTGAATCGTCTTGATTTGAAAGCACGGGGTCTCTTCGGGAAGGTCAAACGTATCGACGGGCGGTTTTTCCTTTTGGATCCTCGCGTCAGGGGCGTTCTGCTTACGCAGGCGTTCCTGCTCCTCGCGCTGCTGCTGATGGCGGAGTTCTTCGACGTCGGTGGGCGCCGCAAGCTGCGCGACAGCGGGAGCGGCATGGAGCGTCAACGCCACGACCGTAAGCATGATTGCCGCGAAGCCGAGACACTTAAGTCTGTTCAGTTGCGCGGCTTCGTCAGCTCGCATGTTTATAAACGTTCGGCAGATTCATATGCGCATTCCTTTTACCATACTTTAATACGGAGGTCAATGGAAAACCTGAATTTTTGGGCATTCCGGGCGGAGTATTTATTTGCGCAGTTGAGAAAAAGCATTTAGCCGCAAATCCCCGATTGGTTCATTCGATGATAAGTTTTCACGAATTGGCCCGAATTAATAAAAGCTTGAAGTGTTTTAGAAGTGAAGGAATACAGCTTTCTTTGCGTAGCGACTTCGTGAAAAATACTTTTGGATTACTGCCTGCCAAGGTGAATATTACGCCTGCCCGTGCTTCTCCGCCACCTGTATCCTGATCATTGCCCTCATAAGGTCAACGCGGGCCTTCTCTAAATCTTTCTGCTCGAGTTTTTCGCCAAGGGCCTTCTCAGCGCGCTCTTTTTCGAGCCTGGCCTCGGTAAGGTCGATTTCCGACGCCTGGTCGGCGCCCTCGGCGAGGACCACGACCCGGTCTGCGCTTACTTCCGCATATCCCCAGTCCACGGCAAGGTAGTGCCACTCCGCGCCCTCGCGGTAGGAGAGCATGCCGACTTTGAGCGTGGTCAGGAAGGCCGTGTGGCCCGGCAACACGCCGAACTCGCCTTCGCTGCCCGGCGCGATCACTTCGTCCACGCGCTCCGAACGCACCACCTGGCGGCTCGGCGCAACGATCTCGAGGAGCATTTTCCCTTTTTCAGCGACCATTTTCTTTTTCCATTCCTCGGTCATTTCGTTAGAACAACATCCGCCACAAAGACCCGAAGACTCTAAGAACAACAGCAGCTGGAGGAAGCTCTTCGTGACTTGGTGTCTTCGTGGCTAATGATTTATGGACCTTACCGCTTGTAGCCGAGCTTCTCCGCCTTCTCGAGCACTTCCTCGAGGGCGCCGACCATGTAGAACGCCTGCTCGGGGATGTCATCCATCTTGCCGTCCACGACTTCCTTGAATCCCTTGATGGTCTCCTTGAGCGGGACGTAC
>JBGOTO010000133.1:0-6092 GCA_041476485.1 Nitrospirota bacterium
GCCCTCCACGAAATCGACCTGGTGATCAGCGCGAGCCTCGATCTGCGGGTCACGCTCGCGCAGCTTCTCGACCACGTCGCCGAGCAGTTCCACGCCGACGCCGCGGACGTCCTGCTGCTCAACCGGCACACCCAGACGCTCGAGTACGCGGCCGGCCGCGGCTTCCGCACCGGCGGCATCAAGGGCTCGCGCCTGAAGCTCGGCGAGGGCATCGCCGGTCTCGCGGCTCTGGAGCGGCGCAGCATCCGCATCCCCGACCTGCTGGACCCGGCGAGCGGCTTCGTGCGTGCCCCGCTCCTCGAGGGCGAGGGCTTCGTCGCGTACTACGTGGTGCCCCTCGTAGCCAAGGGCCGGGTGCAGGGCGTGCTCGAGGCGCTGCACCGCTCCTCGCTCAGTCTCGACGAGGAGCAGCAGGGCTTCCTCGAGGCGTTGTCCTCGCAGGCGGCCATCGCCATCGACAACGCGACGCTCTTCGAGGATCTGCAGCGCTCGCACAGCGCGATCACGCTGGCGTACGACGCGACGATCGAAGGCTGGTCCAATGCCCTCGATCTGCGCGATAAGGAGACCGAAGGCCATTCTCGGCGGGTCACCGTGACGACGGTGACCATAGCGCGCGCCATGGGAATAAGCGACGACGACCTTGTGCATGTGAGGAGGGGCGCGCTGCTGCATGACATCGGGAAGATGGGGATCCCCGACAATATTCTTCTTAAACCGGGAAAGCTCTCTGACGAAGAATGGAACATCATGCGGAAACACCCCGAATTTGCCTATAAACTTCTTTCTCCGATTGCCTTTTTGAAATCAGCGCTCGACATTCCCTATTATCATCATGAAAAATGGAACGGCGCCGGCTATCCGCACGGGCTGAAAGGCGACCAGATACCCCTGGCGGCGCGTATCTTCGCGGTGGTGGACGTATGGGACGCCCTGGGCTCCGACCGGCCGTACCGTCCGGCCTGGCCGAAAGAAAAGATGACGCAGTATTTAAAGGACGAGTCGGGAAAGCATTTTGATCCGAAGGTAGTGGAAATATTTATAAAGGTGCTCGAGGACAAATCTTTTCAACTGTAAACCATGCTAAACTACGGCTGCCTAACCGCATCTTTTTTTACCTGAACGAGCATTAGTGTATGACCATGTTCCATCCATAACCCGCCACCGCCGAACCGATGATCACCGGGACCATTCCCCATTTAAAACGCTGCATGCCGATGAAGGCAATCGTTGCGGAAACAAGCGCGTACCAGTCGAAGCCCCCTTTGTCGGGCAGAAGCGTGTGATACGTGAACAGCACGGCAAGGTTCAGCACCACGCCGACCACGGCAGCGGTGATGGCCGAGAGCGCAGCCCCCAGTTTTTTGTTCTTTCTGAGCGTCTCGATATAAGGCGCCAGAAGGAAGATCATCAGAAAAGAAGGGATGAAGGTCACCCACGTGGCGAGCAGCCCGCCGATGGCGCCCCCGAAGGCGGGAGGCATTCCTGCAGCATGATAATACCCCGCAAGGTAACCGACGAACTGGTTCACCATGATGAGAGGCCCCGGCGTGGTTTCCGCCAGTCCTAGCCCGTCCATCATCTGTTCAGGCGTGATCCAGTGGTAATGGACCACAGCCTGCTGGCCGATGTAGGAGAGCACGGCATACGCGCCGCCGAAGGTCACGATTGCGGCCTTGCTGAAAAGAACGCCGATATCAATGAATATATCGTTCCATCCCCGCCACAGCCCGAGTATCACGAGCGGCAGAAACCACAAAACGAGAAATACGGCAAGGACCTTGAAAGGACGGAGCCATCCTCCCGTGACAACGCTCCCGCTGTACAAGGGAATGACGGGAGGAGGGGACGCAACGGTGTTGCTCAGCGCAGGAGCGGCAACCAGCTTCGGCGCGGTCGTGCCTGAGAAGTAACCGATCAGGCCGGCTGACAAAACAATGATCGGGAAGGGAACATTGAAGAAGTAGATGCCGACGAAAGCCGCGGCGGCCAGGGAATAGAGTAACCCCGTTTTCAACGACTTTTTCCCGATGCGCAGCACGGCCTCGAGCACGATGGCGACGACGGCGGGTTTTAATCCGTAGAACAATGCCGCGACCGTGGGGACGCTGCCCAAGGCCGCATACATCCATGCAAGACCCCACAGGATAAAAATGGAGGGGAGAACGAACAGGCCGCCGGCAATGATGCCTCCCCAGTTACCATTCAAAAGCCAACCGATATATGTTGCGAGCTGCTGCGCCTCGGGGCCGGGCAGGAGCATGCAGAAATTGAGCGCCTGGAGAAAATGGTCTTCATCGATCCATTTCTTTTTTTCGACCAGGTCCTTGTGCATGATCGCGATCTGGCCGGTCGGTCCGCCGAAGCTGATGAACCCGAGCTTGAGCCAGTAGCGAAAAGATTCTTTGAGTGATACGGTAGAAGAGCTTATATTCATATACGCGGCCTCCAGCTGCGACTAAGCGCCCTCTCCTCTCGTGCCCAGCGCTTACGAGTGCGCAAGCGCGAGTGCAGGGTATCAAGGAGAGAGATGGGTTTGATGTGGATTCTTTTGTTAGTACATTCGTATTACCGTGTGATTGACACCGGTATATTTTTGTGCTTAAGTAGCAAGTATGAAAGTCGATTCGATACTATTTTCGCTGCACGATGTTATCCTCGTGCTCGGCATGCGGGCCCGAACGGGCGAGCTGATCATGGAGTCCGGCAATAACATCGGGTCCCTGCTGTTTCACGACGGCGCCATTCTACGCGCGTTCTCTCCCTATGCGCAGGCGATGGGGGACCTGCTGGTCGAAAAAGGCATGATCACCGACACGGAGCTGATCGAAACGTTGATGCTTCAGAAAGCCAGTCCCGGTTCATTGCTCGGAACGTTGCTGCTCAGGAAGGGCCAGGTGTCTTTCGAGGTCATAGAAAACATGGTCCACGAACAGATCCGGCAGGCAATGATTGATTTTCAATCCTGGAAAGGCGTCACGTTCAGCTTCGAGCATAAGCATATACAGCCCTCCGATAGAATACACCTGAGCGTTCATGAATTTATCCCTGAGACGATCATGCAATGCGCGCTGTCATTCCTTTCAGGGCACTCGCACCAGCCCTTCCGGCCAACTCAAACGGATTCTCAGCCCATCGTTTAATCCCGTTGTCTGCAGCCGATTATTTCCGAACACTCCTGCAGAGCGCCGCTCTCAGCGATTCCCGCGCCTTCTCGAACATCGTTCGATACACATCTGTACGGAAATCGGGGTAAGTATAATCAAAAGAATTGAAGCGCCGGTCCTGGGCGCTGTAGGTGAGCGTGACTTCGGCATATATGCTCGATCCGATGTAAACGCGGTGGGCAAAGTCCTTGGTTGTAGCGAGCACAACCTTGGCCTCGGTCACGTAACCGGGATCAAGATTGATCCTGCGCCGGAAAGCATTTCCCGACCGCGCGGCAAAGTCTTTTTCGATGCCGTTGGTGAACAGTTTGACCTTCGGGAGCTCCGCCGGGTCGAACAGCCGTTCAAAAAAAATGAACGTTCTGACGATGCCGGCACCCATTTCATCCCGGTAATAATCCGTCTTGTCCCACGGCAGAATTTCACTCCGCTCATCGAGGGGGCCGTATTCCTTGCGAAGGATTTCGGCGCAAACATCGAACAGCGCGGGCTCAGGCGAAAGCATGCCGACGAACAGCTTGACGGGCAACGGTTTTCTAATCAATCCCATGTCGGCTCGGCAACCTCGACGCTAGTCGGCAAGATATCTCGACAGCCCGCCCGGGCCGGTAAGGGGAAGTTCCAACTCCACTTCGACCGCGCCGTTTCCCAGGTCCCGTTCTGCCACGACGCTGTAGCCCTGGACGAACCCCTGAATTTTTTCCGAATATTTTTTCTCGCCCAGGTAGGATTTTATGTCATGGCTCGGGTCCACTTTGATCTGCTCAAGAATTTTCAGCAGGTTTCTCTGCGCGTCCGCGAGCGCCGCGCGTTTTGCCATTTCGTGCATGATGGTAGGGTTGCCTTTCGTTGCCGGAGGCAGGCCCTTTCCTTTTGCCCGAATTTTACCGGCGCCCCAGTCGACCCCGTCGACGGATGAGATGTAAATGAGTCTGATGTTCTGCGCTGTTTTCTGATCTCCGGTGACGGCCAGGTCAACCGCGTCATCGGCATAACCGGGTAAATCGGCTTTCACGGTATATCTTCCCTCCGGAAGTCCCATGAACTCGTACTTTCCTTCAGGGCCGGTATTGATCGAGGCCCGTTCTTTGCCTTCATAGATCAGCGCTACCCTGGTCCCCGCGGCACCCGGTGAAACGACCCCGGTCAAAGCCGCTGCGCCCGGAGAAAGGGTAAATTTTATCAACGGAAGCGTGGTGGTTTTCCCCGGTTCAATGATGACGGCGGGAAAGTTCATGGGAAAGGGAGAAGAGGAAGACGTTACGCTGATATCATACCGGCCGGGTGCGAGCGTCATCCTGAACTTTCCGTCCGGGGAATTTACGTCGATGGAGGACGGGGATTTTCCGACCTGCATGGCCGTGATTTTCGCTCCGGAATTCGGCGGAACGACCGTGCCCTCAAGAGCGCCATCTTGTTTTGCGGGACAAGCGAATAAAAGAAAGAGCGCAAGCGTCAGAACGACCATACGGGAAGTATGCATACGACCTCCTTGTTTTTGTACGATTATATCACAAATGATGGAGCTTTTTTCGTAATCGTTCTCTCTTGTCTTGACAAAGGGAACAGGTCTGATATAGTAAAACCATGCAGGTAACGCGCGAAGGGGATTACGGGATACGGAGCGTTTTGTATCTCGCCCGCCAGTCGAATAAAAAAGTCAGCTTCGTCAACGAAATTTCGGAAGAATACAAGATCCCGCGGAGCTTTCTGGCAAAAATTCTACAGAAGCTTGTCCGCGCGAAGATCGTGCGTTCCTACCGGGGCGTCAAGGGCGGCTTTTCCCTCGCAAAACCGGCGCGCGATATTACGGTGCTCTCCGTGCTCGAAGCGATTGAAGGGGCGATGGCCGTCAATATCTGCATCGCCGACAAAAAGAAGTGCACCTTTTCAAAACACTGTCCGACCCATTCCCTCTGGGCCACTGTCCAATCGAAAATAACGGATACACTCAAAAAGACGAATTTCGAAGACCTTGCCAACCAAAAAATGTAAAACCATTTCTGTCGCAAAATTCAATTGTTTTGATTCCGCACTCCGCATTCCAAATTCCGCAATCAGATGTCCCTTGACTTTGCTCCGCCTCTGTGCAAAAATCACGCAGTTTCCGGAAAAATATAAAGTAAGATGAAGCAGTGTTAATGCGCTTAGTCTGCTTCTATCATTCTCAACACGGGTGTTAACAGGAAATCATAAATAATGACCGACGAAACACAGACTTCGATTCCACTTCTCATCGTTCCCGGTACGGGCAACTCGGGTCCGGATCATTGGCAGAGCCATTGGGAACGCGCTTATGCGCGTTCGCGCCGCGTGACGCAAGACGATTGGAGCAACCCTTTTTGCGCTGACTGGATTGAAGCCCTTGAGCGCGCCCTTGCGGACTTCCATGAACCTGTTCTGCTGGTTGGTCACAGCGCGGGGACGATGACTATTGTCCATTGGGCAGCGCATCATAAGCGTCCGATTCACGGCGCGCTCCTGGTCGCTCCTACGGACTTCGAGTCGGAGATTGAAGGGTTCCCGTCGCCGGATATCATGGCGGATGCGGGATGGGCGCCGATACCGCGTGAACGACTGCCGTTCCCGAGCATTGTGGTGGCAAGCACGAACGACCCGTTCGTCGGCATCGACCGGGCCGAGGAGTTCGCGCGCGCCTGGGGCAGCCGTTTCATCAACATCGGTGCAAAGGGCCACATTAACGCCGACGCGGGATTCGGTCCGTGGCCTGAAGGCGAGCGATTGCTGATAAAATTGCTGAGCATGCAACATCAATAAAAATGTGGGTACTGTCAAAAGTTTTATGAAAACGAGGGGAGTGTCGTATGAGATCGGGCCGCGTCGCCCGGCAACCCCTCCTCACCTGCGCAGAACGCGCCTGAGATGGTCGGTATTCGGAGTGGTGAGGGATTGACCCGGCAGCAC
>JBGOTO010000134.1:0-6034 GCA_041476485.1 Nitrospirota bacterium
AAGACGTCCCTGAAAAAGGAACCGGTGACCGTTAATGCCGATTTCGGCCAGATCGAACAAGTGTTGATGAACCTCGCAACCAACGCGCGGGACGCGATGCCGCGCGGCGGCTCGTTTACCATCGAGACCGATACGCTTTACCTGGACGATGCCTTTGCCCGGGTCCATGGCTATGGGGCGGCGGGAGCGTATGTCCTGGTATCGGTGACTGATACGGGGACGGGAATGGACGAGGAAATGCGCAAGAAGATTTTCGAGCCCTTTTTTACGACGAAAGAAGTGGGCAAGGGCACCGGCCTCGGTCTTTCTATCGTCTACGGGATCGTTAAACAGCACCAGGGTTTTATCAACGTCTACAGCGAGCCGGGCAAAGGGACGATCTTCAATATCTATCTTCCCCTGCTCAAGCCGGAAATTGAAAAGAACGGAGGGCCGGCAGCCGTTCCCGAAGAAGAACTGCCGCGCGGGACCGAGACCGTGCTCGTCGCGGAAGATGATGAAGCGGTGCGAAAGCTCTCACGGGCCGTACTCGAGGAGTCCGGCTACACGGTGATAGAAGCAAAGGACGGGGCCGACGCCGTCGATAAATTTATGAAAAACCGCGATGCGGTGCGGCTCGTCATCCTCGATATGATCATGCCGAAAAAAAGCGGCAGGGAAGCGTACGGAGAGATAAAAAAGGCAAGCCCGGCCATAAAAGCGATTTTTGTAAGCGGATATACCGCGGACAAACTGCAGCGGGAAGGGTTGCTTGAGCAAGGGGTGGAACTGATTATGAAGCCCCTCGGCCCCGGGGCTTTTCTCAAGAAAGTGCGAGAGGTCCTGGATAGATAAGAAAAATGTGATTACTCAGGTCAGCTACTTCGCTTTGCGCAAGGCGCGCCGGATAATTAAGGGACTTTCGAAGTCGACCACAAGCCCCACCTTGCTTGTTGTCCGTGCATAGGTCGCCGCGCGCTTCATTGCGCCTTCGCTCCGCAGCAGACCTGAGTAGTTACAGAAAAATAATGAAGCACCTTCTTATCTTCGTCACTTCGTTCCATTCTACCCTGCCTCGATCCGGAGCTTCTTCAGCTTCCGGTACAGCGTGGCGAGGTCGATGCCGAGCTTGTTCGCCGCGGTCTCTTTGCTCCCTTTGTTCTCCGCAAGGCTCCTCCGGATGTACTCCCGCTCGAAGGTGTCGAGGGCAAGACGCAGCGCGGTCGTCGGCGCTCCCTCGAGGTCCAGCGTTCTGAAGGCGTCCGGCAGATCGTGGATGGTTATCACCTCTCCATCAGCGAGTACGACCGCGCGTTCGATCGTGTTCCTGAGCTCCCTGACGTTGCCCGGCCAGTCGTAGGCGAGGAGCGCCTGCGTGGCCTCGTAGTCGAACTCCCGGGTGGTCTTTCCCGATTCCTTCGAGAAAATATCCAGGTAATGTTTGATGAGGACCGGCAGATCGTCGCGCCGTTCCCGCAGGGACGGCACGCGGATCTCGATGACGTTGACGCGGTAATAGAGGTCTTCGCGAAACCTCCCTGCCTTGACCCGCTGCAGGAGGTCCGCATTCGTGGCCGCGATGATCCTGATGTCCACGGTGGTGGTCCGCGTGTCGCCGACGGGAGTGAGCTCCTTGGTCTGGATCACGTGGAGCAGCTAGACCTGGAGCGACGAGGGCAGCTCGCCGATCTCGTCCAGAAACAGCGTCCCGCCGTCCGCCATGGTGATGAGCCCTTTCTTGTCCTCATGGGCGGAGGTGAAAGAGCCTTTTTTATGGCCGAAGAGCTCGCTTTCGAGCAGGTTCTCCGGGATGGCGCCGCAGTTGATGGAGATGAACGGCTTGTCTTTGCGCGGGCCCCCCTCATGGATCGCCTGCGCTACGAGCCCCTTGCCTGTGCCGCTCTCGCCGGTGATCAGGATGTTGCTCTTGTTCGGGATGACCTTCTCCATGACGGAGAAGACCTTTTGCATGGGCGCCGAACTGCCGATGATGTTCACGAAGGCGCCGCGCCGCTGGCTGAGCTCCTGCCGCAGGATCTGGTTCTCCCGCTGGAGGTCCCGGCTCTGCAGGATCCTCCTGATCGTCAATCTGATCTCGTCGTTGATAAAGGGCTTGGTGATGTAGTCCGTGGCGCCCGCCCGCATCGCCTCCACAGCGGACACGACCGAGGCAAATGCGGTCATCATGATCACCGCCGTCTCCGGGCTCATCTTCTGCGCCTGGTTCAAGACCTCGAACCCGTCCAGCTTCTCCATCTTGATGTCGGTGATGACAACGTCGAAATTTTCCTGCCGGATGCGGTCGAGGGCCTGCTCGCCGTTGTACGCTTCCGTGACGGCGTATCCCTCCTTGGTGAGCAGAATGTTCAGCGCCATGCAGATGTCTTTTTCATCGTCCACGACCAGAATTCTTGCTTTTTCCATAACGGCCCGTCTCCCTTATTCTTGTGACTACTCAGGTCAGCTGCTTCGCTTTGCGCAAGGCGCGCCGGATAATTAAGGAAATTTCGGAGTTGACCACAAACCCTGCCTCGCTTGATGTCCGCGCGCCGGTTGCCGCGCGCTTTATTGCGCCTGCGCTCCGCAGCAGACCTGAGTAGTTACTTATTCTTTTACCTTCTCGACCGGAAGAACGACGGTAAACGTCGTTCCTTTCCCGACCTCGCTCTCCACCTTGATGTCGCCTTTGAACCGCTTCACGATGTCGTAGCTGAGGGAGAGGCCGAGGCCGGTCCCCTTGCCCGCTTCCTTCGTGGTGTAGAAGGGGTCGAAGATTTTTTCGAGCTCTTCCCGGGGGATGCCGACGCCGGTGTCCGCGAACACGATTAGGACCGACTCCCTTCCCTGGTCGTCGCGGTCTTGCCGCGTGGCGACGGAGAGCCTGCCGCCTTCCGGCATCGCGTCGAGGGCGTTCAAGATGAGGTTGATGAACACCTGGGCTATCTGCCCTTCGTCGATCATGGTCAGCGGAAGACAACCATCCTGGGAGAGCGCGATCTCGATGGTGCTCTTCATCCGCTTGTCCAGCCGCATGAGGTCGAGCGTCGAGTTCAGGACGTCGTTGAGCTGCACGGGCCTTACGGTGAGGGAATCCGCCCGCGAAAACGTAGACATCCTCCGCACGATGTCGGTGATCCGCTGGATATGGACGTTGATGACGTCGAGGCTGCTCTTCGCGAACTCGTCAGTCGCCGCTTCGCGCAAAAGCTGGGCAAAGGTGGAGATCGAGGTGAGCGGATTGCCGATTTCGTGGGCGACGCCCGCCGCAAGCCTGCCGAGCGAGGCGAGTTTTTCGGAGTGCATGATCTGCTGCTCGAGCTTCTTGGCGTTCGCGACCCCCTCGTTCACCTTGCCCTCGAGCTCGACGGTGTAGAGTTTGAGCTCCTCTTCGAGCTGCACGCGCTTCGTCACGTCGCTGCTCGCGATCAGGACGCCGGGGAATTTCCCCTCGATCAGCAGCGGGCTTACCTGCATCTTCAGATAGAGCGGGGAGTCCGGCAGGCCCGTGATCCGGTAGTCCCTGATCTCGAAGCTCCGTCCGGCGAGGGCCTTGCGCAATATCTCCTCGATTGGGGCGCCCTCATAGCAGGCGAGGTCGTCCGGAAACAGGGAGAAGAAAGGCCTGCCGACGAGCTCCTGCTTGGGTCGCCCCAGGGTCCGGGCCTGCGACGTGTTGACCGTCCTGACTTCCAAGTCCCGGTCAAGCACCATGAGGTTCGTTTTCGTGTTCTCGATGATGGTCTCCAGATAGTCTTTCTGGCCCTCGATCTCGCGTTCCAGCCTGCGCTGGTTCTCGAGATGTTTCGCTTTTTCTTCCGCCTCGATCTTCTTTTTGTAGTTGATGACCATAAACCCGAAACCGGCCAGCGTGGCGATGAAGATCGATAGGATCAGGAGCGAGTAGAACCTCCTGCTCTTCTGCATGAGGGCGATGACGTCGGAGTACGGCGCGGACACGACGACCACCCACGATTTTCTCGCAACCGGAAATTTATAAAATGCCGCGAGCTTGTTTTCTCCTCCCGGCGCCTCGTAGGAGCCGAAGGTCTCGGACTTCCCCTCGATCATTTTTTTCTCAAGGTCGAACGACTTATGGCATTGGAGGCACGTTCTGTCCGTTTGGTAGAGGTTCTTGCCCACCATTTTCGGCTGCGTGGGATGGTAGAGCAGGGTCCCCTCGCTGTCCATCATCCAGGCGTAGCCGCGAGAGCCGGACTTGATCGGCGAAAGATATTTATGGGTGATGCCTTCCAGCGAGAGCACCGCCAGGACGACGCCGCTGAATGCGGGCGCGTGCCCGTTCTGCGCGCGCTGGTAGACGGGCATGGCGATGATGAACTCTTTCGCGTCCGTCCGCGTGCCGTCGGTCTCGAGCAGGTCGGTGACCAGCTTCTCGCCCTTCGGCAGGAGCCGCGCTTTGTTGAAGTAGTCGGTCCGCGACAGGTCCGCCGGCCCCCTTCCGGGGCGCGAGTCGTAGAGCACGGTCCCGCGCTTGTCGAGCACCTGGACGGTGACCAGGGCCTCGTGTTCGAGGCTCATCGTGATCGATTCGGTTTCCGAGCGGGTATGCTCATTGAGCCGGATGCGATCGAGCTCCGGAAGCCGGGTGATGACCCGGACGTTCTTGGTCACGCGGTCGATGAAGGTCTCTATGTTCATCGCCACCTCGCGCGCAAGCAGGAGCTGCTGGCGATTGAACTGCCCGGCCATTTCCTCCTGGAGCGTCTGGTGGAAGGCCTGCCCGAGAATAATAATGAGGGAGAGGACGATGAGGACGGCCAGAACGAAGGCCACGGGCGTGAACAACTGTTTCTGCTTTAAGGTATTGACCAGGCGTCGAAACATTCCTTACTGTACTTCTAAAACCGGGGGAATGTCAAGCATCATGCAGGAAATTAGTCGGGGTCATGACTGCTTATTCACCATCCTGAGCGCCCAGCCCTTGCCCACGGTTATCGCGCCCTGGGGGCAGAATTCCTGGCAGCAGAAACACCGGATGCAGTCGCGGTAGCGGATCTCGAGCTTCTTGGCTTTCATCGTGATCGCGCCCTGAGGACAGTGGCCCTGGCAAACGCCGCACAGGATGCATGCCGCATGGTCGATCATTGGTTTCGTCGTCAAGGCGTTCTTGAGCGAGCGCCGGGCCCATTCCGGGAGCTGCCATTCGGCAGGCGACTGCGGCGGGAGGCGGAAATCCTTGATCGCCGCATGAGAGAGCGGCGTGCCGAGGACCGTGATGCGATCAAGCCGCGTTTCACCGAACCCGGCTGCCGCGGCCGCCGCAATGATCGGGAGTTTCCCGGTCTCCACGCCGAGCATTTCGGCCGACACCACGTCCACGGACACGGCGTCCACCCCCGCGAGCACCGCGCCGATTTTGCGGGGATCGCCGCTGCCGGGGCCGTTGCCTTCCATGCCGATCACGGCGTCCATGATCGTGAGCCGGGGCTTCATCAGCGCGCACAGCTCCACGAGCATTCTCGCAAAGAGCTCGTGGCTCACGCCGGTATTGAAATGCCACTGGACTTTGCGCTTGCCGGGAACACAGCCGAAGAGGTTCTTGACCGCACCGGTCAGCACGGTCATGCCGTGGGTCTTGAGCTTTGGAAGATTGATGATCGCGTCCGCTTCGTACGCCTGGCGAGAAACTTCAAAATGCCGGAACCTGCCGGTGCTTTTGATTGTCACCACGTCGTCGAAATCCGCAAGAAGGGCGCCCTCCTCATGAATCACGTCCATGAGCCCCGCCTTTTCGGAGACCTTCCGGAGATCTCCGAGGCCGGGGCTGTCGCCTACCATAGCGATGCCGCCAGCCTCGCGCACGAGCCGGATCGCGGCGCGCACGATTTCTGGATGGGTCGTGACCGCGGCCTCCGGCAAGGCCGCCTTCAGCAAGTTCGGCTTGATAAGCACCCGCTCGCCGGGCTTTACGAACGCCTTGATCCCCCCGAGCAGGTCCACAGCCTCTTGTATCGCGGAGAGCGTCCTCTTGCGATCATAGTCAGCACACTTTACTATTGAGACTACGGATGAGGGTTTGTTGTTCATAGGCCGT
>JBGOTO010000135.1:0-5910 GCA_041476485.1 Nitrospirota bacterium
AAATCCGTATCAGTTAAGTTTGGCAAAACGCGGCGATAATCCCGACGAGACGTTTGGCATCCAAACGACACTTTTCAAACTGCCGTTATTCAAAAATGATCAAGACCTGATTCGCTTCATCAAAGAAGGTCAAGTTAAAAACTCCGATCCGCAGCGCTTCAAAACAACCAAGCACGAGGTCACTGTGTATCCTGGCAAGGGTACCGTTTGTGGCAAGTCCCACATGGTTTCCGAAGACCACGCCGCCGCTGCACCGTCAGGAAAGACAGCAACTATGGTCCTGGAATCATTGGCACTTATTTGTCCACATCCCAAGGACAAGACTGTAGCTCTTAGCGTTTCATATTCACGGCGATATTATCCGGAACAACGCGACCCCGTATTTTTTGAGAAGGCAACGAGGGTATTCAACAGCGTCGAGTTTTCGGATTTATAGCCTAATAGGGAGCATAATGGAATGTAGTTACTTGTGCGATAGTATACCCACAAGGGGCACACGAAGAACCATTGAATAGGAGAAGACTATGCTCACAAACAAGGTAAGCGTTATCAGAAACCAAACGATCATCCTATGCACCCTTTGCATGCTTCTTTCCGGCTGTGCCACCATGTTTGCGCCGGACAACGACAAGATCACCATCAAGACCGAGCCTGCCGGCGCTGATGTCTACGAAGGCGCTAACATTATAGGCAAGACCCCGCTTACGCACTCCTTTAAACGGGTAGCGCTGGAGAGGAAAACGTTGCTCATCAGAAAGGAAGGCTACACAAGCGAGGAACTGAACCTGCAAAAGTCCCTGGAAACGACCGCACTGTGGAATATTGCATTTATTCTAACCACCGGCGGCGCTACAAGTTGGGCTATTGACGCACATTCAGGCAACATGACAAAATATTCCCCTGATTCTTATTTTATCGAACTGGAAAAAAAGGGAGCTACCGTAAGCCGGGAAGAGCATATGCGTCAGCAGCGTATTCGTTTTGTCCTCTTGAATCGGGACTCCTTGATGAAGGATATCGCCTCCGGAGACGGAAATTATCTCAGGACATATTTTGAAATGAGGCCACAACAACCACTTGACACGTATCAATCATTTTTAAATCATGTTTCCAGTCAAGCTCAGCTTTTACTTTGCCAGGATGACCCCGTAGAATTCTACCATGAACTTAAAAAGAGGGCACGGGGGAAAATTTAGCGGTAAGTTCGAGTTGTGCATATCAAAATCCGAAAAAACAGTACTTCTCATCTCATCCGATCCGGAAACACCGCATTGAGATTGACCCGTTCTGAAACCCTTCATGAAAGAATGTGAGGGGTTCATTCTTTTCCTGGAGCGCGACGGCATAGATCATCGGAAGATAATGGTCGAGGGTGGGGACGGCGAGCGCCGCCGCCTTCCCCAAGCTCCCGTAGCGAATCAGGTCCTGATGATTTCCGCTCTGCAGATTTTTCTTCACAAACTCGTCGAATTCCCTCGCCCAGCCCACGACTTCCGCGTCCATATTTTCAAAATCGATCATTCCGAGATTGTGCACGATGTTCCCGCTCCCGATGATCAGCACCCCCCGCTTCCGCAGCCCCGCAAGCTCTTTCGCCACATCATAGTGATACGCAAGCGGTTTGGGATGCCATTCGTTGAAGGTATAATCCAGGCTCATCTCGAACACGGGAATATCGGCGCCGGGATACAGGTGCTTGAGGACCGCCCACGAGGCGTGGTCGAGGCCCCAGTCGCTGTTGCACCCGATCTTGACCTTTCGCGCCGATTCCGCGACAAATCCCGCCTCGGCCGGAGAGCCGGGGCTCTCATAACGCATTCTATAGAGCTCGTCCGGGAACCCGTAAAAATCATGGATCGTCCGCGGTTTCTCCATGCACGTGACAAAGGTGCCCGACGTGAGCCAATGCGCGGAAACGACCATGATCGCTTTGGGCTTCGGCAGGTCCCTGCCCAGGACTGAAAGACTCCGGGTGTAGCTGTTGTCAAGAATAATGTTCAGCGGAGAACCGTGGCCGATGAAGAGCACCGGCATTTTCCCGTCCATTGATGTGCGCTCCTTTTCGATTTTTTTCTTTCGCCGGCACGTTACCGCCCTCTCCCGTTTTTAACCTCTTCGTTCTTCCACGTCTCTTCCTGCAGCCGTTTGTTGATATCGATGGCCGCCACGGCGCCTTCTCCCGCCGCGATCACCACCTGATCGTGCCCGGTGTTGAGCGGACCGACGATATAGAGCCCGCTCAGGGAAGATTCGTACGCGCTGTTCGTAACGTACTTGAACCGCACTGCGTCCTTTTTCAGGTCAAGGTCCGAAAGATAATCGGCGTTCAGCCTGAAACCGAAGGAGGCCATGATCGCGTCGCAGGGAATGCGCTCGCCGCCTTCGCATTCAAGGGCCTCGACGGCATCGCTGCCGATGATGCGGACCGGTTTCGCGGTTACCATCGCGATGCTTTCATCGCGAAGCACTTCGACGAACGAATGGGGCAAATTGAACCGATAGGGAATAAAGGTGATGTCCCGGGTGAACATCTGCTTCATGGCAAGGGTGAGACTGTAGCCGTTCAGCGAGTTCCCGACGACTATGAGTTTTTTGTTCGTGGTTTTGTGCCCATCGCAGTCGATGCAGGTAAAGTATCCGGCCCCCAGGAACCGGTATATATTTTCGATGGGAGGGAAAATATCAGATACGCCCGAGGAAGCGATCAGGAACCTTGAGCGGTACTCCCCGTCCGCGGTGGAGACCGTGAACACCTCGTTCTTTTGAACACGGTCAACGCGTTTCCGCTCAAACCGCACGTTGAAACTTTTCGCCTGCTCGATCCCCCGCTCGATGAGTTCGCTCCCCGCTATCTCCCGGTGGGCAAGAATATTCTCGATGCGCCGAGCGTGCCACGTCCTGCCCCCGCCGCGGTCGAGGACCAGCACGCTTCTATTATATCGGCCAAGATAGATAGCAGCCTGGAGCCCGCCGGGCCCGGCGCCGATGATGATGCAATCGTAGACCCGGTCCGTTCCCTGCTTCTCCTGCTGCGTATCAGTGTTTTCCATACTGGTATGTTGAGAGGTCCGTCAAGAGATCAAATGCGAATCTTATCCCTCCCTGCTTATAAAAAGTGAACCGGCATTGAGGAATGGGGTGGAAATCGGTATGGAGCCGTTCTCCCTGTCCCTTTCCCAAGGTGCCGGTTCTCTCCCGGGAGGAAAGTCGAATTTTACGGGACAATTCTTATCTCAATTTAACTGTAGCACCGCCGTCCGTGCCTGTCAAGGCTCAGCCCCATCCGGTATTGACCGGTGCGACAAGCTTATGATGTGGGTCATAACATTATCAGAAATTTTGTACTATAATAATTACAAGAACGAAATAACCGAAGGCTAGAAGGAGGTGCAGTATGGCTTTAAAAGAACTGGACGTAACGGCCCTCATCCCGAGAGAGAGACATCCGCTCATCTTCAAGACGTTTGACGACCTGGAGAAGGGCGCGGCCTTTATCCTCGTCAACGACCATGACCCGAGACCGCTCCACTACCAGTTTATGCACGAGCGGGAAGGACTTTTCGAATGGGAATACCTCGAGCAGGGCCCCACGGTCTGGAAGGTAAAAATTTCGAAGAAATAAACTTTTTTTCGCGACGGAGAAAGGGACGCCCTTTCTCCGTCCTTAGTTTTCCCGACGCTCATTTTCCCTCGCCATGGCGTGTCAATATGCTTTACTTCGGTTTCTGGTATCATGTAACTACTCAACTGGTCAACCGCTGAGCACGGGAGCAGAAAGCGCGCCGCAATGCCGCGAACAAATGACACGTCAACCAGGACAACGCGTGCGGAGCGAAAGCGTTGGGGGAATCGTGCGCGAGCTGTATAAATCTACACAAAGCAAATTGGCGCGCCCTGCCGCCCTGCGATAAAGCGAAGTGGTTGACCTGAGTAGTTACGGTATCATTATAATTGATCTATTCCACAAACAAGGAGTGATCCCATGAGACCGTTGACCCTGTTTTTCGCCGTTTTTTTTCTTTTCGGTTGTGCATACAACAAGCCTGCGTCAAAATCCGCTGCCGCGGAATTCCTGGACCGCCACCTGAAGAACGTCACCCAGCTCACTTTCGACGGCGACAACGGCGAGGCCTACTTCTCCTGGGACGGAAAGAAGCTGATCTGGCAGTCGAGCCGCGAAGGGTACGGCTGCGACAAGATCTGGACCATGAACATCGACGGAAGCAACAAGCATCTGGCAAGCCCGAACCACGGCGCCCACACCTGCTCCTTCTTCTTTCCCGGCGATAAACGGATCATCTTCGCTTCCACCAGCCACCTCCCCGGCGTCTGCCCGCCGAAACCGAAAACTCCCGCGAACGCCCGTTACGTCTGGCCGCTCTATCCCTACGATATCTTCACGGCAAATGCTGACGGAACAGACCTAAAAAAAATCACCGACAACCCGAAGTACGACGCAGAACCTGTCGTATCATCGGACGGCAAGCAGATCGTGTTCGGCTCGCAGCGCGAAGGGAACTTCGACGTATACGTCATGAACAGCGACGGATCGAATGTGCGAAGGCTCACGGACCGATTGGGCTACAACGGCGGGCCATGGTTTTCGCCTGACGGCAGGAAGATCGTCTGGCGCGCCTGGTACCCCGAAACGGAAGCAGAGAAGGCCCAATGGAAAGATAGTATGGAAAACAATTACATCCTCGCCTATCCTCTCGATCTCTGGGTCATGAATGCGGATGGATCGAATAAAAAAATGGTCCTGCACAACGGCGCAACGAACTTTGCTCCGTCCTGGCACCCTGACGGCAAACGGATCATATTCGCGAGCAACATGAATGACTGGCGCGAAGACATCAAGGCCTACGGCCACAACTTCGAGCTCTATCTGATCAACCTCGACGGGACGGGTCTGGAGCGGATCACGTACAACACGGTGTTCGACAGCTTCCCCATGTTCTCGCCCGACGGCAGAAAGCTCGTCTGGGCCTCGAACCGGAACCCGGCCAAACCGCACGAGACGGACATCTTTATCGCGGATTGGGAGGAATGAAAAGGCTCCTATGAAACCCTTTACAGACAGCGGCAAAAACCGGCAGCCCGCGTCAGCGGGAATAGCGGGAAAAGAGCGTGCTTTTTTCCTATTTTGTATTCTGACCGTCGTGATGTTCTTCTCCACCCCGCTTTACGCCCAGGAGTACCTCCACCACGACCTCACGGTGACCATCTCTCCCGCGGAGCGTCGCCTGACCGCGACGGACACCATTTCCATTCCCGGGAATCTCAAGAGCATACGATTCGTCCTCCACGCGGGGTTGAACCCCGTCTCTCCTGATCCGAAGGTTCGCATCAAAAAAGAGAATACACAGCAAGGCGCTGTGCCTCTGGAATCATTCACCGTAACGCTTCCCGAGGGCGCCAGGACCTTCACGCTTCGGTACGATGGAATAATTTATCATCCCATAGAACCCGTGGGCAACGAACAGGCCAGGGGCTTCGATCAAACAGAAGGCCTGATATTCAAAGACATGGTATTTCTCTCCGGCGCTTCAGGCTGGGTCCCCGATTTCGGAAAGGACTTCATCACCTTCACTCTTGAGGTAAAGCTCCCAACGGGATGGGACGCGGTGAGCCAGGGCGCGCGCACCCGTCACGAAAAATCGGCTGACACGACATCGGTCCGATGGAATTCTCCCGAGCCCCAGAATGAGATTTACCTGATCGCGTCGAGGTTCACGGAATACACAAAGACCTCGGGCAAGCTCACAGCCATGGTCTTCCTCCGTACGCCTGGCGAGGGACTGGCAAACAAGTACCTCGATGCAACGATCAGGTATATTTCCCTGTACAACAAACTGATAGGCCCTTATCCCTACAAAAAGTTCGCGCTAGTCGAGAATTTATGGGAGACGG
>JBGOTO010000136.1:0-5892 GCA_041476485.1 Nitrospirota bacterium
CATGAAAAAAGGGACCCGGCTGAGACTCGTCGAACTGAGCGGGCCGGTGAGGGAAGTGTTTGAACTGGCCCGGCTGGCGAGCGTGTTCGAAATATTCCCGACGATCAACGAAGCGATCAAGAGCCTATAAAGAGTCTATAGAGTTCATAGAATCTAACGAGTCTATGGAGTCTGAAGAGTCTAACTCCACGAACTCGATGAACTTTTTTGGGGATATGTGTGAAAAACTTATTCGGTTACGTCGGCAGGGCATTCATCACGTTTCTTCAGGACCTTTCGAGCCTTTCGCACCTTCTTCGGGAGACGCTCGTCCAGTCCGTGGTCGTCATTTCCGACCGCAAAAAGCGCGATCAGGCCGGGCTGCTGGCGCAGGTGGATGAGATCGGCGCCCAGTCGCTGCCGCTGGTCATCACCGTTTCAGCGCTTTTGGGCATAGCGCTGACCGTTCTCATATCGTTTCAGCTCAAGGAAGTCGGCGGCCTCAACTATATACCGGGTTTTGTGGCGATAGCGGTGTTTCGGGAAATGGGGCCGCTCATCACGGCGCTCATCATCGCGGGCAGAGTGGGCGCGGCGTTCACGGCCAGGATCGGGACCATGAAGGTTTCCGAGGAGATCCTCGCTCTCGAGACCATGGCCATCAATCCCATTCGGTTTCTTGTGGTCCAGCGCTTTGTGGGGCTGCTGCTCTCTCTCCCGGCGCTTACCCTGTTCGCAAGCTTCATCGCCGTGTTCGGCGGTTTTCTCTTCGGCTCCACACGGCTCGGCATTCCGCCCGATACATACGTGCGCGAGACGCTTGACGTGCTTATTTTTAAAGACGTGTACTCCGGCATGGTCAAGTCGTCGGTCTTCGCCGTCGTGATCGTGATGATCGGCTGCTACCGCGGCCTGGTCGTGGAAGGCGGGGCCGAGGACGTGGGGAAAGCGACGATGGTTTCAGTGGTGTCGTCAACGCTTATGATCATCGTGCTCGACACGGTGATGACGGCCGTGTTTTACGGGTGATGCGAATATGATCAGGGCGAAGGGCATCAAAAAAATCTACGGCGCCCACAAGGTGCTGGACGGCATCGATTTCATCGCCGAGCGCAAAAAGATCACCTATATCTTCGGCGCCAGCGGCGGGGGAAAGAGCACGCTCCTGAAAATTTTGATCGGCGCGCTCAAGCCTGACGCCGGCGAGGTCTTATTCGGGGAGACGGACATCACGAAAGTTCCCGACAGGGAGCTGGACCCGTTCCGAAAAAAGATCGGCATGCTGTTTCAGCACGGCGCGCTCTTGAATTCGCTCAGCGTGGGAGAAAATGTCGCGCTTCCGATCAGGGAGCACACGGCGCTGGACGACAACATCATCAAGATCATGGTGAAGATGAAGCTGGAGCTGGTGGGGCTCCGCGATTTTGAAGGCCTGTATCCCGGACAGCTCTCGGGCGGGATGCAGAAACGGGTCGCGCTTGCCCGCGCCCTTGCCCTCGATCCCGAGGTGGTGTTCTTCGACGAGCCGACCTCGGGCCTCGATCCCATCGTCGCTTCGGTCATCACGAAGTTGATTTCCGAGTTGAACCGGGTCCTCGGCATCACCTGCGTCGTGGTGACCCATGCGGTGGAGGAGGCGATGAGGATCGCGGACAAAATCGTGATTCTCTACATGGGCAGGGTGCTTGTTGAAGGCGCCCCCCAAGAGATACGCGGAAGCGCCGACCCGCTCGTGCAGCAGTTCATTACCGGCAGCCCGGACGGGCCGATATCCTTTCACGCATCAAGCAAGGACTTCCGGGAAGACCTGCTGGTGGAGTAAAGCGAATGCGGATTTCGGATTGCGGAATGCGGAATTAATTCTGAAACAAATACGAGGGACATGCTATGGAATACCGTCGCAATGAAATACGCGCAGGGGTTTTTCTTCTGATTTCCTTCACGATCCTGGCGGTAATGGTTTTTGCCGTGAGCGACATCCAGAGTTTGTTCAAGAAGAAAAAAGACGTAAAAGTCCTGTTCCTGTACAGCGACGGCATAGAAAAAAATGCGCCGGTCAGGCTCTCCGGCATCAAGATCGGGAAAGTGGCGCACATCCGCGCGGCCCCCGAGTACGGAGACAAAATCGAACTCACCTTGAGCGTCTTCAGTGATACGATCGTGAAGAACGACGCCAAAGCTTCCATCAAGACACTCGGCCTTGTGGGTGGAAAATACGTGGAATTGACCGGCGGCTCGCCGCAAGCGCCTCTGCTCGGGCCGGGAGGCATGCTGGCCGGAGAAGAATCGTTGAAACTGGAGGACGTGACCAGGGCGGCGCTTGATGTTGTCGGGAAACTCAAAAAAATCGCGACCAATCTCGACCGCGTCCTCGGCGATCCGGCCGTGGCGAAGTCGCTCAAAAACACGATTCAGAACCTCCAGGAAGTTTCGGCGAACGTCAAAGTGATGACGTCCAGCAAGGAAGAAGTTGCCCAGGGCCTGAAAAATCTGCCCGATATCCTGAAGAAACTGGACGCGAGCGCCGCCAATCTCAAGGCCATCACGGAAAAGGGCGACAAAATCGTGGGCGAGAACAAGCAAAAGATCGACGCGATGATTGAAAGTTTCAAAGAAATGGGCAAGAACCTGAAAGAGACTTCGGATGATGTAAAGTCGCATCCGTGGAAGTTGCTCAGGAAGCCGTGAGAAGCAGGAGTTTTTTCACCGAGCAGGTGCAACGCTGAAGCCGGCCCCTCGCTCTGTCGCGCACGCGTGCCGGTCATGGCATAGTTGCATAAAGCGTTTAAGCCGTTACGGCAGCGCTTCCGCTTCGCTCGCGCTGCTTTAAGCTGCATGTTGAACTATGATTAGGGAGGCACGCCTAAGCGCGTCTATCGCTCCGGGACGCCTTCTTAAACATTCGCACCATAACCTGTGATGAGCCGAACCACGAGGGCAAGAAGGTAGGAAAATAGGAAAGGGAAAATGTCGATTCAAGCGATAAAAGGAGTAAAAGACATATTACCGGACGACATGCCGGCGTGGCAGCACCTGGAAGCAACGGCCCGCGCGCTGTTCGAGGACTATGGGTTTTCGGAAATCCGCGTTCCGATTTTCGAGTACACTGAACTCTTTGCGCGGAGCATAGGGGCCTCGACGGACATCGTCGAGAAAGAGATGTATACTTTCGAAGACCGGGACCACAGGAAGATCACGCTCCGGCCCGAAGGCACCGCCGGGGTGGTGCGCGCATTCGTCGAACACACGATGTACGCCGACCGCGCGCTCACGAAACTCTTTTATTCGGGGCCCATGTTCCGCCACGAGCGTCCGCAGAAGGGGCGATACCGCCAGTTCTACCAGATCGGCGTCGAGGCGCTCGGGACCGACCACCCGCACGTGGACATCGAAG
Organism: Nitrospirota bacterium; assembly: GCA_041476485.1. Classification (GTDB taxonomy): domain Bacteria; phylum Nitrospirota; class UBA9217; order UBA9217; family UBA9217; genus JBAZLV01. The sequence goes on from JBGOTO010000136.1 coordinate 3,374, forward strand.
TCCTGGCAATGCTTCACAGCCTTTTCGCCCGGCTCGGCATCGTGGGCCTGGGCCTTCAGATCAATTCTCTCGGCGACGGCGAGTGCCGGGGAGCATACCGTGACGCGCTTAAGACGTACCTGAAAGCGAAACTCCCGGCCTTGTGCTCGGATTGCCAGCGGCGATACGAGACCAATCCGCTCCGGGTGCTCGATTGTAAGGTGGACGCCGACAAGTTCGGAGATTCCCCCGTCATGCTCGATTATCTTTGCGCTCCCTGTAAATTGCATTTCGAGACCGTTGAAACCGGTCTGAAGAAGCTCGGCATTCCCTTCGAGGTAAACCCCCGCCTGGTGCGAGGCCTCGATTATTACACCCGCACGACCTTCGAGCTGGTCATGGGGCATCTGGGCGCGCAGAACACCGTGGCGGCAGGGGGCAGGTACGACGGACTCGTAAAAGAGATCGGCGGCCCCGCGACGCCCGGGATCGGTTTTGCGCTCGGGGTAGAGCGGGCAGTCTCTCTCATGAACACCGGCGCAATCCTCGCTCCGAAACCGTCGGTGTTTATCGCAGCGCTCGGAGACGGGGCCGTTGCCCTTGTCATGCCGGTCATCAATGAACTGAGACAGTCAGGCGTCCGGGTGGACACCGATTATTCCGGCGCGAGCCTCAAGAGCCAGATGAAGAAAGCGGACAAATCCGGCGCGGGCCACACGCTGATCATCGGCGAACAGGAAATAACAAACGGGAAAGCCATCCTTCGCAACATGCAGACCAAGGAACAGGTTGAAGTCCCTCTCGGGAACATCGTTCAAGCATTAGCATCGAAATTTTCCGGACGCAGATGACAGAATGCAGATTGAGAGTAAGGTTGAGGTTACTGTGCCTCCCGGCGTTTTGAGTTGCAAAGAAAAACTGTTTATGCTATTTTCTGAAAAGCATGGCGATTGAAAAAATAAAATTCGGCACTTCAGGATGGCGAGGCGTGATCGCCGATGATTTCACCATGAGCAGGGTGCGCGTGGTCACGCAGGCGATCGCCGACCACCTTGCCTCGCAGGGATTGAAAGACAAGGGCGTGATCGTGGGTTACGATACGCGCTTTCTGTCCGAGCGCTTCGCGGAGGAAGCCGTCAAGGTCCTTGCGGCAAACGGGATCCATGCCTATTTTTCGAACCGCGATGTTCCCACGCCCGCGGCTTCCTTCGAAATCATACGGAGAAAGGCAGCGGGAGGCATCAACTTCACCGCGAGTCATAATCCGCCGCAGTACAACGGGCTCAAATTCTCATCCGCCTGGGGAGGCCCCGCGCTTCCGGAAACGACCAAGGACATAGAAGCGCGCGCCAATGCGCTCCTGGAAAAGAACGCTATTGCAACGCTTTCTTTCATTGAGGCAAAGGCGAAAGGAATTGCCGAAGAGGTCGATCTGCGCAAGGCGTACCTTGACGACCTGAGAAAAAAAATCGACGTTGATGCGATCAGGAAGTCAAAGCTCAAAGTCGCTGTCGACCTTCTCTACGGCACGGGCAGAGATTATCTCGACAGCGCGCTGCGTGACGCAGGATGCGCGGTCACGGTCATTCACGGAAACCGCGACGCTCTGTTCGGCGGGCACGCCCCTGAGCCGTCGGAAGCGAACCTTGCCGAACTATCGGGTCTCATAAAAAAGGGGAAGTTCGACATCGGCCTTGCCGTGGACGGTGACGCCGACCGTTTCGGGGTTTTGGACGTGGATGGCACGTTTATTAATCCCAACCAGGTCCTGGCCCTGGTCCTCGATTTTCTCTGCCGGATGCGCGGCTGGAAGGGCGGGGCCGCCCGTTCCATCGCCACCTCGCACCTCATTGACGCGGTCGCAAAAAAACACGGCATTGAAGTATATGAAACGGCGGTCGGCTTCAAGTTCATCGGCGATCTGCTCGTGCAGGGCAAGATCATTTTCGGGGGCGAGGAGAGCGCGGGCATGACCATAAAAGACCACGTGCCCGAAAAAGACGGCATCCTTGCGTGCCTGCTCGTTGCGGAAATGGTTGCGCGGGAGAAGAAGTCCATCAAAGACATGCTCAAGCGTCTCTATAAAGAAGTGGGGACCATTCTGGACGACCGGATCAATATATACCTTACCGAAGCAAACCAGGCGCAGGTTTCCGCTCGGCTCAGTCAGCCTTTGACCGAACTCGGAGGCCTGCGGGTCAAGGGCAAGAAGACCACGGCTGACGGGACCAAGTACATGCTCGAGGACGACAGTTGGGTGCTCATGCGCGCTTCCGGCACGGAGCCGGTCGTGCGGGTGTACGTGGAGTCTTCGTCCGAGGAAAAGATAAAAGAGCTTATCGAGGCGGGACGGAAGTACGTCTTAGGAACGTGAATGCACAAGGTGAGAAGTTGGACGAGTGAGAAGGGAATGAAAATTGTTTGACTTCATACCTTCATACCTTCCTACCTTCTTACCCTCTTACCTTCGTGTTTTAAAAAGGGGGAAACATGAGCGAAATTATCGATGTCTATGCGCGCGAGGTGCTCGATTCGCGGGG
>JBGOTO010000137.1:0-5820 GCA_041476485.1 Nitrospirota bacterium
AAAACTCTGTTGTCTGAATTTATGAAAACCATCATCATCAACGGCGGCAAAAAGCTTAAAGGCGAGGTCACGATCAGCGGGGCGAAGAACGCGGCGCTTCCGATCCTTGCCGCGGGGCTCCTGTGCGAGGGAAAGCATCGTATCTCGAACGTCCCGCGCCTGGCGGACGTGGCGACGCTGGGAAAGATCCTGCAGAACATGGGGGTGTCCTTCGAGCGGCGGGACGGCGACATCCTGATCGACTCCACGGGGCTGAACAATCCCGAAGCGCCTTATGAGCTCGTACGGACCATGCGCGCGTCGGTCCTCGTGCTCGGCCCCCTCGTGGCGCGCATGGGCAAGGCGCGGGTGTCGCTTCCCGGCGGGTGCGCGATCGGCGCCCGACCCATCAACCTGCACCTTATGGGCCTCGAAAAGCTCGGGGCAAGGGTCGAGATCGAGCACGGCTACGTTCTGGCGAAAGCGAAGAAACTCCACGGAGCGCATATCTATTTCGATACCGTAACGGTGACCGGCACCGAGAACATCATGATGGCGGCCGTTCTCGCGCAAGGCGAGACCGTCCTCGAGAACGCGGCGCGCGAGCCGGAAGTCGTGGACCTCGCCAACGCCCTTATACAAATGGGCGCGAGGATAGAGGGCGCGGGCACGGACATCATCAGGATTCTCGGCGTCGAAACGCTGCGGCCCCTGTCCTATACCGTAATGCCGGACAGGATCGAGACCGGCACGTTCGTCATTGCCGCGGCCATAACCAACGGATCGCTCCTGATCAATAATTGCTTCCCCGGCCATCTTGAGGCCGTGCTCGCAAAGGTCATCGAGGCCGGGGCGGAAATAACAACGGATGACGGGACGATCCGCGTGACCGGGCCGCGCAGGATCAAACCGGTGAACGTTACAACGCTGGAGTATCCGGGGTTCCCCACGGACATGCAGGCCCAGTTCATGAGCCTGATGAGCCTGGCGGAAGGCACGAGCGTGATCAATGAGACGATCTTCGAGAACCGCTTCACGCACGTTGCGGAGCTCCAACGCATGGGCGCCGATATCCAGACCGAGGGCCGGAGCGCCATCGTGAAAGGCGTGGAGAAGCTTTCGGCCGCGCCGGTGATGGCTACGGACCTTCGCGCGAGCGCCTCGCTCATCCTCGCGGGCCTCGCGGCGGAAGGTCGGACCGTGATATCCCGCATCTACCATTTGGACCGGGGATATGAGGACATCGAGCAGAAGTTGTCCGCGCTCGGCGCGGATATTAAAAGAGTGTGAATTGATTTCGAAATTGAAGAGGGTTTTCATGAAGATCATCGACTCACAACAGAAAGACATCCTGACCGAGCTCAAGCGCATCATCAACCGCGGCGAGACCGCGACCGAGGAAGTAGCGGGGGCGGTGAAGGAAATAGTGGACCGTGTGCGCAGGGAAGGCGATCCGGCTGTTCTTGAGTACACCGAAAAGTTCGACAAGGTGAAGCTCACGCTCAAGGACATGAGGGTGTCGCCTGAGGAGCTCAAAGAGGCCTACGCGAACATCGATCAAAAAAAAGTCGATGCGCTCAAACTCGCTGCGAAGAACATCCGCGCCTTTCACGAGAAGCAGAAGCTCAGTTCCTGGGTCAGCCAGGAGGCGGACGGGGTTATTTTGGGCCAGCTCGCGCGGCCGATCCGGTGCGCGGGCGTCTACGTGCCCGGCGGGAAGGCGTGCTACCCTTCGTCAGTGCTCATGAACGTTATTCCCGCCACGGTGGCCGGTGTTGAGCAGCTCGTCATGTGCTCTCCTGTTCCGGGCGGAAAGATGAACCCCTATATCCTCGTCGCCGCGGACATCGCGGGGATAAACGAAATCTACAAGATCGGCGGCGCCCAGGCAATTGCGGCCATGGCGTACGGCACCGCAACGGTCCCGAAGGTAGACAAAATCGTGGGCCCCGGAAACATTTACGTGGCCACCGCCAAACGGCACGTCTTCGGCCAGGTGGACATCGACATGATCGCCGGTCCCAGCGAAATATTAATCATCGCCGATAAAACCGCGGACCCCGTCTTTGTCGCCTCCGACCTGCTGTCGCAGGCCGAGCACGACGAACTCGCGTCGTCCCTCCTGGTCACGGACTCGCGGGAACTCGCGGACAAGGTGGACGCCGAGGTTGAAAGGCAGCTCGCGACTCTGGTGAGAAAAGAAATCGCCCGAAAAGCCATAGACCGGTTCGGCGCCATTGTGATTACACGGGACCTGCACGAGGCCGCTGATGTCTCGAACGCCGTCGCGCCCGAGCACCTGGAACTGGCCGTCGAAAAGCCTTTCGAGCTCCTTGCGCTGATCAAGAACGCCGGGGCGATCTTTCTCGGCCACTACTCGCCGGAATCCGTGGGGGACTACATCGCCGGCCCGAACCACGTCCTCCCCACCGGGGGCACTGCACGGTTCTTCTCCCCCCTGTCCACGGACAGCTTCATGAAGAAATCGAGCCTGATCTTTTATACAAGGGAGGGGCTGGACAAGGTGGGCGAGGCCGTGATGCAGATAGCGGACGTGGAAGGGCTGGAAGCGCACGGGAACACGATCAAAGTAAGGATGGCGAAAAAAACCTAAAAAATTTTTGACGGGATTAACAGGATACGTTAAAATGCATTTGATTTTATCCTGGTGTCCTGTCAAAGCGGATTTTCGGATTAAGGAGACCTCATGCCAAAAAAATCTTATGCAAAAGCAGAAGCCGGCAACCAGAAACTCAAGCTCGGCCTGCCCAAGGGGAGCCTGCAAGAGGCGACCTTCAAACTCTTCGGCAAGGCGGGATACCGCGTGCAGGTCGGCTCGCGGAGCTATTACCCGTCGATAGACGATCCGGACATCGAGTGCATCATGGTGCGGGCGCAGGAGATGGCGCGATATGTCGACAACGGCATCTTCGACGTCGGCTTGACGGGCAAAGATTGGATCCTGGAGCAGAACGCGGACGTGGTGGAAATAGCGGAACTCCGGTATGCCAAGGGCGGGCTCAATCCCGTGCGCTGGGTCGTGGCCGTGCCCGAGGATTCCCCGATCAAGACGCTCAAGGACCTCAAGGGGAAGCACATTGCCACGGAGCTTGTGGGCTATACCAAACGGTATTTGAAGTCAAATGGCATTACCGCGAATGTCGAGTTCTCCTGGGGAGCAACCGAGGTAAAGCCTCCCCGGCTTGCCGACGCCATCGTCGAGCTGACGGAAACGGGCAGCTCGCTCAAGGCGAACAAGCTCAGGATCGTCGAGGTGATGCTCGAGTCCACCACGCGGATCATCGCGAACAAGAAGGCGTGGAAAGACCCCTGGAAAAAGAAAAAGATCGAGAACATGACCATGCTGCTCCAGGGCGCGCTCGCGGCCGAGGAAAAGGTCGGCCTCAAAATGAACGCTCCCAAGGCGAACCTCAAGGAAATCTGCGGCCTGCTCCCGTCAATGCACGCGCCTACGATCTCGCACCAGACGGACCCGGAATGGGTGAGCCTCGAGGTTATCCTCGACGAAAAACTGGCCCGGAACCTCATCCCCCGGCTCAAGCGCCGTGGAGCCTCGGGGATCGTGGAATATCCCCTGAACAAGGTCATACCGTAAGCTGAAAAGGCGGCCGAAAGGCCGCCTTTTTGATTAGTGAACTGAGTTTTCTTATACAAACTATTTTACAAGCATGGACAACGAGATATGCTAAATAGCAATATTAAAGACCTGCATACTTGAGCTCTCGCTAAACTTTTAGATGTGCTAATTTACCCTTTTGTGATCTTAGGGCCAATATAGACAACTTTTATTTCTCGCTGTCCTCTCGGACGTGGCCATTCAAAATGAATGCGGAGTTGCGGTGACTTTATTTTTCCATGAAATGGACAAAATATTTTTTGGTTTGCGTCTCGGGGGTCAGCGAATGTCATCTCGTACCTAAATTTCACCTTATTACTTTCGGATTCATCGGTGAACAATGCTTTCTCCCCCACAAAATAGTTTTCACGCAAAGCTATACCGGCATGTGACAGTTGACCATTTACATCGCTTTCAATAACAAGATTGTTTAGTACATCAAGCAATATAAATATCCGGCTGGCCAGATACTTACTGAAAGGCGTTGAGATAAGGTCATCCATAACGTTTGCAGCTATAATAAGTTGGCCAAAACGGCGATTTATTTCGACTTGAACATCATTCCAGTTATTTATTACACGGCAAGTCGCAAGCGCTGCTTCTAACTGTGCAATTGTCCAGTGGTTAACCACATCGATAAATCCAAGTGGTTCTTCTACGAGCCCGTGTTGAACAGCTAAAGGACTGGTCGCAAAGCCAGATAGTTCAAAGCTGTAAGTGTTTGCCTCGTTTCCAACTAATATCCTGCGTGCTGCTTCGCCAAGCCCTTGATCGGTAACGTCAGTATCTTGATATTGGAAATAGTCATCATCGTTTGGTTGACGCTCATCATCCCAGAACGGACCTGCGCTTGACGACCACTCAAGGGCTAATCTGATATAAGTTCTATCTCTTGTGGCATAAACGGCACTTTTAAGGTCATGTATTGCCGTCACCTGACATGCATGCAGCGTACGCGAGCAATAAAAGCAGCCTCGGAGCAGCGGATCACGGATTCTGAGTTGAAGAAGAGGCACTAACGCTGCCCTGAATGCATGAGGATCTGCATATTGTCCAGATAGAGACAAATCATTGATGTGCCACTCCATTAATCCCACCCCGCGAGCCGCGCCAAATCTTTTTCCGATTGATCAAAAAAACCCGCTGGCCACTCGCTGAGGTTCCCTGATTTATCAATTAAAGGTGAAACTACACGAGCGACATTCTCCTTAACCTGATTGGCGTGATTGAAAAAATGCACAGCTACTTTATCCGGTGCAATAGTCTGATCCCGGACAGCCAACCGAATGCCATTCAGCACATGATCGCTATGCGTTTCGATAATCACTTGTGCTCCAGCTGCCGCAACCCGCGCCAAAAAGCGCCCCATTTGTGATTGCCCTAAGGGATGCAAATGAGCTTCCGGGCTGTCAATTATTAAAATTTGGTTCGTTTCTGCGAGAAGGCCGGCCACTATAATGGGAAAAGCATAGGTCAAACCATAGCCTATGTTAGACGGACGACGGTAATCGCCTTTATCCCCTATCCGCAGTTCAAGGCGAATGAGATTCGTCTTCTCTATTTGCACAGCATTTCCCTCAGCGTCAGGAAAAAGATCGCTTGCCCATGCATTAAATTGGCGGCGCAAAGATGAAGCTTCACTCTGCGTGGGGTGACATAGTGCTTCATCAATTCTTCCGTCGATTCTATCCTGAAACCACCAGGGTGCAAATTGACCCTGCGTTCCAACATCGGCATTCACAGGTGATGGACCGTCCGGTGAAGGGTACACATCGGCCGTTCCCATTCTTACCGCGCTAAGAAATATTATTTTGCGCAACCGTTCAACCAATTGACTCGCATCTTCGACGGCACCTATCGGCAGTAGCATTTCTAGGCGTTTAAAACTATCATATTCCTTCTTACCTTCTTTGTCCTTAATCACGATTTTAACAATCTGCATTGAAATTCCTTTTGCTCGATCTTCCGCTCGCGCTGCCCATTCAATCCCAGTTTTATCATCTTCTATTCCAAAAATCACATCACCTTTTCTGGAATCCAGAACTTCTCCGGGCGTACCTAAACTAGCTAGCGGACCATTCAACGGCAACTCCAATGAATGATTGTCTGCTCTCAACGCCTGTGACAGGAGCAACAGCCCCTGAAGCGCGGTTGATTTGCCCGCAGCATTAAACCCGGTTAGCATAGTTAAGGGTGCTAATGGC
>JBGOTO010000138.1:0-5800 GCA_041476485.1 Nitrospirota bacterium
ATCAAGGTCGGCGCGGACACCAAGGCCCCGGATTATTGCTTCCGCATCGGCGGCACGCGCAAGTTCTTTCTCGAAGCAAAAAAACCTTCAATAGACATCAAGACGTTTGAATTCACTTACGAGTTGGCATGGAACGTGATGAAGGATTATTTTGAGTACCAGGGCACGACTTCGCTCATGGGGGCCCGTGACGCGATCCGTGAGGCGTATCAAAGAGGACTGGTTGCCGACGGCGACGGGTGGATGGAGATGATCCAGAGCAGGAACCAGATATCGCATACCTATAATCAGAAGGTGGCGGATGAGATTGTCGAAAAGGCGACGGCGCGATACTGCGGGCTGCTCCTTGAATTGGAAAACAAGCTTCTGAAGCTGAAGGAGAAAGGGTGAAAACGTCGCAGAAATAGACTGCTCGGCTATCACGAGATTGAAATATGCTCGCCGGAGGAGGTGGCTGAGAAAGACCGGAAACTACAGCTGAAGCGCGCAAAACCAAGGACCATGTTGCGGTAGAGAACGAATAACAGCAGCAGAAGGGCTTCCCGAATCAATCTATTAATTGACATTCCCTCCTTTTCCGGTTAATATTTCACCTGCCTGACGACAAACGTTCCCCCGGGAGGACCAACGGTGACCAAAGTGAAGCGCGCGCTCATCAGTGTTTCGGACAAACACGGCATTCTCGATTTTGCCAAGCAGCTTGACAAGCTCGGCATTGAAATTCTCTCGACAGGCGGCACTGCCAAGCTCCTGCGGGACGGCGGCGTCAAGGTGAAGGACGTGTCGGAATTCACGGGCTTTCCCGAGATGCTCGACGGCAGGGTTAAGACCCTGCACCCCAAGGTCCACGGCGGGATCCTCGGCAGGCGCACCAATCCCGAACATGTAAAGCAAATGCAGCAACACGGCATCCAGCCCATCGACCTCGTGGTGGTGAACCTCTACCCGTTCGAGCAGACCGTGGCCAAGCCCGGGTGCGCGCTCGAAGAGGCTATCGAAAACATCGACATCGGCGGACCGACCATGCTGCGCTCCGCCGCCAAGAACTACACCGACGTCGCTGTCGTGGTTGCCCCCCGTGACTACGGCCGCGTGCTGGAGGAAATACAAAAACACGGCGAGGTCTCGGCAAAGACCCGCTTCGAACTCTGCCGGACGGTCTTTCTGCATACCGCGCGCTACGACAGCGCCATCTCTGCCTGGCTCGACAAGCAGGTGCCCGAGGCTGAGAAGACCCGCTTCCCGAATATCCTTACGCTCCAATTCGAAAAGGTGCAGAACCTGCGCTATGGCGAGAACCCGCACCAGCAGGGGGCCTTTTACCGCGAATTCGGCCGCACGGAGCCGTCCGTGGCCAACGCGCGGCAGCTCCAGGGCAAGGAGATGTCCTTCAATAACTTTCTCGACGCGAACAGCGCGCTGGAGCTCGCAAAGGAATACGAGGAGACCTGCGCCGTGATCGTGAAGCACAACAATCCCTGCGGAGTGGCCACGGCCTCTTCGCTTGCCGACGCATACCGCAAGGCGCGCGATTGCGATCCGGTCGCGGCCTTCGGCGGCGTGATCGCCTTCAATCGTATGGTCGATTTCGAGACCGCGAAAGAAATCGCCGCGACGTTCGTGGAAGTGGTGGCGGCGCCCGAGTTCGCTCCGGACGCGCTCGAAGAACTGAAAAGGAAAAAAGACCTGCGGCTCCTCGATATTGGCCCGAAGATCGCGGGAACGCCGGAGGGCATGGACCTCAAAAGAATCGTCGGCGGCCTCATCTACCAGGACCGCGACCTCGGCAGGATAGCCGACGTCGGGAAGCTCGCGGTGGCGACCAAGCGGAAGCCGACGGACGACGAATACAAGGGCCTCGCTTTCGCCTGGAAGGTGTGCAAACACGTAAAGTCCAACGCCATCGTGTTCACGACGAAGGACCGGACCATCGGCATCGGCGCGGGACAGATGAGCCGTCTCGATTCGGTGCGCCTCGCGGTGATGAAGGCCCAATTCCCGCTCAAGGGGACCGTGCTCGCGTCGGACGCCTTCTTCCCCTTCCGCGACGGGCTGGACGAGGCGGCGAAGGCCGGCGTAACGGCCGTGATCCAGCCCGGTGGGTCGCTCAAGGACGAAGAGGTTATCAAGGCCGCGAACGAACACGACATCGCCATGGTGTTCTCCGGAATGCGGCACTTCAGGCATTAAGAGAAGCGAAAGCTGATGATACGAAGCATTCTTATTTTTATTTTCATCCTCGTGGTGTATTATGCAGTCAAGATCGTAATTCGCTCCGCAATCAGCGCTTACGGCAAAGACGAGCGGCCCAACAGGCTTCCGGGCGACGAGATGGTGCAGGACCCCGAGTGTCATACCTATGTGGTGAAGGACCGCGCTGTTGCCCGGCGCATCAAAGGCAAACTCAGCTTCTTTTGCAGCGAGGCCTGCGCGCGGCAGCATGAAGAAAAGAACCACGCGTGAGCACGCTTACGCGTGGATATTCGGAATGGCACGGATGCAAAAAAATATCATAGTATCTCTCAGGCTCTTCGCTTCTCTCGCGCTCTTGAGTGTGCTCTCCCCGGCGCCGGAAGTGCGGGCGGATAAAACAGCCACATTTGCGTCCTCCCTCTCGTTAATCGCCGGAGAGCTCAAGGTCGTCATCGGGAAGTCGAACTATACGCTGACCCTCTACAAGGGAGACAGGCCTGTCAAGACCTATCACGCGGTATTCGGCCGGGGATACGGGGACGGCGACAAGCGCATGAGCGGCGACAAGCGGACGCCCGAGGGGGATTTCTATATCTGCACCATGAACCACAGCAAGCGGTTCTACAAGTTTATGGGCCTAAGCTACCCTGGATTGAAACAGGCGGAGTACGGCCTGCAATACAACTTGATATCAGCCGGAGAATACCTGTCGATTAAAAAGGCGATTGATGGGCGCCAGCCGCCTCCGTGGGACACGCGGCTCGGCGGGGCCGTCGGCATCCACGGCAGGACCCTCGACGGACGGCTTGCGCCGCAGGACCTCCTCTCCGCGAACTGGACCGATGGATGCGTCGCCCTGAACAACAAGGACATCGATGAGATCTTCAGCGTCGTGTCCGTGGGCACGCCGGTGACGATACTGCCGTGAGCAGCCAATGCGGATTTCACCCTGCACTCGCGCAAGCACTCGTAACCGCTGGGCGCAAGCGGAATGCGGAATGCGGAATCAGAGAAGGCAAGAAGGTACGAGGGTAGGAAAATAAGAAAAGTAGAGAGTAAAAAAACGAAAAAGACCATACTCGTGAAGAAAGGAAAATAGATGAAATTTTTTATCGATACGGCCAACGTGAAGGAAATACGCGAGGCGGCGAGCCTCGGGGTGGTTGACGGCGTGACCACCAACCCCTCGCTCGTTGCAAAAGAGGGAAGGGATTTCAAACAGGTGATCGCCGAGATCTGCTCCATCGTGGACGGGCCCGTCAGCGCCGAGGCCGTGAGCCTCGAAGCGGACAAGATGGTGGCAGAGGGCGTCGAGCTCGCCAAGATCCACAAGAACGTCGTCGTGAAGTTCCCGATGACCAAAGAGGGACTGAAAGCCACGAAGATCCTCGCGGAGCAAGGCATCAAGGTGAACATGACCCTGGTGTTCTCCCCCAGCCAGGCGCTGCTCGCGGCAAAGGTGGGCGCGGCCTACGTGAGCCCCTTCGTCGGAAGGCTCGACGACATCAGCCACTACGGCATGGACCTCGTGCGCCAGATCGTGGCGATCTACGACAATTACGGTTACCCGACCGAGGTCATTGTTGCGAGCGTGCGAAACCCGATTCACGTGGTGGACGCGGCCCTGGCCGGCGCGCACATTGCCACGATCCCCTTCGGTGTGATCGACCAGCTGGTGAAACACCCGCTCACGGACATCGGGATCGAAAAGTTCCTGGCGGACTGGAAAAAACTGGAGAAGAAGTAGTGGGGGAATTTCTCTTTTCGGCTTGACCGAAAAGGAGCATTATGCCTATTTACGAATATCATTGCAACGCCTGCAACGCTGATTTCGAGAAGCTCGTGTTCGGGGCGAACCCCGAGGTCGCTTGCAGTCAGTGCGGATCGAAGAAAACGGAAAAACTCCTATCGCGTTTCGGCATGGGGAGGTCCTCAAGCGGGTCCCCGGCGGACACTTCGAGCGCCGGTTCCGGCTGCGGCGGCTGTTCTTCCTCCTCCTGTGCCGGGTGCGGCTAGTCGCCGGCCCAAGCAAATAAGTATTGACGCTGCGCCCCCGGAAGAGTTAACATGTGTTCACTGTTTCACTGTTTTTCCTCGTAGTGTCGTTTGGTAGAAAGTCATTATGTTCTTTGTCTTCCTTGCAGCCGGATTCATACTGGTCCCGTCCTTTGCCTTCGCATGGGGTCCGCTGACCCATATGTACCTCGGCAATGAACTCCTCACCTATACGTCGCTGATCCCCGCCGGGATCCTCGCGCTTCTGCGGAAACACAAGCAGGACTTTCTCTACGGCAATCTCATGGCCGACATCATCCTCGGCAAAAAGTATCTCCCCGACGACAAGACCTCTCACTCCTGGGACGTCGGTCTCAAACTTCTGGACCAGGCAAAAACCTGGCCGGAACGGGCGTTCGCCTACGGGTATTTGGGCCATCTTGCCGCGGACACCGTGGCGCACGAGGCCCTCACGGACGAAAAGGGGAACATGGGGCATACCTGGGTGGAGTTGAAGGCCGACAGCCTCATCGACAAGATCTACTGGCTCCAGAGCATCATGATCAGTAAAGCGGTGCGGAAGAGGAGCGATCTGCTGCTCGAAAACTCGCTCGACCGCTACATCTTTTCCTTCAAGACCAACAAGCGGATCTACAAGAGCGTCGTCTTCCTTTCCTTCCTGAACAAAAAGAGGAAACGCGGCGTGGACAAGGACCTTATCCGCGAGCTCCACGACGAGTCCATCGTCCGGATGCTCGACCTGCTCCGGCTTGGCACCGATTCCGCCGTTCTGCACAAAAACCCCCTTTAATCTCTCCTGAACTACTTATAGGGTCACCCCCTATAGGTCCATACGGTCCTTCCATATCATTGCGTTGGGAAGGCTGTCCATTTCCTATTTCCGTTTTTTGGCTGCTTCTGCTCGTTTGCGCCCTAAAATAATCGATGCGATGCTATAATATAAATATTCAATTGAGTGTTGCCGGAAAAACCTTGGCATCAGCCGTCAGGAAACCGAGACGACAAAAAAAGAAAACAATGCTAGTATGAAAAAAAACAGGAAGTAGTTTGGGGGCGAAGGTGAAGGTATAGCATGTCAGCGAAAGACCATCATTCCGTCATTCTCAACCCCGCGGCAGGCACGGCGGAAGGGATCACCGAGGTCCGCCGCCAGGAGGCCTTGCTTAAAACCGGGGCCCTGCAGAGGGCAATTTTCAACAGCGCCAACTTCTCGAGTATCGCCACTGACGCGAAGGGAGTCATCCAGATCTTCAACGTGGGCGCCGAGCGGATGCTGGGCTACACGGCCGCCGATGTGTTGAACAAGATCACCCCGGCGGATATTTCCGATCCTCAGGAATTGATTGCGCGCGCCAAAGCGCTTAGCGTCGAGCTCGGGACCCCGATTACGCCTGGCTTCGAGGCATTGGTGTTCAAGGCTTCGCGCGGCATTGAGGATATCTATGACCTGACCTATATCCGCAAGGATGGCAGCCGGTTCCCGGCGGTGGTGTCGGTGACGGCGCTGCGAGATGCCCAAAATGCCATCATCGGCTATCTGTTGATTGGCACCGACAACACCGCACGCAAGCAGGCGGAAGAAGCGCTGCTC
>JBGOTO010000139.1:0-5793 GCA_041476485.1 Nitrospirota bacterium
AGATCGTAGATGGCCTTTCGCTGTAGCCGCGGCCGGCAGAGCGCGCATGCCTCCGGCGGTTTCCCGCGGGCGTCAGGGGGCCGGATGCGCGATCTTCTGTTTTCCGATCTGCGGATGGGCACGCGGGCGCGGTCTGCGTATTGACCGCATCAAAAGAAGCCTTAGGATATTCCATACTCGCAGCTTCCATCCCTTGATGCTCCAGTCGAGCTCGTGTTTGCCGCATACGGAATCCAGGGTGTTGAGGCCCAGGATCTCCTCCCGCAGGGCGTTGTCCACGTTCCCCGGATCGGTTATCTTCTCATTCACGCGTATTGCGCGCTGGAGATGTTCCCGTACTTTTTCCGCGTTGTCCTTCCCGATGGCGTGGTAGCGTTCTTTGAGGTCCAGGAGCGCGAGCGCACCGTCGTACGTTGCTTTTACGATTTCGTCCCGCGTCATCCATTTCGTTTCATAGTTCAGGGCGTATTTCCAGCTCGGCATGAGCATGGCCTGGCGATGTTCTTTCAAGGTCCTGAAGAAAAGACGGTAGCCGTATTTCTCCGGGTCCTCGAAAATAACGCTGCCCGGGTCGATGAACGGCGCGAGAGGCGCGATCAGGGGAAGGACCCTGCCGCCCGCCCCTTTGCCGTCGTATCTCGCCAGGAGCCCGCCGCAGTACTTCACGGTGTCCATGACCGAGGCATAGTCTTGCCGAGGGAGGCCGACCATGAAGAACACATCGATCCGTTTGCACCCGACGTTCATGAGCGTGTCGATCATGCTTTCGAGCGCGGCGTTGTCATAGCCCTTCCCGAACGTCTTTCTGACGTTGATATCATGAGATTCCGGAGAAATTTCGACATTGAAAGTCTCGACCGAATCCGCGAGCTTTTTGAGAAAATCAGCGGGAGGCGGGCTGTAGAATTCAAAGCAGATCTCATTCTTGATGCGATTTTTTTGCATGGCATTCAGAAACCGATCGCTGTGTTCCCTGCCGCCCTGAAGCAGGTCGCCCAGCACGATCACGGGCGCGCCGGTGTACTCCGAAATCCTGCGGACGTCTTCAGCGAGCAGTTCCGGCGACCGGAAGTAGGCGTGCTGCCGCATGCAAATCTTCCGGAACGCGGACCGGGAACCGCCGCAGATGCCGCAGTTGTGGTTGCATCCCCGGCAGGTGAAAACCGCGGTAACGGGGTAGCTGGACCAGTACTTGAAGGGAAAGTAGCCCGACGGATCGCGGTACTTGATCGCCATCTTGAGGAGATGGAGATAATCGAAGTCGATGTAATCCATGGTCTCCGGCCTGAACGACCGTTCATTCACTTTCATCCGTCCGTCCCGGTCCCGCCAGACCAGGTTCGGCACGCTTTCATAGCCGCTGCCTGCCTTGATTGCCTTCATGAGCAGGCGCAGGGGCTCTTCCGTAGCATCGCCGCACATGATGAAATCGACAAAAGGGTAGTCCCGCATGAGCTCTTCGTAAAAATACGTGGCGCTCAGCCCCCCGAGGATGACCGGTTTCCGGGGGTGGTGTTTCTTCACGAGTTCCGCGAGGCTCAGGCTCCCGTCGACGTGAAGGAGCCAGTGCAGGTCGATGCCGAAGGCGTCCGCATCCAGCCGGGCGACGAAGCGCTCGGGGTCGAATGCGGGATCGCGCAGCATTTTGAGGGCCAGGTTGATTATCCTGACGGAGATATCGTGCCGATTGAGATATTCGGATATCGTCAGAAATCCGATGGGGTAGATCTCGAAGACGGAGGACGCAGGAACCACGTCGCTCACGGGGCCGAAGAAATGGGGCAACTCCCTGAACTTGAAGACGCTCGGCGGATGAAGAAGAATGAGGTCCGGTTTAGGCATGGGGACCGTCTCCTCCAAAGATTTTTTTTCCGCAGTCCCGCACCAGGTCTGTTGATGCCCCCTGCATGGCGTCAAAGAGCGCGTCGGCAAAAAAATTCACGGCCCCCTTGAACGGGGGGAGGAATTTGATCGAGTTATTCAGGTTCCTGATTTCCAGGCTGTAAAGATGAAGCATCTCGCTGAGGTCCTCCTTGAACCGCTGTTTTGAATATGCTTTTCGGACGCATTCCTCGAAAGACGCTGCGTCCCCCCACTGCGCGAGAAGACCGTAGACGGCCTCCAACAGGAGCCGTATCCGCTTTTTCCTGATGTCTGCGATGTCTTCATAGAGGACCGTGATGGCGATGGAAGGGATAAAAAGCGTTTTCACGAACGCGGCATCGACGGTCTTTGTCTCTTCGAAAAGGGTGTCTACAACGAGGGCCTCATCACCCGCACAGGACGGGAATGCGGCCGCCGCGTGCGTAATGACGACCCGGTCCTTCTCGGCTTCTTTCCGGACATTGGCTTCCAGGTAGTCGGTGATGAACCGAAGGTGCAGGAAAAGCGTCCGGCCGCTTATGCGCTGAAGCACACGCTTGCTGAATTCATCCAGCATGGCCTTGTCTTTGTCGCACAGCACGCCGACTTTGTCCATGATTACCGCCTTGCCCGGAGAAACAGATTTTATGAGAAGCGCTCTCCTCTCTCCGGACCCGTCAATACACGAACTGTCCCAGCAGGATCAGGCCGAGCAAAAGAAACCCGGCCGCTATGAGAACGAAGCCGAAAAGGATGCCTGCATCGGTGATCCAGGCCGCCTGGGGGACGGTCATGGACTGTTCCAGTTTTTTCTCTTCAACAAGGCGCTGATACTCGAGGGGCCGGTCGCGCTGGAGCTCGTGAAGGGTAAGCGTCCCGGTAAACATGACGAGGTCCATGGGGAATTTCTCAGGCCTCAAATGCGTGTTGAAGTAGTGGATGGTGAAGATGAAGCCGGCCGCGAGCAGCGCCTCATCGCTGTGGATGACGGTCGCAATGTTGAACGCCCAGCCGGGGAAGAAGCGTCCCAACAACTCCGGGAACCAAAGGAAGAGACCGGACACGCCGATCATGCCCACGCCCCAGAACACGGCCCAGTAATCAAATTTTTCCCAATACGTAAAGCGGTCGAACTCCGGCCGCGGTCCCCTGCCCAGGAACCACTTTACGTTATTCATAATGTTCTCGAGGTCCTTGATCCAGGGCACCAGGGAATCCGGTCCCAGGAGATTGAACTTCAATTTTCTGACGATGACGATATCATAGAGAACGTAGAAGATATGGGCGGCGAAATACCCGAAGGTAATGACGGCGCAGATCCGGTGAATGAGCGCGGCGCCCTGGTATCCTCCCTGGAGCTTCATCATCCACGCGGCCCAGGGGGCTTCGGCATATTTGATCGGCATGCCAGACGCAACGAGGCCGATAAAGCTGACGGCCATGACCATGTGGAGTATCCGGTGATAGGCGTTAAAACGCCTGAACTCGGCCACGTCATTCCCCTTTCTTTTGCATCCGCTCCTTCAGCGAGCGGTAGGCCCACAGGAACGTGTGGGTGAAGAAGAACGCAAATACTCCGATGAGGAGCGCTGTCATGAAAAGATAGGTGTAATACATGAGAGGATATTTTGCCCGGTTGGTTTCATCGGGATGGGCGTAGAATTTGGCAAAGCCCGTTGTCGCATGGGGATGACACTTCCTGCAGGTGGCCAAAATGTTCTGTTCCGAAAGCAGTGAGGCAGTGTCCGTGAGCCGCGCGATAGTGTGCGACCCGTGGCAGTCGGAGCATTTCGCCATCGTGGTGTAACCGAGCCGAGTCACTTTGCCGTGGTAGGTTTTCCGGTACGTGGTCATCTGTTCCTGATGACAGTTGCCGCACTGCCTGATCAGGGACAGCATCCACTCTGCGTCCTTCGTCGGCGGGATGAGATGCTCCAGGTGACAGTCGAAGCACGTGGGTGCGCCGGCATTCCGCTTCCCGAGAAACTCCGCCCCGTGAACGCTCTTTTTGTAGTCTTGGAACTCCCGTGCATGACACGGTGAACAGAGCACGGGGATGTTGTCTCTCCAGGTCGTTGACCGGCTGTCCCCGGCGCGGTAGATGGAATGAGCTCCGTGGCAGGTCCGGCAGCTCGGCGCCGCGACATTCCCCGCTGCCGATGCCTTGCCGTGCACGCTCAGCTTGTATTCCCGGGCCTTTTCTTTTGGTGCGCCTTCCCTGCCGAGGAAGTGGCAGATGCCGCAGTTGACTTTTGCGACCTTGCCGTGAGGGTACGGAGCGACAGCGAGATGACAGTCGGCGCAGGAAAAACCAACGTGTACGGATTCTTCGAAGGCTTTTTTGTCGACGAATCCGGGCATGCCCTTCTGCCCGTGACAGGAATAGCAATCCTCTTTTGCAAATGAAGCGGACGAGAACACGATGCTCATGAGTGAAAGAAAAAGGAGGGAGCGTATCATGATTTTACTCTAGCAAAGAAAAAGGGTGCCGTCAAGCGATGGCCTCAACCCCTTCGCGCGCGCCCAATCATCGATGAAATTTACCGCTCAAAAAGTCGGCCTGGAGCGCATTTCTTTGCTAAAATGGAATCATGGAAGAAGATGTGTTAAAGAAGGTCATTGAAACAGAAAAGGAAATTCAGAAATGTCTCGAGCTTGAGAAGACCAAGTCTCTTGCATGGCTCGAAGGGATAAAAAAGGAGTCCGAGGAGGAAATCAGGCGGGAAGAAGAGAAAATCACGGAATCGCTGAACCGGTCCGGAGAAGATGCAAAACGGGAAGCCGGGCTCAAAGCCTCCCGCATCACGGAGCAGGCCGCGCAAAAGATCGCGATCATGACTACACTGAACGACGAGACCTTGTCCAGGATCGTCGAAAGACAGAGTAACGGCATTCTGCCGGGATGATGCCATGATAGTACGGATGTCAAAGATCGAGATCGTAGGAGCAAAGGGCCTGCTGCAGGAGGCGCTTGCGGCGCTCCGGGACCTCGGCATTTTTCAGATCGAGCCGGTAACGGCGGGGTTCGTCGAAGAGGGCCACGAAGACGACATTCGTACGTTCGTGCTCGACAAAGAGACCCTGTTCGAGCGGCTGTTTCTCGATGACCTGCGTAAAAAGATCGAGGCTTTCATTTCCTATGTTCCGGGCCTGCCGATGCGAACATGCTATCTGCATCCCCGCGCCATCATCGACACTATTGCAAAGACCATCGAGCGGCACACCGTTGTTGCCAGGGAATTATCCGAACGGCGGGACGCGCTGCAGAAGGAGCGGACGGAACTCGGCCGATACACGGCATTTTTCGGCACGCTTGCGTCCCTCGTGGGGAGCGCGGCGGAAACGCCTGATATCGACTTCATCGGGCTTACCATCCGGGAGCCGGAGATGGCGGGCCGCCTGCGGGAGGCGCTCTCCCAAATTACGGATTGGAAGTTCGATCTTCTGACGGAGACCGCGGATGACGGCACGCTGGTCGGGCTCATCACCGTGGAGAAGGGCCTTTCGGGCAAGGTCAAAAAGGCCTTGAGCGACGAGCAGGTGCCCGAACTCGTGTTTCCTGCTTCCTTCGAAGGGCTCAACTTTCCGGAAAAAGTCGCCTACGTAAAAAAAAGATTTGCCGAGGTGTCCCTGGACATCGAAAGGACCGATCTGGAACGTTCCCTGTTTGCGCAACGGTGGACCCCGATCTACCGGTGCGTGCGGGAGTGGATTGACGACCGGCTGTCGTTGCTCTCCGCGACCGCCGCAACCTTCGAGACGCGGATGTGTTTTTTCATAAACGGCTGGGTGGCCGCGAACGACGTGGACTTGGTCAGGAAAAGGCTGGGTCCGTCCTTCGGCGAAGGCGTCGTTGTAGTCGAGAAGGAAATCCATGAAGAGGACCTGGAACGGGTCCCCATCATCCTGAGGAACCCGCCGTACTTCAAG
>JBGOTO010000140.1:0-5788 GCA_041476485.1 Nitrospirota bacterium
CCGAGTACCATCTTACCGCGCTCAAGGCGAGGCTGCCCCAGCTCGAGGTGAAGGAGTTCGGTACCGGGCGGCACTACCTGCAGGAGGATGATCCGGACAAGATCGTCGAATTGCTCGTGGAATGGATCCGCGCGCACAAGCTTACCGGCGGCGGCGAAGCGGATTTGCGGAGCCTGCGAAAAGTAGCGTAACCACGCGGAGAGAAAAAACCGGGGGAGTTCCCTTCACGGTCACGCTTGTATTATCAGCGCGTCCTTTTTTGCAGCGTCTTCTGCAGTTCTTCCAAAAGTGCCGCCTGCCCCTGGGCAATTTTTGTCTTCGCTTCCTCGATAGCAAACCATGCCGCGCGGTCCACTTCCGGAAATTCCCGCCGGATGCCGGAGCGCGGGGGCCATTCCATCGAGAAGGTGTTGCTTCGGGCCGCTGCCGCGTCGCAGTCAACTTCTACTGTCCAGGCCTGCACCACTTTGCCGCTCTTGAGCTTCACGGGCGTCAAGGGAATGAACTCTCCCGAGGCCGTGAAACCTGTTTCCTCGTGAAATTCGCGTTTGGCGGCATCGAGCGGGTCCTCATCCTGATCCACCAGGCCCTTGGGTATGGACCACACGCCGAGGTCTTTCCGCGCCCAGAGGGGCCCGCCAGGGTGCACGAGAAAGACCTCAAGAATTTCTCCTCTCCAGCGGTAGAGCAGGAGGCCTGCGCTCACTGGTGCCATGCTGAACAATCTCCTCCCCTTCCCGCGATTGCGCTGCCACGCGGGCTTCTACATGCCCGAAGAATCATCGCGCTGGCCGTCGCCCGTGTTTTTGCGTTTTTCCACCAAGGGGTCCAGAACGATGTATACGGTCACCTTGCCGTCTTTCAAGGAGTACGAGGACAGGAGCACTTCAGGGACCCCGATCTCCCAGGGCACATACAGCGGCTTTACTTCGTAACCTATGGTCCTGCCGGCCTCATCGGAGACCTTGCGAAGCGTCGACGTCCAGAGGTTGTGAAAGCTGCACGCGATGAATTTTTCCGCCTCGTCCAGCGCCTGCGGCGCCGTGAGGCCTTTTTTTACCCTGTACATGAAATCCGGCGCGTAGATTTCGACGGGATAGGGGCCGCCCTCTTGAACAAGGATGGCCATGTTCTCCAGGTCGTCGGCATACCGGCATCCATAGAGCAGCAGCGTATAGGTCCCCTGCACCTCCGACGAATCGGCCGGTTTCGTTATTAACCGAGTGCCCGAGACACAGGCCTGCAGGATCAGAGCAATGACGAGGCAGACCGAAGCAGTCAATAGGTTCCTCACTATTTTCATGGTTCTCATCCCCTTTTTTCACTAAAAACGTCCTTTACATTTTCGAAAGATACGCTATGATTCCTCTATAGTGCCTTTTCATATCCTAATCACTCCAAGAGTGCAGCGCCCCGGATTATGAAAAATCTGAAAACTATTATAATCGTAAGTTTGCCGTTCCTGTGCCTCTCCCTGATTGGGCTCGCCGTCGGCCTGGCAGTGTTCGTGCCCGGCGTCTCGCGGGAAAAAAACGTCATCACCATACTGCTGATCACGCTTTCCTCCGTTCCCGTCATCGTCGCCGTTCTTGCGCTGAAATCCATCGCCGCCCACGCGGAGAAGGCCGGGCTTGTTCCGACGCGCGACCCCCTGACGAACCTGTATAACCAGGCGACGTTCTGGGATTTTCTCGGATACGAGATCGAGAGGTCCAAACGGCAGAACTATCGCTTCTCGATCATGCTTGTGGACCTCGACAACTTCAAAGCCATCAACGACCAATACGGGCATGAGGCCGGCGACGCATACCTCCTCGAGTTCTCCTCGCTCCTCAAGTCCGCCACTCGCAAGGGAGACATCGTAGCGCGGTATGAAGGCGACAACTTTGCCGCGATCCTGCCGATATGCGACGAGGCCCAGTCGTACATCGCGTCGAAACGGCTCCTCGATAGTCTCCGGGGGCATACCTTGACGCTTCCCGACGGGACCGTGACCCCCGCTCTCACGGCCTCCGCCGGCGTTGCGGTCTACCCCGACCATGCGAAAGACGCGCAGAGCCTCTTCCAGCTCGCCGACGGCATGCTGCACCAGGCCAAGGCCACCGGAAAAGACCGCGTGAGCATTCCGAGCGACGAGGTGGAGCTTGCGCTGCTGAAAAACGCCGGAGAAAAGAGCATCTTCATCATGGATGCGATCAGAAAGAACCGGTTCGTTCCCTATTTTCAGCCCATCGTGAGCGTGCATGACGGCTCGCTCCTTGCCTACGAAGTGCTGACCCGGATCGTCACTCCGGAGCGGGTGATCCCGGCCTCGGAGTTCATCGAGGAAGCGGAGGGCATGGGGGCTATCGCAAAGATCGACTACCTGCTCATGGACCAGGCCTTTGACAGGGTAAAACAACATCGCTACACGGGCAAGCTCTTCTTCAATCTGTCTCCCAAAGTCCTCGTCATGAATGAATTCATGACCACTATCCGGCGGCTGATGGCCTCCTACGGGATTGAACCTCCGCAACTGGTTTTCGAGATCACGGAGCGGGACACCGTGAAGGACCTGAACCTGATCGAACGGCTCACCCGAGACCTGAATCAGGAGGGATTCCAGTTTGCCCTCGACGATTTCGGCTCAGGGTATTCTTCGTTCCAGTACATCCGGATGTTCAAGGTCGATTACCTGAAAGTGGACGGCCAGTTCACCCGGGGCATGACCAGCAGCGACACGACGGAGCATTTTATTATGGCGAACATCGCCGCCCTTGCGGTCCGCCTGGGGATCAAGACGATTGCGGAATCCGTCGAATCGGAGCCGGTCCTCGGCAACGTCCGCCTGGCCGGCGTCGATTACGCGCAAGGGTACCATATCCGGCGCCCCCTGCCCGACCTCATGCCGTGATTGGAATAACCCCGTCCTCCGGCGGTCACGAGCTTAGACGAACTCCGTGTCCTCGCCGATCTCCGCGGCCTTTTCCATACGCACCCTGTCATTCCACTCGATGGGGCAGCTCCCCGTCAGTATCCGGAGTTTCTCCTCTACGACAGCGGCGAGCTCGGTCAGGTGCCGCTCATTGGTGAGAAACCAATCGTTGTCCTCTCCGTAGGTCCTTCTCAGTTCTTCCCCTAAGGCATTGATCTTCATTTTCATGACCGACAGTTCTTTGTTGATGGAATCGCAGCATTTGTTGATCCTTTTTATGTCTTTCGCAGTGGCCATACGCACCTCCTTTACGCATCAACGTGAAGGGGCCTTGCCGCCCCTTCCTCCTTGTCCCTGTTGTCTCGCGGGATGAGTGACGCGATTCTACTTAAAGTATATCACGCGCAAAGCGGACGCGCATTTTCTTTCACCTGATTTGAGGAAATTCACCTTGACTCTTCCGCATCCTTGCGTGATAATCAATCCCGTTATGAAAGCGGCAGCTAGAAAAAGAAAAGCTTCCTCGTGGCAGGACGAGGTCAGGCGCGTTGCAGCAGGCGTCCGGCGGCGCGTGCTGGAGCATACGATCAAAAACAGCGGCGGGTACCTTTCCCAGGCCTGTTCTTCGGCGGAGATACTGGCCACGCTCTACGTCAAGGTGATGGACCTCGGCACGACGCCTGTCCCCCTCGTACCAAAGCCCTTCCCCGGCGTTCCGGGACCGGACAATCCCAATTCCTTTACCGGCGCCTCGTTCAACGGCGCGGGTGAAAATCAAGACCGGTTTTTCCTCTCTCCGGCCCAATACGCCCTTGTCCTGTACGCAACCTTGATCGAAACGGGCCGTATGGCTGAAGAAGGTCTTCTCCAGTTCAATCGGGACGGAGGCTCCGTTGAGATGATAGGCGCGGAGCACTCTCCGGGCATGGAGACCATGACCGGGTCGCTCGGCCAGGGGATCAGCCAGGCGGCCGGGACCGCGATGGCGAGAAAAAGAAAGGGAGAAAAGGGGAAGGTCTTCATCTTCATGTCCGACGGCGAGTTCCAGATCGGCCAGACTTGGGAGGCCCTCCAGGCGATGTCGTTCCACCGGCTCGACAACGTGATTATCTATGTCGACGTGAACGGGTTTCAGTGCGACGGCGCGATGTCGAAGGTGATGAACATCGAGCCGCTGGACAAGCGGCTTGCCGCCTTCGGTTGCCGGGTCCTTCGCGTCAGCGGCCATGACATCAGCGCCCTTGCAAGGGCAGGCAGCCTCAAGCCGGGCGGAAAACCGGTGGTTGTGCTCGCGGACACGGACGCCTGTCGAGGCCTCACGATGCTGAAAAGCAGGATGCCCAAGATGCACTACGTCCGCTTTGCAAGCCCTGAGGAAAAGGCCCGCTATGCCGAAGCTCTGGCGGAACTTTGCGGGGAGGCGCTCCCGATTACGAAAGGTCCCGGTGGCGCACCCGCGGCATATCCGGGTCCGGAAATCCTGTCCCGGGTCCATGCGAAAAATTTCGTCAGGTGGGCCGCGAACAAGCCGAAGGTGCTGGCGCTCTCCGCGGACCTTACAAGCTCCACCGAGATCGACCTGTTCCGCGACACCTACCCGGACCGATTTTTGTCCATGGGCATCGCGGAGCAGAACATGCTGAGCTTTGCCGGCGGTCTTGCGCGCGAGGGTTTCATTCCCTTCGTCCATACCTTCGCGGTCTTTATCTATCGACGGGCCTACGACCAGATCGCCATGTCCGTTGCGTATCCGAACCTGCCGGTGCGGATGATCGGCTTTCTGCCGGGCATCACCACGCCGGGCGGCGCGAGCCACCAGGCCATCGAGGACATCGCGATTATGCGCGCCCTGCCGAACATGACGGTCCTCGAATGCGGCGACGCGACGGAAGTGGAGTCGGTGCTCGGCGTTATGGAGAAGATCAACGGGCCGGTGTATGTGCGGATGCTCCGGGGAGAGATTCCGCGGCTTTTTGGTGAACCTATGATATTCGGGAAGGCGCGAGTGCTGAGCGAGGGCAATGATATCACGGTTCTCTCCTCCGGCATCATGACAGAGGAGGCGATGCGGGCGGTGCAGGTCCTCCAGAAACGCGGTCTCTCAATTCAGCACATGCACATCTCGACGTTGAAACCGTTCAACGAGCTCTCCGTGCTCGATGCGATAACGCGGTCTCGGTACGGTGCGATCACCATGGAGAACCATACCATCGTCGGCGGGCTCGGTACGATCATCGCCGAGAAGATGGCGGAAGCGGGCCTGGACAAGAAGCTCGTCCGCATCGGTCTGCGCGACACCTTCAGCCACGGGGCGAGCAAACAGTATCTTCTGAAGGAGCATAAGATGGACGCACTCTCCCTGATTAAAGAGGTGGAGGCGATGAGCGGACAACAGTTCAACATTTCCGAAGACGAGCTTTCCAAGACACATATCACTGCGGTCCACAGCGCGGCAAAGGCGGAAGCGCTGTAATGATCATTCAAAAAACCTGCACACCTGCCTCTCTCTTTTCCGGAGATCGCTTCTCCGTCACGTATAGAATCTACGGAGCTGAAAAAGAAGCCCGCGCCAAGGCGGAGGACATCTGCATCGAGCAGACCGTGGAGTTCCCGGCTGACGAGGTGCCGAAGGGCGTGATCAGGGACCACGTGTTCGGACGGGTAGAGTCCTTTGAGCCGCGGGACGGCGAGAGTTTTACAGCCGTCATCAGCTATGCCGTTGAGCTTGCTGCGGGCGAGCTTACGCAGTTTCTGAATGTCGTGTTCGGCAACAGCAGTATCAAGCCCGGCATCCGCGTGGAGCATCTCGATCTGCCCGAGGCCCTTCTGGAAAATTTTGAAGGACCGCGCTTCGGCAGGGAAGGGATAAGAAAG
>JBGOTO010000141.1:0-5778 GCA_041476485.1 Nitrospirota bacterium
CATGAACTTCCTTACGACGATCCACCGGCTGCGCGCCCCCGGCATGACGTGGGGCCGTTTGCCCCTGTTTACCTGGGCGCTCTACGCCACGGGCTGGATCCAGCTCCTCGCCACGCCGGTGATCGCGATCACCCTCATCCTGATCATCGTCGAACGGTTCCTGGGCGTGGGCTTCTTCGACCCCGCAAAGGGAGGAGACCCCATCCTCTTCCAGCATTTGTTCTGGATCTATTCCCATCCGGCGGTCTACATCATGATCCTCCCGGCCATGGGCATCGTCTCCGACATCATCCCGGTGTTCGCCCGCAGGACCATTTTCGGATACACGGCGATCGCCATTTCGAGCATCACCATCGCCTTCGTCGGCTATCTCGTCTGGGGACACCACATGTTCACGAGCGGCATGAGCGACACGGCGCGGATAATTTTTTCGTTCATCACCTTCCTCGTCGCTGTGCCGAGCGGCATCAAGATTTTCAACTGGGTCGCGAGCATGTACCGCGGCTCCATCACGCTGGGCGCGCCGCTCCTGTACACGCTCGGGTTCATCGTCCTGTTCTCGATCGGCGGCCTGACGGGCCTGATAAACGGCACGCTGTCCACAAACCTGCACATCCACGGCACATACTTTATCGTGGCCCACTTCCATTACGTCATATTCGGCGGCGCCGTGTTTGGGATGTTCGCCGGCCTCCACTACTGGTATCCCAAGATGTTCGGGCGGATGTACGAGGAGCACCTGGCGAAGCTGGCATTCGTCATTCTCTTCATCGGGTTCAACATGCTCTACTTCTCCATGTTCGTCGTCGGCTACCAGGGCATGCCGAGACGCTATTACGACTATCTTCCCCAGTTCAACACGCCGAACCTTATCTCGACCATCGGATCGTGGGTCCTCGCGATGGGCCTGTTCATCATGTTCTACAATCTGGTCCGCTGCGTTTTTTCGGGTGAGAAGGCGACGAGCAACCCCTGGGGCGGCGCCACGCTCGAATGGCAGACCAGCTCTCCGCCGCCGCACGAAAATTTTGAGAGGATACCCGAAGTGACGAAGGGACCGTATACGTACCGATAAAGCAAACACGAAGCTCTAAACACGAAATCCTAATTTTCGATTTTCGTCATACGATATTGTTTAGAATTTAGAAATTAGGATTTAGCATTTGTCTTATAATTATGGCCGACCTCACTCACAGCGAACACAAATCCATCGACTCCACCGGCGCGAAGCTCGGGATGTGGCTCTTTCTCTTCACGGAGATCCTGCTCTTCGGAGGGATGTTTCTCATATACTCCGTCTATCGCGAGGTCAACTCGGCCGACTTTCACGCGGCGGCAACGGAAATGAGTGTAACGCTCGGCGCCGTCAATACCGTGGTCCTGCTGACGAGCAGTTTAACCATGGCGCTTTCGATCTCGGCGATCAAGCGCGGCGCAAAGGTCCGCTCCATCCTCTTTCAGGCCGCCACCATCGTCCTCGGCCTCGTTTTCCTCATCAACAAATATTTCGAGTGGAGCGGGCATATCCATCTCGGTTTCTATCCCAATTCGCCCGAGCTTCTGGCCATGGGCCACGGGAAGATCCTCTATTTCGGCCTCTACTACGTCATGACGGGCATTCACGGCCTCCACGTTTTGATCGGCGGGTCGGTCATCTGCGGCACGCTCCTCCTGACGAAGACGAACAGGATAACGAGCGCCAATTATATAAAACTGGAGAACACGGGACTTTTCTGGCACCTGGTGGACATCATCTGGATTTACCTGTTCCCGCTGTTTTACCTTATTAAGTAAAAACGATTTGCCGCAGAGCTCCATGGTGAAATAACTGTATGCAAGAAAAACAAGAAACCCACATCGTCGGAACGAACACCTTTGTACTCATCTGGCTCGCCTTGCTCATACTGACCGCCCTGACCATCGGGGCCGCCGAGCTGCAGATGGGAAAATGGAGCATGCTCGCCAACCTCTTGATCGCATCGACCAAAGCAGGCCTCGTGCTCTGGTTTTTCATGCATCTCAAGTATGAGCCCCGCTTGTTCAAGCTGTTGCTTTTGGTCCCGATCGGGACGATCACGATCATTCTCGGGCTTACCTTTCTCGATATCTGGTTCCGGTAGTGGTTTGTGATGCTTGTCATTTGGAATTTTGTTTGAGAGGTCATCATGGTTGACGGTTGGGCTCATTTAGGGAATCCCGCGGACATAGCGTTCTTCATCATCATGGGCATCTCGGTCGCGCTGCTCGTGGGCATTACCGGCGTGATGGTCTATTTCGTCATCCGCTACAGCAGGAAGCGGAACCCCGTCGCGGAAGACATAAAAGAACACCTTCCGATCGAGATCCTGTGGACGGTGATCCCCACCATCCTCGTGCTTGCCATCTTTTGGGTAGGGTGGAAGGGCTTCGTGTACATGCGCACGCCGCCGCCCGACGCCATGCCCGTCAAGGTCCTCGCCCGCCAGTGGTCGTGGACGTTCATTTATCCGAACGGGAAGCAGGACAGCGTGCTTCGCGTCCCCGTGCGAAAGCCGGTGAACCTGCTCATGAGGTCCGCCGATGTCCTCCATAGTCTTTTCATCCCGGCCTACCGGATCAAGGAGGACATCCTTCCCAGCATGGAAACGCACCTCTGGTTTCTGCCGGACGAACTGGGGTCCTATGACCTCTTCTGCGCGGAATACTGCGGCGTCGCGCACTCCGGCATGATCACGAAAGTCGAAGTCATGGCCGAGAAGGATTTCGATGCCTGGTACCAGGGAGGGAAAAAAGAGATAGGCAGGCCCGGGGCAACAGTCGCGAAGAAGAAAGAAGCGGCAACACCGGACGCTGCCAAGCTTATCGAGATCAAGGGCTGCACCGCCTGTCATACGATAGACGGCACACCGAAGCTCGGACCCACCTTTAAAGGGCTCTTCGGGAAAAAAGAAACTGTTACGCGTGACGGGAAAGAAGTTGAAATCATTGTCGACGGGGCATTTATCCATGGAAAGCTCCTGGAGCCGGAGAAGGCGCGGGTGAAAGGCTTCCCCCCCGTCATGCCGTCTCAGAAGGGCCTTTTGACGGACAAAGAGACCGATGCGATCATAGAATATTTGAAGACCTTGTAATGCAGATATTAAAATCCTCTCTCACGCTCTGCAGACCAGCCGTATCTTTCTTCGCCGCCTGTTCCGCGGCAACCGGCTTTTTCCTCGGTCCTTATCACCGGATTGAAGACGTACTGCTTCCCGCGGCCGCGGTCTTTCTCCTGGCCTGCGGGGCATCGGCTTTAAATCAGTGTCAGGAGCGGGACATAGACGCCAGGATGGAGCGCACCCGCCGCCGGCCGCTTCCCTCGGGGGCCATCACGCTACGACGGGCGCTGCTCGTCTCCCTCGCGTTGCTGCTCGCCGGCCTGGCCCTGCTTGCCGAAACAGGAGGGGTGAAGGCGCTTGTGCCGGGCCTCTTCGCTCTTCTATGGTATAACGGCGTCTATACCTCTCTTAAGAGGGTGTCCGCTTTCTCGTCCGTACCGGGCGCAGTCGTGGGAATGGTCCCTCCGGCCATCGGGTGGATCTCGGCCGGCGGCTCGCTGTTCGATGCGCGGCTCGCCGTGGTCTGCACTCTCTTTTTTATGTGGCAGCTGCCGCATTTCTGGCTCCTGCTCCTCCGCCGCGGCGATGAGTATACACAAGCGGGCCTTCCCTCGCTCACCCGCGTAATGGGCCCGGCGCAGCTCTCACGCGTGACCTTCACCTGGATCTTCGCGGCAAGCGTCGCCTGTCTGTTGCTGCCGCTTTACGGCGCGGTAAAGTCTCCGCTGGTCTACTTCGCCCTCGTCCCGCCCGGAATATGGCTCGTCTGGAACGGAAGGATCCTGGCAGGAATGCAGCCGGCGCTCCCGATCACTCCCGGACTTTTCAAAAAGATAAACATCTACCTTTTTCTCATCATGTCGTTCCTGTCGCTTGAAAATATTTTTTTTCGCATGCCGTGAGAAGTTGCGAAGGGAATACCCCCGGAGCAATCAGAGCGCCAGTGCACGCAGACCTTGAGCGATAGACGCGCACGGGCGTGCCCGAAAGCCGTTGACGAACTTGCCGAAGTATGGCGGGAAACAGGGAAAGGTATGGCTATTCAGCCGCGGAAACCGCGGGGCAGGGGAAGATTCCCCTGCCCGGAAAGAGAATTATTTATGGCACTTCGTACAGTTGCCCTTTACCGCAAACGCCCTTTGTCCGTTATGGCACGCTCCGCAAGACTGGCCCTTTTCCATATCTTCCATCGTTGCCTTCTTCCGGTGTCCCACGGTCGTATATAACTTATAATGACATTCGCTGCATCGCAACCCCGCTTTTCCAACGTGAACATCGTGACTATAGACGACGTTGTCGGACCCTGCCGGACGAAAAAAAACATCGCCGCCGCCGACCGAAGACCATCCAATTGACGGAATGAACAGCAGTGCCGCAAGCCCGAGACCAAGTATTTTCTTCATGCACCCTCCCAATCATTAAGGATCTGCTGCTCATAGAATACGGTCATATTATACCAGAGAAAAATAAAGAAGCGAAGCACAATTTTCCATGCTGCTCCATTGGGGGAGAAGGTCTCTCAACTGCTGTCCCCCGTTCGATAGGCCCTCGTCGTGCTGAGACAGGACCCGGAAAAAACCAGGCCCGTGGCGCCGTCGATGCTGATGGGCGATCCTTCCCTGATCACTGTGTCCCCTATTCTTGCATACGGTTCACCCTGCGGACCGGTCTCGATGGACAGCGTGGAACAGGCCACAACAGCGGTTACATCGAATTTCTGCGCGAGCACGGCGGCGTGCGAGGTGACGCCGCCCGTGGCGGTCACGATCCCGCGGACCACCGGCATGAGGGAGACATCGTCCGTGTTCGCCGTTTTCCGGAGCAAGATGACGGGCAGGCCGATCTTTTTCTCCAGGCGCGCCGCCTGTTCCGGCGAAGAAGCAAAGGAGGCCGCGCCGCTCAGGGCACCTCCGTGCGCCCCCACGCCCCTGCCGATTATCCGCGACTCCATTCCGCATATCTCGTCGAACGTCGCGCCGAAAGCTCCGCCGGATTCCATGCGCCGCGTCTGGAGCACGAAGAGCGATCTCTTTCCGTCCCAGTCTTTTGTGTAGGTAACCT
Source organism: Nitrospirota bacterium (assembly GCA_041476485.1). Taxonomy (GTDB): domain Bacteria; phylum Nitrospirota; class UBA9217; order UBA9217; family UBA9217; genus JBAZLV01. The sequence continues at coordinate 5,139 of JBGOTO010000141.1, forward strand.
CCACCTCCTGCGGCAGGCCGCCCATGGCGTCCTCGACCCTTTTCGCGAGCTCGCGATGCAGTCCGAACAGTTCCGGGTCCAGTTCCTCGAGACTTTTCCGGCCCGCCCCGGCCTGCGCCTTCGCAAGAGGACGGTTACTCTGCCTGCCGCGCACGAGGTCGTCACCCGTAGCGTCTTCCCGGGACTCGCCGTATGGTCCCGGTCCGGCGGTGAAGGGCGCGCGGGTAAAAAAAACAGCGGCCCCGGAGCCCGCTGTGTTCCCGGAGATCATCTGCATCAGCGTCACCGCCGTGCCCCATTGGGCGGACAGGGCCGTGGCCCTTCTGAACTGTTCCGCCCGTACGCCGTACCACGAGGCGTAGACCGCACGCACCGACATCCGTAACTGTTCGTACACGTCTTCGGGAATGCGTAAACCCCCGTCTGACAACTCCGCGTTATACAGCCCGACGACGTCCTGTAACCGGTCAGGACCAAGCGCCTCACGCCCCGCTGCACCGTTTTTTTTCATGAAATCTTCCAGGATGCCGTCGAACAGGTCCGCATTGATTCCCAAAACTACCGTGCCGTAATGCTCTATGAATCTCCGGTATGAGTCCCAGGCGAGGCGCGGGTCGCCGGTCTCTTGTATGAACGCCTC
>JBGOTO010000142.1:0-5688 GCA_041476485.1 Nitrospirota bacterium
CCGCAGCCAGCCGGGGTACGCCCCGGCCTTTCTGACTTCCTCCGGCAGCTCGACGTCCAGCTTGGTCCTCACCTGCTGGATATTCCATTCCGAGCGCGTCTGGTTTTCTCCGTACAAAGTGGAGCAATTCCTTCTGCGGGTAACGATGTTCTTTTGCGACTCTTCGCACTCCGCCCGCTTTTCCTGGTAGAATGCGATGTTGTCTTCCTCCAGGCGGATCTGCTTGCGGAGTTCGACGGCCCGGCCCCTCCAATAGCTTTCTCCTTTTCCGGAGCTGTCCGCGCGCGGGACCGGGAGGGCGCCTGCTTGTTCGTCTTTTTTGGCCGCGTTCCCGACGTTCATCTGGCCTTCGGCCCGCGGCGGATTTTTCGCCTGGTCGCGATATTCCGGCGGCACCTTTTCCAGCGCATCGACATACCAGGCCTTCCCGGAACTGTCGGTCCAGGTAAAGAATGCGGCCTGCGACAAAGACGGCGCCAGGGACAAGATCAGAAACATCGTCAAGGCAAGTCTTCGCAAGTTTAGTTCCCCGCAACACGCCCGGGCGGAATTTTCGATGCTCCTCTGATGCATTTTTAAAGCTCCCAAAGCCTCTCAGGAGTAATGTACCGATATATTGGGAACACGGCAAGTGGATTTTATTGCAGGCTTGCTCGGTCCGGGCGCGGACCAAGATTGAACCGGCCTTCAGTGCTTCACGTTGTGAAGAGTGAAGATTCATCCAAAATGTTCCCTCGGTTTCCTGACGAAATGACGAATGTCAATAGACGGGACCCGATTGGTTCCCCAATGCAGGGAAACGCTCCAAGACAAAGAGAAGCAATGCTGTAGTAGCCCCGGCGAGATGGCTGAGCGGCGCGGGAACAAACCCTTGCGCGCCGGCTAACAACAAGGATTTTCCGAACGCCAGCTCGAACCCCACCTTGGCGAGTACAACTGCCAGGACGGCGGCGCAGAGCCAGCGCCAAGCTTCTTTCTCTGTCAGTTCGTGCAGGCACAGGTAGGTAACCGCCGCGGTCGCGACACCGGAAAGGCCCGCATAGTAATACATTGCAGGTTCGGCAAAGTAGAGAACGACGCCGATCAATGTGGCTGCCGAGAGGCACAGCGCCGGGAAGAGCCGGTAGCCGCGAACTTCGATGATCGCGCCGGCGATGAAAAACGCGGCGAGATCATAGCCGAGGTGCGCGGGCGAGAGATGGACGAGGTTCCCAGTTACCAGCCGCCACAGCTCGCCGTGAGCGATCGCGGCGTGGTCATAGATGAAAAGCGGCGGGAGCGACGGCAAGCTGAAAATGAGCGCCGCGCCGGCGCAGATCAGCAGCGTCCACAGGGGTTGCCGTCGTGCCGTCAGATGCGTCGCTTCATCCATAGAAAATAACCTCCCAGACCCATGAGCAGCATCAGTGAGATTGGATCGAAACTACCGCCGCCCGTATAGCCCGGCGTGCGCACGAAGTGGTACTCAGCCGGTCGCTCTTTCACCTTCTCCTTGAAGAGCGTAAGTTGATCGTCGAGGTTTATGATCATTTCCTTCGCGGCCCCGGTGAATCCTTTATCGCTGTCGGCGCGGAGCTGCTCGCTGAGGTTCACCGGTGTGGCACTGCCTTGAATGTGGCTCGTGCCGGGGGCCCGAAAAAGCATCTTGCGGCTCTTGATGTCATAAATAACGGCGTCGAGCATCGTATGCGTGTCATTCTTCTGCCCCGGAATGACATAGGCGCCCACGACGGTCCAGTAGGTAAGGCTGAGCGTCCCTTGATCGGTGAACTGCACCTGATCGTAGGACAGCAAGGCGATGACATCCACACCGTACATCGTGCGGATCTGGTCGAGATTGGTAAAACTGCCGCGCGGCTTCAGATACGCCGAAGGAATAATCTCGATTTCTTTGACAAACGAGTATTTCTTGAAATAATTCGCGACCTCCTGCATGAGGTCCTGCTTCCGCTTTTCGGTCAGCGAGAGATCGCCGCCCGGGAACGGCATGAGCTCCCCGCCGTACCGGCCGCCGCGGCCGCTCGATTCGCTACCGGCCGGCACGAAAGCGATGCCGATGCGCAAAGGCAGCTTTAAGAGCGGGATCCCCGGCTCAGCGAGCGGGTCCTTGGTGTCGGGGTAGAGATAATCTACGGCGCTGGTCGCGTGTTTCGTCGTACCGGTAGCGCAGCCGACAGCCCCGGTCAAAGCGGCGATCAAGAGCGCAGTGAGGAATGCAGCCAAAAGGCTTCCATTCGTTCGTTCCATTGGGTCCTCCATCATCCTGAATCCCGCGACTTGCAATTCCCCGGCTCCTGCCGGAGGGGGCTCCACTACGTAATGCCGTCTCCTTCTTATTTTATGACCTTGTACTCGGTCGGGCTCTCTTTCACCTTCTCTCTGAAGCGTGCAAGCCGCTCGTCGAGGTTTGTTATCATCGACTTAGCGGACTCGGTGAAACCCTGATCGCTGTCCGCGCGGAGTTGCTCGCTGAGATTCGCCGGCGTGGCGCTGCCCTTGACGTGGCTCGTGCCGGGAGCCCGGAACAGCATCTTGCGGCTCTTGATGTCGTAAACAGCGGCATCGAGCATCGTATCCGTATCGTTCTTCTCACCGGAAACGACATAGGCACCCACGACGGTCCAATAGGTGAGACTCAGCAACCCTTCATCCGTGAACTGCACCTGATCGTAGGACACCAACGCGATAACGTCCACCCCATGCACGGCCCGAATCCGGTCAAGCTGGGTGAAACTGCCTCCGAGCGTGAGTTCGGCCGACGGGATAAGCTCAATTTCCCTGACAAAGGGGTATTTTTTGAAATGGTCCGCGACCTCCTGCATGAGGGCTATCTTCTTTTGCTCCGACAATACAAAAACGGCGGCAGGCGCACGTTCATTGAACCCTCGAAGCCCGCGACCATAGTTTCCGCCGCCTTCGCCCGGAACAAAGGCGATGCCCACGTGCAGAGGCAGGGCCAGCACGGGAATGCCCGGAGTGGCGATAGGATCTTTCGTGTTGGGGTAGAGATAGTCAACGGTGTTGGTTACGTGCTTTGTAGAACCGGTGGAAACCGAGCAGCCGCTCATCCATGCGATGATCGGCAGAGAAACCAGGCATGCAATCAATAGACGTAAACTCGTTCGCTTCATCGTGTCCTCCTCAGAGTATAGTATTGTTTCCAAGTATGCTTCTTGTATTTTCGCCGAAGACTCCCTTAAAAAACTGGGAAGCCTTGATCTTTACGCTCTTTGAGAATATTGCGACGTTTTCGTCAAACGTTATCGTGTTTGAATTATACCTCGTATCTCGAAAAACACACACCCCACCCGGAAATTGTTGCCAACGTTAAAAAGCTTTAAATGCGTCGACATCCCGTCTCACTGTTTAGTGTGCTCTGTAGGCCTTTCATCTGCCGGTCCTGCATCCGCGTCAGGCCGATGATGGCAACGAGAGAACCGATAAAGCACATGAACATGTCCCATTGCGTGTCCCACGGATCTCCCTGCGTGCCCAGGAAGTCGTCCGCTTTCGCTCCGAGGGCCAGGGCGGCGGCCCATTCAAGCAGTTCGTACCATGCGCTTACTGCCATGGCAAAGCAAATGGCGAGGAATGAAGCCATGCGCCGGTTTGTAACAAAACCGTTGCGGATCAGGACCTCCCGCGCCAGAAGAGCGGGCACGAACCCCTGGAAGAAGTGTCCGATCCTGTCGAAGTTATTGCGGCTGAACGAAAACAGGGGCTCCATCCAGAACCCAAGGGGAACGCGCGCGTAGGTGTAGAAGCCGCCCGTGATCAGGATGATCGCGTGCAGAAAGATGAGGAAATAGAGGAGCGGCGTCAGGGGAAACCGGCGATAGGTCAAAGTCAGAATCGGCAGGACGATCAGGACCGGCGCCGTTTCCATGAGCCAGGTGGCGCGGTCGTAAGGACTGACGGCAGAAGAAACAAGTAAGCCGCAGAGTAGGACAAGGAAAATAATCAGGATTCGTTCTCGGGGCATAGTTGTTCATTCCCTTCATCAGAAACTGCGCCACAACTCAGGCTGCAAGCAAGACACATCTGAAATCTATGCACCGTGCCCCGCGGCGGATGCCGCAGGGCACGGTGCCTTTCTAGAACCGATATCCGATGATCAGGTTGGCAATACCGCCGCTGCCTTTTACGTTCCCGTCCGACCAGAATCCGGCGTTGTTCCAAATCTGGAATTCCCCTTTAAAGGACTGGGTTCCCAGTTCGAGGCCGACCTGAAGCCCGGGCTTGCTGATCGTGTAATAACCGCCCAGAATGACGGAGGTCGCCGTGTAGCTTCCCTCCTTGGTGGGATTCCATACGACAAAGGGCGTGCTCAGCGTGGGTTTTCCCGAGCCTGAGGCGAGTTCGAGCCTGCCTTCAAAATGAAAGTCTTCATTCGCCGCCACACTGACGCCGACTGACCCGCTCACTCCCGACGCATCGTATTTTACGTCGGTTGGAAAGACCGGGTCCGTAACATGTCCCTCGTGGTTCCTTGAAAAAAGTCCGATCGTTCCGACGAAATTCACCGGCGAGCTTTGCCGGGGAGTGAACGCTGCCTCGATCTGGAAATTACCGCTGTCCGATTGCGAGGCGTCAGACTGGTCGATATTCGAGAATTCGACCTTATCCACTCCCGCGGAGCTGCCGAGTTTCAGCCGCAAATCGACGTTGGTTTCGGCGCCGGCGGTATGCGCTGCCGCCAAAAGACCGATGCCGAGAATGACAGATAACCACTTTTTCATAACACTCATTGAATTTCCTCCTCTTTCCAGTTTCCAGTTTAAGTAAAAGAACCTTGCAGCGGGGCTGTAAAGCCTTTACGGCAATCGGTAAGCTAGTCTAGCTTGGTGGATACCTGTCAATTAATGCGACTTTGAATTATTTTCCGATTGCCCTGTCACGGCCGCAGCTATACCATCCTCGAAAATCTTCTCTATGTCTTCAATAGACGTAGACGCGCCATATCCTCCACCCCAAGCAAATGTCTTCCGAATTGTGAATTCGCCGACCTTCTTTTTACTGGGCATCTCTAATAAATTAACTTTCCCATCAATATGTATCTGTCCTAGGCCGGCTAACATTGCCCGAGCAAAAGCACTGCCCTTTTCGTACCGAGTCAAGGTAACCTCGATCTCATAGTTTATTTTTTCTCGCGTCATAGGGTTAAGTGTCTTCTTCGCTGCAACCTTTTCCTCAAGTCCGCGTGCTATTCTCGTCTTCTCAATATCTGTTATGTTTACATCGCTGGCGGCTTCTACACGAGCGCTTATTGTGTCACTGGCTCTTAAAAGGGAACCTGGCGATATCTCCTGAACAAAAGTTGCTCTGGGCGGAGTCGTCGCACATCCGGAAAAGACGAATGCACCAAACATGCTAATAGCACAAACAATCGTTGTCACCGTACTCTTCTTCATCTTCACATCCTCCTTTAGAAAGTTAAGCGGCCTCGACCGCTTAGATTGATGGTTGGTTGGCCCAATGAACTTGCGTTGTTTCCAGGCTTACTTTGCTACCGTCTGGTCAATAGGACTCAAAAAAAATAAATAGAATAACGCATCCCGTAATCTTGCTCGGAAGCTCCTTACCCCGCAAAATTAGCAGGCGGCGACTTCCTTTTATACCACTGCGCCGGTCCGTAGCCCGAGCGGTCGGCGTGCCACGGCATCAGGATCTCGAAGTGCCCTTCCCCCG
>JBGOTO010000143.1:0-5613 GCA_041476485.1 Nitrospirota bacterium
ACGCTCGCGCTCGAAGGCGAAGGAAGCGTGAATGAATACGTCGGCGGGTACGACGATTGGCTGCGCCAGAGCCGGAGAAAGACCGGGGCCCCTGCCGCGCCGATCAAAACGGAAGAAAAGGGACCACTCCGTCCTCAAGCAGCGAAGCCGCGCAAGCTCAGCTTTAAAGAGCAGAAGGAGCTTGAAGCCCTTCCAAAGCTCATCGAAGAACTCGAATCCGAGCAGGGACGGATTATCCAGACCATGGCTGACCCGGACTTCTATCGTGAAAGCGGGGTAAAAGTTTCCGAATATACTACGCGGCTTGAGGCATTGAAAAAAGAGCTGGCTGGGGTCTACGCACGGTGGGAAAAACTGGAGACGGGGAAAGAATAGAATCAGCGCGATTTTGCGTGTAACCAGGGTGGAGCTCAGGCGTTGCTGTTTTGTTTGCGGACGCGGGAGAACGGATCGGCAAGAACTGCGGCATTGTGCTGCTTGAGCTCCAGCGCCAGGTGCTCAAGCTCTTGTTGAGGCAGCAGCCCGTTACGCACAAAGTAGCTCCCCAGCCGGTCCTGTTGGGAACGCTGATACAGCAGTATCACATTGACCTGAAAGACCGAGAGCAGGCCGAGCTTGACCGCCTTCTCGCCGACACGCCGCGGCCAGTCGCGCAACCTGAATATTTCCTCATGCCCCTCGGATTTGAGCCAGCCCCACCTCAGGGCGATTTTACCGAATGACGGACGCTGCTTTTGCTGCCAGACCAGGGCCTTGATCAGCGCGCCGAACGGTATCTTTCCCCGATAATACAAATACTGTCCGATCTGCAGGGTGCGGAACGGGACGCTTCCGCAAAAATAGGCCTCCTCGCCATTGCGTGCAGGAGCGGATGCGGACTTTTTCTCTTCCGCAGAGCGTCTCTTCGCCCGAAAGCCTTCCCCGGAAGGTTTCCATGCCCCGTCCTCGCGCTGTTTAAAAAAAAGCCCCAGCACGTCGTATGCGCGGAGTATTTCGCGAAAGAGTATGGTTTGTTTCTGCTGAATGGGAAGAGGACCTGTTGCGAAGAAGTCAGGATGGTTTTCTTTGGCTTTCTTTCGGTACGCGGATTTGACGCCGCTCGGCTGCATGGAATGAAGGAAGTCTTTGCTGACGTTGATTTCTTTTCCGAAAAGCGTCTGACAGGCCTGCACGACATCACTTTCTGTAAGTGCCGTCATTTGAAGAAAATATATACTGAAGGAATGATGATGTCAATAAAAAAGGCGCCGGTGAAACCCCACTGACGTTTGCTGCTTAGAACAACACCTCTTTATACGGCGTCTGGTCCGTACGGCCGGCTGCGAAGCGAAAACGCGGTTTGACACCGGCACGGTCGCGCGCAGGCAATGCGAGCAGCAGACTCGAAACAGTGCCGAACCCGAAGTCCGTCACCACGTTCATCGCCCCTTCTATCCCCTCGTCGGACTCGCGGCTTGCGAGGAGCCGTTCCCACGCCGCCCAGTCTCCCTTGTCCGGGTCCGGAGCGGGCGCTTTTTGCAGCAGCGGCAAATAGCGCCGCACTCGCGGCGACGCCGGATCGTTGAGATCATACGCCGTGATCATGGACAGCCCCGGCGCAAGCATGATTTTTTCGATGCGGCTGGACGCCTCTCCTCCAATATTTCGCAGCCAGTATGCCTCTTTGCCGTCGGCGATCACCAGGTTGAATGCGCGGTACAGATCGGGTTCGAGTTCGGAAAGTTTCTCTGCTGCTGATTTTGCATCGGGATGATCGAGCGCTTTCAGCACGAGTTCTCCCCTACTCCGCTTGCCTTGGAGCGGCCCCAGCGTTTCGCGGCGATTCATGATGCCGGCCGCGACACCGGAATCGTTCAAGCCGAACCAACTGCCGCCCGCAAGCTTATCGAGACCGCCGATGACAAAGGGTCGGTCGGGCCAGTGACGACCCGGGGGCAGCCATGGCCGGTCGAGCATCTCGTCGCGATTGGCTGCGAGCAGCATCGGCCACGCGTGGTCCGGTCTATAGAGGATTATCAGGGTACACATAAGATATCAAGGAAGCGTGACGCGCTCAAGCCTCTCTTTCGCCGCTCTGTTTTTGCATTTCTGCGGCAACCTCCAAAAACTCTTCTTTCCGGGGACGGTAATAAAACATGGATATGGCAGACATGGTTATAAACTGATAGAGGGTCATCGAATCCTGACTCAGGAAAAAAAGCACAACGCCATAAATACCGATGCTTTCAGACAGGGCCATAGCTACGATAATGGCAGTTATATATTTCCCTACAGCAGGATGTTGAACCTGGCTTGATGGGTTCCGGAATAACGCGGGAGCGGAACCGCAGTCGGAACTCTTCAACAGGGCCTTCCGGATAGTTCCGGCAATAAAGAAGGTCAAGATCGACACGCCGAAGAGAACATTCTTCATGGTTTCAAATGGAAAGTCAGGCCCCATGGGCCTCAACTGGTCTTCGGCGAATTTACATACCAGGAGATAAATACCCAAGGAGGCAAACAGCGCGGCCCAGAGGATTCTGATTATCGTCCACCCTTTATCCAATTGCTCGATCTCATTCTTTTCAAGCATGTCGTTAACTCCTTTCTGGCAATAAAAGGCATCCGTTCTTTCACGACACCGCGCTGCCGCACTCCCTGCAAAACTTCCCGTACACGTGCGTCGGCTTTTTACACGCGCCGCACGGTTTGAACTGCGCGAACCCGCAGAACGGGCATGCCGGTGATCCCGCAGGAAGTTGCTTGCCGCAATTCTGGCACTGGCTTCTTGATATCCTTCGTTCTATCAGCTTCTCCCGCGAGAAGAGCTTCTTCTGGAAGATATAGATAAGGAACAGCGCAACAGCCACGGCGAGCGCGATGACGAGGTAATGCCAGATCGCGATGAGCTTGAGCGACTCCAGGAGGTCGATGATCTTCTTGATCAGCTTTTTCGGGATAATATCGAAAATCATCTCGATGATCTTGAAAAAGATCGGGATGAACGAGACGACCAAGAGGTGCGAGGACACGAGCGTCTGGACGCTCCGGCTCTTCCTGATGCTGGCGTTGTTCCAGGCATAAAAAATCACAAAGAGCGGCAGGAGGAAGAGCATCTGCATTCCCAGTTTCTTCACCGGGAACCAGAAGTTCAGCCTGCGCAAATCGGCCTTCAGGCTCTCTCTGTCCTTGTCCTGCAAGGTCTGGATCTTCTCCCACAGCAGCCGGACCTGCTCGTTCCCGTTGATCTTCTCGTCGAGTACGGCGATCTGCCTGGTCAGGGCGTTCAGGGTATTCGTTTTCTCCTGGATATTTTTCTTTACCGCGGCAACATTGGCCTGGCCTTGCTTCTGCTTCGCGATGGTCTCAAGGAGTGAGGTATCATAGGCCCCTTTCAGGTTCGTGATCTCCCGCTCAAGCTCTTTGGCTTCCTGAACATATTTCCTGCGGTCTTCGAACGCGCGGACCAGGCCGGAATCCTTCCTGATCTTCTCGATCGGCCCGAGATAGGGCGCGCAGACCGGATGCACGTTCTGTTTCTTCTCTTCAATGCGGTAGTAGCTCAGGCTATACGACAGGACCGCTGCGGAGAGATTGTCCGTCCTGTTCGATGCGTTCCAGGTGCTGTCGATCACGATCTGGCGGCAGGTGTAGGGAATATACTCGTCGGGAGAGGCAAGCTGGCGGGTGTGCTCGCCAAGGCCGTTGAAGATCGCCGTAAGGATAAATATGTCGAGGAAGAGGATGATGACCAGCGCGGCCTTGCTCAAAGGCTGGTTTTCGCCTAACCGGGTCAGACTATTTTTTACGTTCCTTATCTTGTCCTTGATCGTCGCAAACATAATGGTTGCCGGTCTCCTTTCTCCATTTTGTTCTTCTGTTTGTTTTCGGCGTCGAATATTTCGAGAGTCCGAACAATTCTTCCCGCGAATCGCGGTAGCGCCATGGTAGCGTGACGTTGTGCAAGATGAGACGAATTCCGAACGTCCGGTGCATTATTTAGCCTCATATCGTCTCTGCTTCAAGCACATTAACGCGAGGGGGTTTTTCTACAGCCTCAACGCGCGGGTCACGCGCCGCCCTTTGGCGCGTCGCTGTGGACCCGCTGGTTGGAATTAGGCGTGTTGCAGCGTCAAGACCCGCACTTCCTTCGCAAGACGTACATCCAGTTTGTCTTTTTCGACTTCAAGATCATAGCGCGATTGAAGGTTGAGCCAGAATCGTTCTGAAAGGCCAAAATAGCGAGAGAGTCTCAGCGCGGTATCGGCAGAAATTGAACGCTTCCCTTGAACAATTTCATTGATACGGCGAGGCGGTACGCTGATGTCCTTGGAAAGCTTGTACTGGCTGATTCCCATAGGCTCCAGAAAGTCTTCCAGAAGAATTTCTCCCGGATGGATGGGGGGTATCTTTTTCGTTTTCATAATTCGCTCCTAATGGTAGTCGGTTATCTCAACATCGTAGGCATCTCCTTGATGCCATCGAAAGCATATCCGCCATTGGTCGTTGATCCGTATGCTATGTTGCATGTGGCGGTTGCCGGAAAGCTTTTCCAACCGATTGCCGGGCGGTACCTTCAAATCTTCAAGGCGATCCGCAGCATCAAGATACATCAGTTTTTTCAAGGCGACGCGGCGGATTTCAGACGGAAATTTCGATGAATACTGCCTGTTGAACAGCTTTTCGGTATCTTTGCCGTGAAAGCTTTTTATCATAACCAATGATAACGCATGGCGTTAATAGTGTCAAGTGCTATTGTATCCAAGATGGACGTAAAATAAAGGGGGGCGCGGCGATTATTGCCGCGCCCCCTTTAACCGATTGATTGGTCCACTTAACATCACCAGACAGGAGTCTGGTGTTTTATGTGGCTCAAATAAATACACCTGCGGGAAAGCGCCGTCTTTACTTTGATTTCTTGTCCTTGAGGAGATTATCGAGACCTGCGAACGGGCGGTGGGTGGCGGGCGCTTCCTGCGCCTCATCCGGAGGGGCTGTCCCTTCGAGCAAATATTTCTGGTGCTCGTTTTCGTGACAGTACATGCACAGCAACTCCCAGTTGCTTCCGTCGGGCGGGTTGTTGTCGTGGTTGTGGTCCTTGTGATGGACCGTGAGTTCGCGCAGCTTCTTGCCTTCGAATTCGCGGCCGCACCTGGCGCAGACATGCGGGTACATCTTGAGCGTCTGCTCCCGATAGTCTTGTTCCCGAAGCTCCCGCTTGCGCCGGGCCTCGGCGATGAGGTCGTTCTCAGTTGATATTTTCTTTGAAGACATGCGCGTTTTTCCTCACAGGACATGTCGCCCGGAAAGATATTCGATGCACGATGCATGATTCATGATGCGTGTTCAAGCTGTATCGTGCATCCTGCATCATGTATCATGAATAAGGATCATCCTTGTTGCGACACCGCTACACTGCTCATTACGCTTTCGAAATACTCCCCTATCTCCCGTTTTACCTCGTCCACGCGAGACAGGTGATTGATCCTTTCCCTGAACTCCGCGCCGCCGGGCAGGCCTTTCGTATACCAGCAGAGGTGCTTGCGCATTTCCCGCACGCCGATATACTCGCCGGACAGCTTGACCATGTCTTTCAAATGCCTGAGCATGACTGCCTGCCGTTCTTCGCAGGAA
>JBGOTO010000144.1:0-5570 GCA_041476485.1 Nitrospirota bacterium
CGGAGGAGTCATCCGGTTTCCCGTACTTCGTATCGCCCACTATCGGGTGTCCGATGCCGGCGAGGTGCACTCGTATCTGGTTCTTCCTGCCGGTCAGCAGGACCACTTCCAGCAAGGACAAACCCTTTGTCTCCCTGAGCACCGTATACGCCGTATGAGAAAGTCTTCCCTTGGCGCTATCGGACGTGGAGTACACGTTGTACGCATCGTCCTCGGCCAAGTAGGAAGTAATGGTCCCCGAGGTTTTCTCCAGCTTGCCGTGAACTACGGCAAGATATTTTTTCTCGGTCTGTTTCCACTGTTCCTGCAAACGGAACTTGGCCTCCTCGCTTTTTGCGAAGATGAGCGTCCCGGATGTGTCTCTGTCCAGCCGGTGAACCACGTAGAGACGTTTCTGGCTTCTGCCGCACCCCTTGCGGATATATTCGGTTAAAACGAAGTGGGCCGTGCGCGTTTTTTCGTTGGGCGTGGCAACGGTCAAGAGGCCCGTGGGCTTGTCCACCACAAGAAGGTCTTTGTCCTCGTACAGTACGAGGAGCCCTTTGGGCAGAAATTTTGATTGTGATGAATAAGATTTTCGCATGGTAATACGCGGTGATCGCGTATAAAATAAAAACTCCAATTAACAAAAGGTCACAAGGATAATTTAGGCTTTTCGTTGGTACTTGTCAATATTGAAGATAGCCGAATCTGACTTGACATCTTCGCGGCGGAGTGTAATCATATATATAGAAGTTCGGAAGTCGTTTGCCGTTTGAAAAGGCCGCGAAGACTCTCAGCTTCGGGGCTTTTTTATTTCGCATTTCCGTAATCTTCTATTTCACGAAAAGGAGGGACCGCACATGGCAACCGTAAAAGGGACCGTGAAATGGTTCAATGAGTCCAAGGGCTTTGGATTCCTTGCCAAAGAAGACGGCGGAGATGTCTTTGTGCACTTCAGCGAAATCGAGGGAGAAGGCTTCAAAACCCTCGTCGAAGGCGATGCCGTAGAGTTCGAAGTTGTTGACAGCCCCAAAGGCCCCAAAGCAGCGCACGTTAGAAAGATATAGCTCAGCCATCCGCCCATTGCAGGCCCGGTATTTCCGGGCCTTTTTTGCTTGCCGCGTAATGCTATCAGGGAAATAGCGATTGCTGGGGATGGCCTTCAGTCGCGTCCGGTTCTCCTTCCGTTACCTGCATCGTCAAAGCATTCGATTCCGGATCATGCCGTTCATGCGCCGCAAGCGCCCTGTTTTTGTCCGCGTTCGCGTAGCAATATGCGCACCCATGCGCGCAGGTGTCATACGCGCCGATGTCCACGCTCCGGGTGCAGGCGCATTCTTTCCGCATGGAAGCCTGCCGGGTATCGATAGAAGTCTGAAAAAGCGCGGAGAGAAATCGCCCGTCTATGCAGCTTGCCTTTGCCACGTGTTCCGATACCAGGTAATCGTTGCAGCAGGCAAAGAGCCGAATTCCGTACCTGTCCGCCCGCCGGGCCAGCCGCAGCGCGTACACTTGTTTCCGTTCCTCCGATAATTCGAGCAGCGCATGTCCGGTGTCCTTCCGCAGATTGACGAGGACTTTTTTATAGGGGTGAACGAAGCTTAGGCAACACTTCGCGGCATGTTCTTTCAAAAGCTCGGCGCATCGGACGAACCGCTCCTCGTGGATTTCGAACGACAGCTTATCGGTCACGCAGACCGGATCGTATCGCCAGAGGACCTGCTCCGGCGAGTACCGCCGGGCAAGAAAGATAAAATCGCGTACTGCGTCCCTAAAATCCGGCACGTTGGGCTCCAGCTCTTGGTTTGCCGTTATGGTAAAATGAAAGAAAAGGTTGCGGGTCGTCCGTTCGATCGAATCGAGCTTGTTGAGCAGAGGCGCGTAATTTTTCGACCAGAAGACGACGGCGCTTATGTCTTCCGGCTGTAACGAGACCCGGAACGGTTTTCTCGTGTAGGGATGCTGGACAAAAACGTGGCCCGCCTTCAGACGGTTCATGAACCAGTCGGAATAAAACGCGGGAATGTCGGTGCGTCTGCTTACCGAGAGTACGTGCGGCATGTGTTTGTATTCCTCCGGAGGCAAACGATACTATAAACCATTATGAACGATCGGTGAAGCGAAATATCGGGTCCGGGAGACGGGCGCACAATTTATTTTTCGCAAAGTCTTCCCTTTTATTTATTTTTGGTGTAATATAGTACTTACTTACATTTTATGGGAGTTTTTTAGAGGTAATGCGATGAAGCGGTCGGTATTGCTGCTGTTATTCGGTGCGCTGCTTTTCCCCGGGCCGGGCCATGCCCTGACCCTGGAGGAAGGTTTGAAGATCGTTGCCGAGACCGGGCGCGATATCAAGATCGCACGCTCCGGCGAAGACACAGCCCGGAGCGGCGTTTCGCTCGCGCGCTCTCCTTTGTTCCCCCGGGTGGACCTCTACGGAAACCAGACCTGGCTCCAGTACAAGCCGGAGGCGAAATTCGGGCCCCAGACAGCCTTTACGTCCGATAGGGATTTTCTTACTTACGGCATAAAGGCCACGCAACTCCTATATGACTTCGGCAAGACATCCTCGTCGATAGACGCGGCGAAGTACGGGCTTAAAGCAAGGGAAATCGAGACCCAACGGTCCAAAAACCGGGCGGTGCTCGAATTTATTCTTTCCTACTGCGATCTCCTGGAGGCGGAGAAACTGCTGCGGGTCGCCGGCGAAGAGGTCCAGCGGTACGAGGCGCACAAAAAAGACGCCGATGCTCGGTACGGCGCGGGAGTGGTCACGAAGAACGAAGTGCTCGAGGCCGACGTAAAGCTTGCGGATTCTCGCCAACGGTATTTGACCGCGGACAATCTCCGGTCGTTCAGGGCGTCGCGGCTCAACAGCCTGCTCCTGCGTCCGCTGAACGAGGCCGTCCAGCTTGAAGAAATCAAACAGAGACCCTCGGCGGGCATTATTCTTGAACAAGCCTGGGCCGTGGCCGAGACGGAAAGCCCCGAGATCCGGGTGATCGACGCGGAGCTCCTGAGCAAGGGAGAGAGCGTAAATGCCGCGCGGGCCGAGTATATGCCGAGTTTTTTTCTCTCCGGAGGCTACCAATACCAGGCAAACCAGTACCAGGTCCACCAGGACAACTGGTCGGTGATTGCGGGCGTGAACATCAATCTCTCGTCCGGTGGCGCGACCAGCGCCAGGGTCGGCATGGTCAAGGGAGAGCTTCTGTCGCTCAGGATCACGAGAGACAAGATCGTCGACGCGGTCCGGCTCGACGTGAAGAACGCTTATCTCGATATCCAGAGCTCGGCGCAGCGGATCGAAGTGATGAAAACATCGGTGGCCCAGGCCGAGGAAAACCTCCGACTTCAGCGGCTGCGTTACCAGGAAGGCGTGGGCACGGCCATAGAGGTGCTTGACGCGGTCACGCTTTTGTCCACGGCGCAAAGCAATTCGTGGAGAGCGCTCTACGAGTACGAGCGGGCCGAAGCGGGCCTGCTCTCTTCCATGGGCAGAGACCTCGTGAGCACGTATGGGAAATAGTTGAAAGGCAGTTCGTGGCAGATAGTTGATAATGTGCTTCAAGAGGAGATCGTATGGCGGAAGAACAAACAGGGAATAATTCGAAAAAAAAGAAAGCGTTCCTGATCGTGGGCGCCATCGTCCTGATCGGCCTGATCGCCGCTGAATTTTATACTACGTACCGGAAGACTCACGTCTCGACCGACGACGCTTTCATTGACGGCAATATCCACACGATTGCGGCGAAGATCAACGGCACGGTGAAGGAGATCCATGTCACGGACAACCAGCTTGTAAAAAAAGGCGACCTTCTGGTCGAGATCGATCCGGCGGATTACACAGTAAAACTTCGCGAGGCATCATCCGTGGTGGGAGCTGAAAAGGCGAAGTTGGACGAGGCCGGAACGCGGATTGCCTCGGCAAGGGCGAACCTTGAGTTACAGCGGGCGAAGCTCAAGCTCGCGGAGCTCGAAAAGAAACGGGCGGAGAACCTCTATCAAAAAGAAGTGCTTCCCCGCGACCGCTACGACCGGAGCATGACGGACTATGAGGTTGCGGTGGCTCAGGTGAAGGCGGCCGAAGAGCAGCTCCGGTCCGCGGAAGCGCAGAAACTGACGCAGGTTTCCACGATCAAACAGAAAGAGGCCACGGCGGCCATGGCCGAGCTTAATTACGAGTACACGAAACTCTATGCGCCGATTGACGGGTATGTAACGAAAAAATCCGTTCAGACCGGGAACCAGATCCAGGCCGGTCAGCCGCTCATGGCCGTGGTCGGGCTCACCGACATCTGGGTGACGGCCAATTTCAAGGAAACCCAGATGGAGCATATCCGCCCCGGCCAGACTGTGAAGATGGACGTGGACTCCTATCCCGGGATGGTTTTCAAAGGCAAAGTTGACAGCATCATGGCCGGAACGGGCGTGACCTTCTCGCTTTTTCCGTCGGAGAACGCCACCGGCAACTATGTGAAGGTCGTGCAGCGCATTCCGGTCAAAATCGTTTTTGACGAAGGCGCGGACAAAAACCACATTCTGCGCGTCGGCATGTCCGTGGAGCCGACGATATTGACAAAATGAGCAGGGCGTTAATTGCGTTGACGGTAATGCTTCCGACGCTGATCGAGATCATCGACACGTCGGTCGTGAACGTGTCGCTTGATCACATCCGGGGCTCGCTCTCGGCGGGTTTCGACGAGGCCACCTGGACCATCACGGCCTACCTGGTGTCGAACGCGATCATCATCCCCATGGCAGGCTGGCTTTCCCGGCTGATCGGCAGGAAAAACTATCTTATCGGCTCCATCGCCCTGTTCACGTTCAGTTCCTTTATGTGCGGCTCCGCCTGGAGCCTGCAAAGCCTCGTGTTCTTCCGGATCATCCAGGGTATCGGCGGCGGCGGGCTCGTGCCGCTCTCCCAGTCCATCCTGCTCGAAAGTTTTCCGCGTGAAAAACACGGCACGGCCATGGCCATCTTCGGCATGGGCGCCATGCTCGGCCCCATCGTCGGACCGATGCTCGGCGGCTGGATAACGGACACCTGGTCCTGGCGCTGGATCTTCTACATCAACATTCCCATCGGCATCCTCTCGATCGTCATGAACGTCATCGTCATCAAAGACCCGCCGTATATGAAACGGCAGAAGATGAAGATCGACTACTGGGGGCTCGTTTTTCTTGCCGTCGGGCTTGGTTCGCTCCAGTTCATGCTGGACAAGGGGGAGCGGGAGGACTGGTTTGCCTCCGATGTGGTCCTGATCTTCGGCATCATATCCGCGGTCGCTCTTATTTTACTGGTAATCAACGAATACTATTCCGACCAACCCATCGTCAACTTGAAGCTGTTGAAGGATAGGACGTTCACGAGCGGCGTTACCGTGATGTTCTTCGTCTTCCTCAATCTTTTCGGCAGCATCGTGCTGCTGCCGATCTTTCTGCAGATGCTCATGGGGTATACGTCGCTATATGCCGGGCTGGTGCTCGGACCGGGCGGGCTTGCAACGATGTTCGCCATGCCGATCGCGGGCAAGCTGGTGAACAAGGTCAATCCGAAACGCATTCTTGCCGTCGGCATCACG
>JBGOTO010000145.1:0-5559 GCA_041476485.1 Nitrospirota bacterium
GACCCGCAGATCACGATCAGGTCCGCCAAGAGCCAGGTGGACGATCTCCTGAACGAGGTCAGGAAGCACGCTGAGGCTCACGAACGGGTGCTTGTTACCACGCTCACCAAACGCATGGCAGAGGATTTGACCGAGCATTACAAGGAATTGAACGTGAAGGTGGCATACCTGCACTCAGACATCGACACGCTCGAACGGGTGGACATTATCCGCGATCTCCGTCTCGGCAAGTACGATGTGCTGATCGGCATCAACTTGCTGCGTGAAGGACTGGACATTCCCGAGGTATCCCTGGTTGCCATCCTGGACGCGGACAAGGAAGGGTTCCTCAGGTCCGCGCGGTCGCTCATCCAGACCATGGGCCGCGCAGCCCGGAACGTGAACGGTCAGGTGATCCTGTACGCTGATAACATTACCGACTCCATGCGAAAAGCCATTGCCGAGACCAACCGCCGCCGCACCGTGCAGGAGGAGTATAATAAGAAGCACAATATCACGCCGCAGTCCATTAAGCGGAACATCCAGTCAGCGCTCCGGACCGTGTATGAACAGGACTACTTCACTGTGCCGATCGTTGCCGAAGAGGCGGGCGAATATCTCTCGACGGTGAACCTTCCCGCACTTATCGCCTCGCTCGAAAAGCAGATGCGCGCCGCAGCAAAGGAACTGGATTTCGAGACCGCGGCCGAGCTGCGCGACAAGATCAGGTCCCTCCGGCAGCAGGAGATGGCGGTGGGGGTGAAGGTGGAGTGAGGCGAGTGCGGAATTCGGATTGCGGAATGCGGAATGAAAAGCATGTAATGCGAGAAACGTCAGGAGTCAGGACTTTCACACGAGAGAGATTTAATTGCAATAACAGATAAAGTATGATAGAGTTTTATTGTGACAATGGCGGAAAGAGAAATGTGTGACTACCATGAAGACGCTTAGTACATTGCATCTGGATAAAACGGTGATTACCGTTACACCGCTCACCGAGGCGGTTGATGATAAGGCATACTGGCTCTCGAAAACAGGGTACGAACGTCTGCAAGCGGTCGAAATCCTGCGTCAACTCAACTATGGCTACGATCGATCTACCGCCCGACTTCAAAGAGTTCTTGAGATTACTCAGCGATCACCGCGCTGAGTATCTGCTCATCGGCGGCTACGCCGTGGCCTATTACGGCTATCCTCGCGCGACCGCTGATATGGACATCTGGATCGCAATTCAGCCAAAAAACGCCAAAAACATTGTTGCTGCGCTAAAGGAATTCGGCTTCGATCTGCCGCAGTTGACGACGGAACTGTTTCTTCAAGAAGGCCGGATTATTCGCATGGGCGTTCCGCCGGTGCGGCTCGAGATTGCGACGACTATTTCCGGCGTCGATTTTGCCGAGTGCTGGGCTTCACGGACCGTTGAAAACCTCGACGGGACTCCGGTCAACGTAATCAGCCTCGAACATCTCAAGGTCAATAAAAAAGCCGCAGGAAGACACAAGTACCTGGATGATCTGGAGCATCTTCCCTAGAGGATTAACGTCTTGCCTATTTTTTAGTCATGTGCTTAAAACATGGCTTCGGGAACACGCCTTTCGCAGCGCTTCCATTGGTAGACTTCAACAAACACCTCTCATGTTTTCAGCCTGTTACAAACACTAAGGACAAAATTAAACAAGTGGCATATGCCTTGCAAAAGAACAGTGCAAGGAAGTTGAATTTTAAAGAAAGCTCCGGAGGCTTTCTTATTCCGAGTACCTGTTCCCCAGGGGGCAGGAATCAAATACGAAGTTGAGGAGGACGAAATGAAGAAGATTGTTTTGATTTTGGGTTTGGTGCTTCTTGCAGGCACCGCGTTCGCCACGCCGTCGACCACGTACTGGACGCCGATGACGATGGATATTCAGGGGTACAAAGTGCCGCATCTCGGTATCGACAACTATTTCACGACAACCAAGAAGGCGGATTCTGGCGAGCAGGGTGCGTTTCCCACCGACATCGGTTTGACTGTCGGCGTACTGCCCTATGAGAAGATCCAGATGGAGGTCGGCATCGACGCTCTCTATCCGTCAGATAATCCGTATTACTTCAACACGAAGGTCGGTGCGCCCGAGGACGCCTTGTTCAAGGGATCTCCTGCCCTGCAAATCGGGATCTTCAACGTGGGTACGAAGAAGGATGTGACCAATCAGAATATCGTCTACGGCGTGATCGGCAAAACCATTCCCGGCGTGGGAAGGGTGACCGCGGGGCCGTACATAGGAAACAGCAAGGTGCTGGTCGATGCAAACGGGGATAAAAGAAACACGGGCTACATGGTGGCCTTCGACCACGGATTCATGCCGGTCAAGGACGCTGCAGGCGCCGAATACAGCAAGTGGGTTTTTGCCGCTGACTATGCCTCTGGGAAGAACGCGATCGGCGGCGGCGGGGTCGGTATCTACTACTACGTCACCAAGGATGTCAGCCTGTTGACCGGACCGGTGTGGTTCAACGAAAAGGCGATCAACGGCGCCATGAAGTGGACGACCCAGCTCGATATCAATTTCTAAGATGCAAATATGACGGCATGAATGCCCCGCGCTTTTCATGCTATCATTGTAAGCAAGCGTCGTACGAAATGACGCACTAAAAAGGAGGATTACCATGAAACGGATACTCGCATTATTTCTCTTGGCCGGTCTTTTGGCCGTCGGCTTTACCGCCTTCGCCGAAGACCAGACGCCCGCGCCTTCGGCCCCTGTCGTAGCAACGACCCCGGCCCCCGCGGCCCCGCTCAAGATCGACACGGGCGACACGGCGTGGATGATTGTCGCAACGGCGCTCGTCATGCTGATGACGATCCCCGGCCTGGCGCTGTTCTATGGGGGCCTGGCAAAGAACAAAGATGCGCTGAACACCATGGCGATGAGTTTTGTGGCATTCTGCATCGTGAGCATTCTCTGGGTCCTGTACGGATACACGTTCGCGTTCGGCACGGATGTCCACGGTTGGTTAGGAAAGGCAGACAAGCTGTTCTTGAAGGGCGTCGGCCCGAACAGCATCTCAGACCTTGCTAAGACGATCCCCGAGTACATCTTCATCGTCTACCAGCTCACGTTCGCGGCGATCACTGTCGCGCTCGCAAGCGGCGCGTATATTGAAAGGATGAAGTTCTCCGCATGGCTGCTTTTTTGCGTGCTTTGGCTGACCGTTGTGTATGTGCCGATCGCGCACTGGGTATGGGGCAACGGGTTTCTCGCGCAGGCGGGAGCGCTGGACTTCGCGGGCGGCACCGTTGTTCACATTAACGCCGGTATTGCGGCCTTGGTCGGCGCGCTTGTTCTCGGCAAGAGGAAAGCGAAGGCGATCCTGCCCGGCAACCTGACCCTGGTAGTGACGGGCGCCGGCCTCCTCTGGTTCGGATGGTTCGGGTTCAATGCGGGCTCCGCGCTTGCGGCGAACGGCCTTGCGGGAGCGGCCTTTATCAATACCAACACGGCGACAGCCATGGCAGCCTTGGCATGGATGTTCGTTGAATGGAAACATTCAGGGAAACCCACGGTCCTGGGCCTTGCTTCCGGCGCAGTGGGCGGCCTGGTGGCAATCACCCCGGCAGCGGGTTTCGTGAACATAGGCGGAGCTCTCATCATCGGCATCGCCGCGGGCGTGATTCCGTTCTATGCAGTGGCAGTCATGAAACAAAAACTCGGGTATGACGATACGCTTGACGCGTTCGGCATTCACGGCGTGGGCGGGACCATCGGCGCGCTTCTTACCGGGTTCCTTGCAGACCCGGCCATCAACGACGCAGGCAAAGGGCTCTTCTACGGGAACCCGATCCAGGTCTGGATACAGATCAAAGCCATTCTCGTGACCCTGGTATACAGCGGCGTGATGACGTTCATTATCTTCATGGTCATCAAGGCCACGGTCGGCATACGGGTCGATGCTGAAGAAGAAGCTGTCGGTCTTGACGAAAGCCAGCATGGCGAGCACGCGTACAATTCTTAGCGCGCGGAAGTCAAGGTTACAGTCTGGATCACGGGATCGACGGGATGAAAGTGTACGATCGGCTTTTATCCTGTCCTCCCGTCAAATAAGACTTTACAAGGAGGGACCATGAAAAAGATAGAAGCGGTCATCAAGCCGTTCAAACTTGATGAAGTGAAAGACGCGCTGAACGCGCTCGGCGTGCAGGGCATGACCGTAATCGAAGTGAAGGGCTTCGGCAGGCAGAAGGGGCACGTGGAGTTGTACCGCGGCGCGGAGTACGACGTGGCCTTTATCCCGAAGGTGAAGATCGAGATCGTGGTGGCGGACGGCCTTGCGGACAAGGTGGTCTCCACCATTCAGGAAAAGGCAAAGACCGGCAAGATCGGGGACGGGAAGATCTTCATCTCGAAGATCGAAGACATCATCAGGATCCGGACCGGCGAACGCGGTGACACGGCGATTTAGCAGATCGCCGTTTATCCTCCCTGGGGTTGGCATGCGCTATTGCGTGCCAGCCCTTTTTTTATTCTTCCGAAGCCCTCAATAAAAGAAAACATTCCCGCTTTTCTTCGCGCTCCTTGTTTATGGCGGTTACCGACTGCCGTATAAGTATCCATTTTATATATCATACGGTTGTGCTCACGGGATTAGTATGCTCGATCCCGTGGTCTTGCGGGCCTCAAGATCGCGGTGAGCCTGGGCCGCGTCCTTGAGCGCATAGCGTTGTCCTATTTCAATCTTCACCCTGCCGGAGAGCACGATGTCGAAAAGTTCTTTTGACATTGCTTCCAGGTCCGAACGCTTTGCCGTATAGGTCGCAAGGGTCGGACGGGTAAGATACAGCGATCCTTTCTGCGAAAGCAGCGCCGGATCGAATGGCGGGACCGGCCCTGAAGAATTGCCGAAACTCACCAGCAACCCAAACGGACGCAGGCAATCGAGTGATTCAAGGAAGGTGTCTTTGCCCACCGAGTCGTAGACCACGGGCAGTCCCGCTCCATTGGTGATCTCCTTGACGCGCTCCCCGAATTTTTCCGTGCGGTAATTGATGCAGTTGTCGGCGCCGTGCTGCTTCGCAAGCGCGCATTTTTCGTCGGACCCGGCCGTGCCGATCACGGTGGCTCCGAGGGCCTTCAACCATTGGCATGCGATCAATCCGACCCCGCCGGCCGCCGCATGGAACAGGACCGTGTCGCCGGACTGTACCTTATACGTTCTCCGAAGGAGATACTGCACCGTCAAACCCTTCAGCATCATGGCCGCGCCCTGTTCGAATGTAAGGGCCTCGGGCAGTATGCAGAGACGATCGGCGGGCATTGTGCGCACTTCGCAATAGGCCCCGATCGGTCCCCCTGCGTAGGCCACGCGATCTCCCGGTTTGACCTGGGTGACGCCCGGGCCAACTGCCTCTACCACGCCCGATCCTTCGGTCCCCATTCCTGACGGCAAAGGGACCTTATACAGGCCCGTGCGCTGGTAAACGTCGAGCATGTTCAGGCCACACGCCTTGTGCCGCACGCGCGTTTCCCCGGGCCCCGGATTGTTGACCGCAACCTCTTCCCATTGCAGCACTTCGGGTCCGCCGTTTTTGTAGAATCGAAATGA
>JBGOTO010000146.1:0-5189 GCA_041476485.1 Nitrospirota bacterium
CCCCGGACTCTCCGGCGCGGAACTGGCGAACCTCGTGAACGAGGCCGCGCTCCTGGCCGGAAGAATGTCGAAAACGCAGGTGGAGAACGACGACTTCGATCACGCCAAGGACAAGATCCTCATGGGCCTCGAGCGCAAGAGCATGATCATCAGCGACGAGGAGAAAAAAAATACGGCCTACCATGAGGCGGGACACACCATGGTCGCGAGGCTCATTCCCGGGACCGACCCCGTCCACAAGGTGTCGATCATCCCGCGCGGCATGGCCCTGGGCGTCACGCTCCAGCTTCCCACGGCCGACCGCTATTCCTACGACCGGGAGCACCTCCTGAACAACATCGCGATCCTTTTGGGCGGCAGGGCCGCTGAAGAGATCGCCCTGCAGCACATGACCACCGGCGCCGGGAACGACCTCGAACGCGCCACGACGCTCGCGCGCAAAATGGTCTGCGAGTGGGGTATGAGCGACGCCATGGGGCCGCTCTCCTACGGCAAGAAGGAAGAGGCAATATTCCTCGGCCGCGAAATAGCCCAGCACCGCGACTTCAGCGAACAAACAGCCGTCGAGATCGACAAAGAAGTAAAGAAGATCGTCATGGACAACTACGAGCGGGCCAAGAAGCTGATCCGGGAGCGCGTGGCGGCGTTACACGGCCTTGCCACGGCCCTGCTGGAAAAAGAGACCCTCGATGCCGGCGACATCGATGCAATCATCCTCGGCGAGCCTGCAGCGGTATAAGGAGGCGGTGTATGGAGCCTGTTCTCCGGATTTCCGGCCGCGGGTCGCTCACCATAACCATTCAGTGCCCCACCTCCGGACAGGCAAACCTCCTTCGAGAAATAGTCCGATCATCAGACAGCGGGGCTGGCTTTGACGCCGCCCCGTTTTTGTCGGAGGAGGACCGTCCAGGTTCCTCTTCTCTCACTTCGTCCGCTCCGGCCTTGACCGGCACGCCCAACCAGTTAAAGCGCCTGGCCCGTATCATTGCATCTCACCGCGGCCTCCCCGTTGATCTATCCAAAAAAATAGACTCTCTGCTTGACAACTACCTGCGCTCAGATTATAAGATTAATTGCAGGGGAAAAATCCTCGACCTCGGACCGCGCACGCACCTTATGGGGGTCCTGAACGTGACCCCAGATTCCTTTTCCGACGGCGGCCTGTACGCCGACACGGAGAGGGCACTGGCTCACGCGCGGGAGATGGCCGCGGCGGGCGCGGACATCATCGATATCGGCGGCGAGTCCACCCGCCCCGGCGCGAAGCCCCTGTCGGAGGAAGAAGAGCTCTCGAGGATCATCCCGGTCATCGAGCGCCTTTCCGCCGAGCTCCCGGTCCCTCTCTCCGTCGATACGTACAAAGCGACGGTGGCGCGGAAAGCGCTCGCGGCGGGGGCCTCGATCGTAAACGACATCAGCGGGCTCCGCTTCTCGCCGGACATGGCGAAGATCGCGGCTGAGTACGGCGCGGCCGTGATCATCATGCACATACAGGGCACGCCGCGCGATATGCAGCAGGACCCCGTCTATGCCGATGTCGTCGGCGAGATCATCGAATACCTCGCTCAAGGCATCGAGCTCGCCGTCAAGGCCGGCGTGGACCGCGAGAAGACGCTTATCGATCCCGGCATCGGGTTCGGCAAAACCCTCGAACACAACCTCGCGATCCTGGACCGGCTCGACGAGTTCAAGCGCCTCGGCAGGCCGATCGTGCTCGGCACCTCGAGGAAGAGGTTCATCGGCGCGGTCCTTAATATCCCCGCGCCGGAACAACGGGTCGACGGCACGGCGGCCACCATTGCGCTGGGCATCGAACGCGGCGCCCGCATTGTGCGGGTTCATGACGTGGCGCGCATGGCGCAGGTCGCGCGCATGACGGACGCCATACTAAAAGGCAAACGTTAAATTCGAATAGCTAAACTCGAAACAGCAGCAAAACGATAAACATAATATAATTTAGAAGATTGAAATTTGGGATTTGATGTAAACGTATGACCAACTTCATCGAAATACGAGAGGCCCTGGCGCACTACCGCTGGTTCAACGACACGGTGGACATCGCGCTCGTCTACTATCTCTTCTACCGGCTGCTGCTTCTCATCAAAGGCACGCGGGCCTTCCAGATGCTTATCGGCATCGGGCTCATCGTGCTCGTGCTTATCGCCTCGCAGTTGCTCGAGTTCTATACTCTCGACTGGATCATCCACAGCTTCTGGTCCCAGATCGTGCTTGCCGTCGTTATTCTGTTTCAGCCCGAGATCAGGCGCACGCTGGCCCGGTTCGGGGAACGCCACCTTTTCCGGTCGCTGTCGTCCATGGAGAGCTCCAAGTTCATCGACGAGACGGTCAAGGCCGCGGTCTCCATGGCGAACAAGCGGATCGGGGCGCTCATCGTGCTCGAGCGGGACACGGACCTTTCGACCATCGTCGAGATGGGCACCGAGCTCGACGCCAAAGTCACCAAGGAGCTCCTCGTGAGCATCTTCCTCCCCTATTCGCCGATCCACGATGGGGCCTCGATCATCCGGAACGGCCGCATCATCGCCGCCGGGTGCTTCCTGCCGCTCACGCTCTCGTCGAACCTGTCGAAGGCGCTCGGCACGCGCCACCGCGCCGCAGTCGGTCTTACGGAAGAAAGCGACGCCGTTGTGGTCGTCGTCTCCGAAGAAACGGGGGAGATTTCGGTGGTCATGAACGGCGCCGTCGAGCACAACGAGGACGCTCCCGCGCTCAGAAAAACGCTGTCCGACATTTTCGCCGCCAAGAAAGGCCGATAAAAAGAGCATGAATCTGCGAAGCATACTGTTCGATAACTGGGGCATCAAGCTCGTGTCGCTCGCCCTCTCGCTCTCGCTCTGGTTCTACGTCACGTCAAAAGGCAAGACCGAGCTGACGCTCACGGCGCCGCTGGAGCTGCGGAACATCCCCCAGGGCATGACCGTCGTGGGCGACGTGGCGGGCTATGTGGACGTGCGCGTGGAGGGACAGGAGCGGTCGCTCCGGGACATCACGCTCGGGAAGAAGGTGGGCGGCATCCTCGACCTGTCCATGACCAAGGCAGGCGAGAACGCGGTACACGTCTCTCCCGACGATATCAGGCGCCCCGCGGGGGTCGCCGTGACCTATATTGCGCCGTCCGTGATCAAGGTGAAGCTTGAGCCGCTCATGCGGAAAACGTTCAAGCTGCGGCCGGTCCTGCACGGGGCCCTGGCTCCGGGATACCGCATCAGACGGATCGCGGTCACGCCGCCGAGAATCACGATCGAGGGCCCGTCGAGCGCCGTGACGGCGCTCAGTATGCTGCAGACCATCCCCATCGACATCCAGGGTGCCAAGGAAAACGTGACGGTGGAGCCCAAGATCGACTATCAGGGACAGCCGATAAAACTGCAGGAAAAGAACATCGCGGTGCGGATATTCATTGAAAGGATGAAGTGATGAAAAAGCTCTTCGGGACCGACGGGGTGCGGGGCGTCGCGAACAACGACCCCATGACCTCGGAAATGGCGCTCAAGATCGGGCGGGCCGCGGCGCACGTGTTCCGCAATTCCGCCCGCCGGCACAGCCTCATTATCGGAAAGGACACGAGACTCTCGGGATACATGATCGAGAGCGCGCTCACCTCCGGACTCTGTTCCATGGGCATGGATGTGCTGCTCGTCGGGCCGGTTCCCACGCCGGGGATCGCTTTTTTAACGAGGAGCTTCAGGGCCGACGCGGGCGTGGTGATCTCTGCCTCGCACAACCCCTACGAGGACAACGGCATCAAGTTCTTCGGGAGGGACGGTTTCAAACTTCCCGATGAGGTCGAAAAACGGATGGAGGACCTGATCTTCTCCGGCGAGGTCGATACCATCAGGCCCACGGCAGCCGAGATCGGCAAGGCCTTCCGGATCGACGACGCAATCGGCCGGTACAACGAATTTGTAAAATCTTCCGTCCCCCGCGGGATGGACCTCTCCGGCCTTCGCGTGGTCGTCGACTCGGCCAACGGCGCGGCGTACAAGATCGCCCCGCGCATCTTCTACGAGCTCGGCGCGGACGTTATCTCGCTCCACGACAAGCCGAACGGAATCAACATCAATCAAGGCTGCGGCTCGCTCCACCCGGAGGTAATATCCGATACCGTGGTCGCGAGCAAGGCGCAGCTCGGCATTGCCTTCGACGGGGACGCGGACCGTGTGCTCCTCTGCGACGAAAAAGGGGCGCTGGTGGACGGCGACGCGGTCATGGCCGTCTGCGCTCTCCAGATGATGAAGGAAGGCAGGCTCAAGCAAAATACGCTCGTTGCCACGGTCATGAGCAACCTCGGTTTGGAGCTTGCGATCAAACAGGCGGGCGGCAAGCTTGTCCGCGCGGCCGTCGGCGACCGTTACGTCATGGAAAAGATGCTGTCGGGCGGCTACAACCTGGGCGGCGAGCAGTCGGGCCATATCATATTCCTGGACCATAACACTACCGGCGACGGGCTTATCTCGGCGCTCCAGGTCCTCTCGATCATGAAGCAAACGAACAAGCCATTGTCAGAGCTGGCCGCCTGCATGAAAACCTATCCCCAGGTCCTCGTGAATGTACGGGTCAAAGAGCGGAGCGACCTCGCGTCGGTCCCGGAAATCGCGAAAAGAATGGCCCATATCGAGAAAAAGCTCGACGGGACCGGCCGCCTCCTCGTGCGTTACTCCGGCACCGAGCCCAAGGTGCGCGTCATGATCGAGGGAGAGGACCAGAAAGAAATTAAGGCGCTTGCCGAGGACCTCGCGGGAATCATCAAGGAGAAGCTGGGGTAGAATCATGAGGCAGGGTCCAGGGGCAAGGGGCATGGCGCAGAGAACACGCTTGTGCTATGCCCTCTGTTCCCTGTTCTGTTTCGCTTTGACTATACAGAGCTCGATCCTCACAGTCGGCAGTCCAGTTTTGCAGCGCACGCCTTTTTCTGCTTGCCATTTGATTCGATTTATACTAATCTCGTAATCACTTAGTTTGTTTTTTATCCGCACCGGACACGGGATTAGAGAAGAATTCAGAAGAGGAAAGATGGCGATCAATGCCGACAAGACTCATCTCTGGAAAGCCGACGTAGCACAGTCCATTGATTTCTACAATGACTGGTTCCTCCGCTTTGCACCCGGCACCTACCGCAAGCAGCGCGTAATCCGCACAAAAGAAGTTCTCGACACTTTTGAAAAGAC
>JBGOTO010000147.1:0-5097 GCA_041476485.1 Nitrospirota bacterium
CCGAGCGCCTTCAGCGTCTCGATCAGCACCGCGGTCTGGATGGTCATGTGCAGCGACCCGGTGATGCGCGCGCCTTTCAGCGGCTGGGTCTTGGCGAACTCCTCGCGGATCGCCATCAGGCCGGGCATCTCGGTTTCGGCGATGGCGATTTCTTTGCGGCCCCACGAGGCCAGGTTGATGTCGGCGATAACGTAGTCTTTAGTTGACATAAAGCTCTCCATTCAAGTTAATGAATGGGCGCCGTTGCTGCATGGTGGACCACTCCATCGAGCCTGACAGACCCACCTTGCGGTGACTGCTGCAGCGCCCCTCGACGGGAAGGGTTTAAATCACACAATGTTGAGGGCAGCCACACGGGGCTGTCCTTTAAAATTAGCTTGTGGTTGCGGTATCGGATTTGCCCTTTAATTCCGCATTCCGCCTGCACCCGGCGGTTACGAGTGCTTGCGCGAGTGCGGGGTGAAATCCGCAATCCGCATTTCCTAGAGTCCTGCGTCCTTCTTGAGCGTTGCCGCCTTGTCCGTCTTTTCCCACGTGAACTCCGGCTCGGTCCTGCCGAAGTGGCCGTAGGCCGCGGTCTTCTTGTAAATGGGCCGTCTGAGGTCCAGGGTCTTTACGATGCCCTTGGGCGTCATGTCGAAATTTTTTCTGATGATCGAGACCAGCTTGTCGTGGTCCACTTTTCCGGAGCCGAAATCATCCACATGGATGGAAACCGGCTCGGGCACGCCGATGGCGTAGGCAAGCTGCACTTCGACCTCGGTTGCGATTCCCGCGGCCACGATATTCTTGGCCACGTAACGCGCCATGTACGATGCCGACCGGTCGACCTTCGTCGGGTCCTTGCCCGAGAAGCATCCGCCGCCGTGGCTTCCCACGCCGCCGTAGGTGTCCACGATAATTTTTCGGCCCGTGAGTCCCGTGTCGCCCATGGGGCCTCCGGTCACGAACCTGCCCGTGGGGTTGATGTGATACACGATGGTCTTCTCATCGAGCAGGTCCTTCGGGAGCACCGGGAGAATCACTTTCTCGATGACGTCCTTGCGCAGGTCCTTGAGCTCCACATCCGGGCTGTGCTGGCTGGAAACCACGATGGTATGAATTTTGAACGGCTTGCCGTCCTTATATTCGATGGTCACCTGGGATTTTCCGTCCGGCCTTAGATAAGGAAGGATCTCTTTTTTCCGCACTTCCGAAAGCCGGCGGGTAAGTTTGTGCGCCAGCATGATGGTCATGGGCATGAGTTCCGGCGTTTCGTCGCAGGCGTAACCGAACATGAGGCCCTGGTCCCCGGCCCCGCCCGTGTCCACGCCCATCGCGATGTCGGGTGACTGCGAATGGACCGAGGTGATCACCGCGCAGGTCTCCGCGTCAAACCCGTACTTCGCGCGGACGTAGCCGATCTCCTTGATGGTCTGGCGGACGATGTCCGGGATCTCCACATACCCTTTCGTGGTGATCTCCCCCGCCACCATGGCGAGCCCGGTGGTCAAAAGCGTCTCGCATGCGACGCGGCTCATGGGGTCCTGCGTCAAAAGGGCGTCGAGTACGGCGTCTGAAATCTGATCGGCTATTTTGTCCGGATGCCCTTCGGTTACCGATTCCGAGGTAAAAAGGTAATTCCTGTTACAGGCGCTCATCTGGTCTCCTCCCGGTCCGTACGACCTTGAAAATTTGATGTTTATATCACAGCCTGAGTTTTTGTCAAGTGGAAAAAATGCCTCAGAGATAAAACAGCAGCGCCGGCCCTCCCAGGACGGCAAACAGGGTAGAACAATACATTAACTCAATGGACTTTTCAATACATTTTTTTACCAGCGGGCTTTTCGGGTCTCCGAGGTAGGGCTTCTCGAACGGCTGTCCCGCGTAGGTGCTCGGCCCGCCGAGGCGTATGCCCAGCGCGCCCGCCATGGCGGCCTCCGGATAACCGCTGTTCGGGCTCGGGTGGTTGCGGCCGTCCCGGAGCATCATGGCGAATGAAGAACGAACGGCGAGGAGCGAACGGAAAACGAGACCGGTTGAGAGGGCGATGAGGATTCCGGTGATCCTCGCGGGTATATAGTTGGCGAGATCATCAAGCCTCGCCGCCGCCCAGCCGAAGTTGATATACCGTTTATTCTTATACCCCACCATGGAATCGAGCGTGTTCACCGCCTTGTACGCAAGCGCGAGCGCCGGGCCTCCGATTGCCAGGTAAAAGAGCGGCGCGATAACGCCGTCCGACGTGTTCTCCGCGACTGTTTCGACCACGGCACGGACAATCTCCTTCTCGTCAAGATGGGCCGTATCGCGTCCTACGATCATGGCAAGATCTTTTCTGGCGGAAACAATGTCGCCGGCAACGAGGCCGGAGAGCACCGTTCGCGCTGAGTCCGACAAGCCTCGGGCCGCAAGCGTCGTGTAGGCTATGAGCGTGGAGACAAGAAAACCGAGAAAGACTGAATATCTGAATGCGGCCAGAATAAGTGCTTGTGAAACGCAATAAACCACGGAAATGACGATGAGGACCAAAACAACGCCTGCGGCCTTCTCCGCATGGGGAGATCGGACGGAGCGCCTGAGGATTGTTTCGCTTTTGTTGATCAGCCAGCCGATGGCCCGCACGGGATGGGGAAGCCGGCGAGGGTCGCCGAAGACGAGGTCCATAACGGCGGCCGAGAGGATGACGATCCCGTTCATTTCGTTATGCGACAGCTCAAACATCCCGCTATCGAGCTTCCTCGGCGATTTCCTTAGAGAGCTCTACGGGGTCGAACGGCTGGAGCGTCTCGTTGAAGTTCGCGATACCGACAGTGGGTTCCAGGTAACGCATCTCGAACGTCGCCGAACCCTTCGGCGGAATAACTACTCCCTGCTGCTGGAGGCTGTTTGCTTTCAAGTCCTGCACGTTCACACCCCGCCTGGCAAGGATTTCGTAATCTCTCCGGGTGTAGATCTGCTTTCCGTTTAGCAATTTGATCTTGGTCAGCACCGTCCCCTGCACGTTATACACATCGGCAATCACGTACCAGGCGGTACTTTCCTTATCGAGCGCATTTACGACCATACCGGTGATCAAGAGGTCGCCATTGGGTTCTATTGATCCCGCTGCGCCGGTGATGGTAAGTCCCTCGATTGACGTTAGTGAAGGTCTTTGATTTTTTTTCGCGGACGAAACGTTATAGGTGTACACGTCGTACCCGACGAAACCCAGGACAATAAATACAGCGGCAAAAATCAGGAACGTTACTCCCAAACGGGAAGGAGCGGCAACCGGCGCCTCTCGGGCGGTTTTTTCCTCGCGAGCGGGAGAAGCGGGTTCCGCCTGGGGCGGTGCCTGGCGCACAAGCTGCTCGGGTGGAGAGGAAGCAGGGACCTCCGATTGAACGGCTTGAGGCATGGGCTCGCTTGCTGCCATTGGCTCTACCGTCGGCTGAGGCCCAGGCGCCGGCGTCAAGGAGCCGGACGGCGCCGGAGAAGGAGCGGCCGCGGGTGCCGGCGCGCTCTTTTGCTTCGGTTCGAACATATCGAGGGAGGAAGCGGCAGCTTTTGAAAGCGTGTACTGCTCGAAATCCTCGCTGGTGATTTTCACGTATTCGCTGCAGCGCGTGCACGCGAATTTAATGCCGCTTCCGGATATTTTATCATCCGATACCCGGAAAAGTTTGTTGCATTTCCCGCACCTGACTTCCATGCAGCATGGCCTCCATTGGTAAAGCAGATTCGAGCCCGTCTGTTGACCTATTGTAGTCTATTTTTAAAAAATAATCTACTGTTCACGTTCAGTATCGCCGTCGGTTTTTTCTGATGGGACCTTCTTTTCGCCCGCAATCCGGTACTCTTCCGAGGCCCATTTCCCGAGATCGATCAGCCTGCAGCGTTCGGAACAGAACGGCCGATAGAGATTGTCGTCCCACGGCGCTTTCTTTTTACACGTCGGGCATATGATCGTTCTTCCCTCCATTTGCCTATTATACCCCGGGCGCGCGGCAACCTCAAGCGTTTCTCATTGTCCCTGAATTAGACATACCCGGTCAACTATGGCGAACAGGCGGCCTCTGAGCGAACGATACGCTTGAACGTGCCTCACCCATCGGGTGAGAACGGCAGCGGCCAAGGCAGCGCGAGCGAAGCGAAAGCGCTGCAGGGGCACTGCAAAAAACGCCCGGGATATGACTTACGGTCTTTAGCGCGTTGCGTGTCGGAGCGAGGGGGCCGCCTGCGAGCGCTATCGTCTATTTTCCGGCATTGTACGGATCGTTATTTCTTGTCAGATCCGGCCAGGTCCTGCTGAAACATGTCCTTCAACATGTCGTTTGCGCAGAACTTCCCGCACATGGTGCAGGAATGGATATCGCCGTTGCCCCTTTTGGCCTTTATTTCCTGCGCCCGTTCGGCGTCGATGGCCAAAGAAAACTGTGTCTGCCACTGCATGTCCCGGCGCGCCTTTGCCATTTTTTTGTCGCTGTCCGTGTGTTTGAGCTTGATCATATCGCCGATATGAGCCGCGATCCGCGATGCGATGACGCCTTCCCGCACGTCCTCGGGATAGGGCAGTCCCAGATGTTCGGAGGGCGTGACGTAACAGATGAAATCCGCGCCATAGGCGGAGGACAAAGATGCGCCGATGGCGGCGGTAATATGGTCGTGTCCCGGAGCGATGTCGGTCGTGATCGGGCCGAGCATATAGAACGGCGCTTCACCGCTCATCTTCTTTTCCATAATGACGTTCGCTTCGATCTCGTTGATCGGTATGTGGCCGGGCCCTTCCACCATGGTCTGGCAGCCCATTTCCCGCCCCCGCTCCGCGAGTTCGCAGTTGATGAGCAATTCCTGTATCTGGACGCGGTCCGTTGCGTCATGGATGGCGCCGGCGCGAAACCCGTTCCCGAGACTCAGAACGACGTCGTGCTTTTTCAGGATGGCGACCACCCGGTCGAAGTGTTCGTAGAGGGGATTTTCCTTCTTGTTGTGTTCCATCCAGGCGACCAGGTACGAGCCGCCTTTTGAAACAAGCCCCCCGTAGCGGTAATGCTGTTTCCGCAGCATCTCAACGGTATTTCTGTTGATGCCGCAGTGGATGGCCATGAACCCGACGCCTGCTTCGCACTGTCTCTC
>JBGOTO010000148.1:0-5002 GCA_041476485.1 Nitrospirota bacterium
AGGGCTTCGAGTTCCATCTTCTCGCTATAGGAATCGGTATTGCGCTGATAATCCGGGGCGGCGGCAAGTGGTCGCTCGATCGGGTCGTCGCGAAAAAATTATAAGCGCGCGACCAACCGAACATCAACGAACAAGGGGCCGCTCATGCGGCCCCTTGTTTTTATGCACTCGGCGGCAAAACACAGCCGGCGTCTCAACTCGGGCTCACGGGCACAATACGTATTCAGACAGTGTGAGGAGGTAAATCGCTATGGGTTGTCTGTTTGTTCTCGTCTTAGGCGGCGTATCAGCAGCCATGATATTTATCTTCGGATATCATTTTTGGGTCATGGTTGTTTTAGGCGTGCTGTGGCTGGCAGCGCTTTTGTATTCTGCGCTTTTCGGTCACCGCGGTTTCGGCGGCGGAGGGAACACGGACCTCACTATCATGCTTGCAGGAGTGTTCCTTGCAGCGGCTATGATCATTCCTCATTACAATGATCAAAAACCCTGCAACCAGCCGAAAATAGCTCTCAAAAAACTTGCGGACGCAGAATATCATTATTTTTCCGAGCATAAAGCGTTTACTCCGGAGCTCTCTTTATTAGATCTGCCCTCGAACCCGGACATCTCTATTAGGATGATTAAGGGGGACAAGCAGTCATTTATCGCCGCAGCATCACACAGGTTATGCGATAAAGACAAGAGCGGGACGCCTGATGTATTTATGTGGGATTCGGCCAGAGGCGGCCTGCAATGAGACACGGGACGGCCTCGTTTTCGCATGCGCTCTTCGCGCCAGGGCACATTCAGGTTTTTCGATTGGTCCGTCCGGTCTTGCGCAGGATGACCAGCATCTGTTCGTGAATCCTGCCGTTGCTCGCGAGGATCTCGTCGTCATGAACGGAGAATCCGGCGCCGGAAAAATCCGACACCGCCCCTCCCGCCTCGCGCACGATCAGGCTTCCTGCCGCCACGTCCCAGGGCTTGAGCTTGAGTTCCCAGAAACCGTCAAACCGCCCGCACGCGACGGAGCAAAGGTCGAGCGCGGCCGAGCCGTCTCGGCGGACCTCCTGCGAGGCCATGAGCAGGCCGTGAAAATGGTTCATGTTGTTCTTCTCGCTCACGGCGCGGTCGTAGGGAAAGCCGGTGGCGAGCAGGCTCTTGATGAGGCTGTCCGTGCCCGAGACCCGGATGGGCCGTTCGTTCAGAAACGCCCCCTGCCCGTTCCTTGCCGAGAACAACTCGCCCCGCATGGGGTCGTACACGACGCCGAGAACGGGCTCCCCCTCTTGTTCGAGCGCGATAGACACGGAGAAGCAGGGGTACCCGTGCGCGTAGTTCGTCGTACCGTCCAAGGGGTCGATGATCCACGTAAAACCGGAACCGTTCCGGATGTCCGTCCCTTCCTCGGCGATGACGCCGTGATCGGGGAACGCGGCGAGCACCGTCTCCACGATGATTCGTTCCGAGCGAGTGTCCATTTCGGTGACCAGGTTGATGTCGCCTTTATGGGAAATTTCGCGCGGACCGTGAATGTTCTCTTTTAAGAGTTTCCCTGCCTTTTGCGCCGCGTCCCGCGCAACGGCCATATAGTCCTTCATCGACACTCCTAACCGCCCATAACAATAAGGCAAAGGATAGTACCATATTTCGCATGAATCTCACAAAACAAAAAGAGGAACGCACAGAACGTAGAAAAAAGATAACTACTCAGGTCTGCTGGTGAGCGCAGGCGCAATAAAGCGCGCGGCGACCGATACACGGGCATCAAGCAAGGTGGGGCTTGTGGTCGACTGCTAAATTCCCTTAATTATCCTGCGCGCCTTGCGCAAAGCGAAGTAGCTGACCTGAGCAATCACGAAAAAAGATACTTTTTGTCCCATATAGTGTATAATAGGAGCGATGCAAACTAAAAGTTCGGCCTTGAAAAGGAAAAAAGGAAAATTTGTATCTTCATACTTGACAATCTTCTGAAAGGACGGTATAAGTCTTAGGTATGATGCTCTCAGAGAAACTGAAAAAATTGAGGAAAACGCGCAAGCTGTCGATGACCGAGGTGGCGCGCCTCTCGCAGCGCGCGACGGACCCTCGGGGCAAGATTACGCAGGGCTACATCTCGCGCCTGGAAGCCGGCAAAGAGACCAACCCGAGCCTGATGAAGCTCCTGACGCTGTGCGGGATTTACAAGGTCCAGCCGAACGAGCTCTTCTTCAAAAGCAGCGGGAAGAAGCCGAAAGGCCCGCGGTAAGCACTCGCCGGGTGACCGACTTACGGCGCGCTGGTCCAGCGATGCGGCTTATGGCAGTCCTTGCAGTGTTTCCCGGGTCTATGGACCGGCTTGAGCGACAACACCTCCTGAGTGTGGCAGCGGAGGCAATCGTCGTCGTTCGGTTTGATGCCGGCATGCGGCCTATGGCACTCGTAGCAGTTCAGCCGCGCCATCGGCACCCGCTCCGGAAAAGACGCCTTTGACGATTTCCGGTGACAGGAAAGACATCGGCCCCGATCGGGGAGAAAAGTATCCTGTTTTTTCGGCGAAAACGCGTGGCACCGGAAACAAGAAATTTCTTCCATTCCCACCCCGTGAATTTCCCAATCCTTATGACAGCGCAGACAGGCGCCCTTCTCCGGCCTGAACGAGTGCACCGTGCGGCTGTGGCAGTCCTTGCAGGCGAGTTTCTCCTGAAATACATGCCGCGCGTGCCCCGTTGATTTTTTCACGGTCAGCGATCCCTGAGCGGCATCGTCCCAGTGGCATTTCATGCAGACCTTCCACGGCGTCTCGTTCCCATGGGGCTCCGGCGTCTTCCGGTCCGTCGAAAACACGAATTTCACGAGCAGCCGGTTCTGTTCGAGAAGCCCGAGTTGATGGCAGTCCTGGCACACGATGTGCCGGTGCCCGGAGAGCGCCCATGCGCGATAGGCCTCTTCCATCAGGTGGCAACTGGTGCAGAATTGCGGATTTTTCTGGATATAGGTATAGTAACGGGCGGCGAGCACGATACCGAGGACCGTAATGACGAGCAGGAGCGAGACGATGACGATTTTCTCCCGCGGACTCAGGCCCCGTTCGAGTTTGTCGAACATTTTCGAGAATAATTTGTACATGGCCAGATGGAATTCAGAGGTCAGGAAACAGGGGCCGGAATTGAGAAGGAAAACGGGCCCCTGACTACCGTATCAAGTGTTCAGCGATCTGCACCGCGTTCAATGCCGCGCCCTTGCGGAGGTTGTCCGACACGAGCCACAGGTTGATTCCGTTCGGAAGGGACTCGTCCTCGCGTATCCTACCCACGTAGGTTTCGTCCTTCCCGGCGACGTCGATCGCCAGCGGGTAAAGGTCCCTCGTCGGGTCGTCATAGACGATGACGCCGGGCGACGCCGAGAGGACCGCCCGGACCTCGTCGGCCGATATCTTTTTTTCCGTCTCGATGTTCACCGACTCGGCGTGGCAGCGAAAGACGGGCACGCGCACCGCCGTTGCCGTCACGCGGATGGAGTCGTCTTCCATGATCTTCCGGGTCTCGTGCACCAGCTTCATCTCTTCCTTCGTATACCCGTTGTCGAGAAATGCATCGATGTGCGGCAGGCAATTGAACGCAATCTGGTACGGGTACACCTTCGCTTCCACGTCCTTGAAGTTCAGGAGCGCAACGGTCTGCTGCGCAAGTTCATCTATCCCTTTTTTGCCCGTACCGGACACGGACTGGAATGTCGTCACGACGACCCTCTTTATCCGCGCGGCATCATGGATAGGCTTCAAGGCCGTAACCAATGCGATGGTGGAGCAGTTGGGGTTCGCGATAATGCCGCGGTGTTTGGGAATGGCGTGGGCATTTACCTCGGGCACCACGAGCGGGACCGTCGGGTCCATGCGGAACGCGCTTGAGTTGTCGATCACGACCGCGCCGGACTTGACCGCTTCGGGGGCAAGTTTGAGGCTTTGCTCCGAACCGGCGGAGAACAGGGCAATATCGACGTCCTTGAACGAATCCTTGGCCGGTCTACGGACCGTGACGCTTCTGCCCATGAACTGCAGCCGTTCTCCCTCGGAACTTTCAGACGCGAGCGCAATGAGTCCGGCCACCGGGAAGTTCCTCTCTTCGAGGAGTTCGACCATCTCCCTGCCCACGGCGCCGGTCGCGCCGGCGACGGCAACGACGTATTTATCTTTTTTCTTCATGAGTATAAAAGGACCAGACATTTATCCGGCGCGCCTTGCGCAAAGCGAAGCAGCTGACCTGAGTAATCGCAGTTTTTTTTATTTCTCGACCAGGATCCGCAGCATTCTCCGGAGTGGTTCTGCCGCGCCCCACAAGAGCTGGTCGCCGCAGGTGAAGGCATTCAGGAACAGCGGGCCCATGTTCATTTTGCGGAGCCTGCCGACGGGCACGGACAGGGTCCCGGTCGCGGCCGCGGGGGTCAGTTCTTTGATCGTGACCTCGCGCTGGTTCGGGACCACTTTCACCCACTGGTTGTGGCCGGCAATCATGTCCGTGAGTTCGTCGAGCGGCGCGTCTTTGGTGAGCTTGATCGTAAGCGCCTGGCTGTGGCAGCGCATCGCGCCGATACGGACGCAGGTCCCGTCGATAGGGATAGGGTTTGATTCGCGGCCCAGGATCTTGTTCGTCTCGGCCTGGCCCTTCCATTCCTCTTTGCTCTGGCCGTTCTCCACCTGCTTGTCGATCCACGGAATGAGCGAGCAGGCCACCGGAGCGCCGAAAAATTCCTTGGGATAGGCGTCGGACCGGACATGTTCGGCAACCTTTTTGTCGATATCGAGGATCGCGCCGGACGGGTCGTCAAGCAACTCCTTGACCGCTCCGTGGGCCGAGCCCATTTGCTTCAGCAGCTCGCGCATATTCTGCGCGCCCGCGCCCGAGGCCGCCTGGTAGGTCATGGCGCTCATCCACTCCACCAGCCCGCGCTCGTAGAGCCCGCCCAGGGCCATGAGCATGAGCGACACGGTGCAGTTGCCGCCGATATAGTTTCTGGTCCCCTTCGCCAGGCCGTCTTTGAT
>JBGOTO010000149.1:0-4987 GCA_041476485.1 Nitrospirota bacterium
CATCATCGCCCTCGGCCGTCAGACGAAACTGAAGAGCGTCACTATTTACGGCGGCGTGGGCCTGAACCCGCAGATACAGAAACTGCGCGCCGGGGTCGAAATCATCGTGGCCTGTCCCGGACGCCTTCTCGACCACCTCAATCAGGGCACGGTCAACCTGTCCGGCGTGGAAGTCCTCGTCCTGGACGAGGCGGACCGGATGTTCGACATGGGGTTCCTGCCCGATATTCGGAAGATCCTGAAGCACGTGCCCGCGAAGCGCCAGACGCTCATGTTCTCCGCCACCATGCCTGATGATATCCGGAAACTCGCGCACGACGTTCTGCATGCGGCCGTCACCGTACAGGTCGGCCACACCGCGCCCGCCAACTCGGTATCGCACGCGCTCTATCCGGTGTCACAGCACCTCAAAACGGGGCTGCTCCTCGAACTCCTGAAACATACGGACACGGAGTCCGTTCTCATCTTTACCCGCACAAAGCACCGCGCCAAGCGCGTGGGCCAGCAGTTGGAGAAAGCCGGCTACAAGGCCGCCTCGCTCCAGGGGAACCTGTCGCAGAACAAGCGCCAGGCCGCGCTCGACGGGTTTCGAGACGGTTCGTATCAGATCCTTGTCGCGACCGACATCGCGGCCCGCGGCATCGATGTATCGCTCATTTCACACGTCATCAACTACGACATGCCCGATACCGCCGACGCATACACGCACCGGATCGGCCGCACCGGCAGGGCCGCGAAGACCGGCGATGCCTTCACATTCGTCACGCGTGAAGACGAGGACATGGTCAGAAGCATCGAGCGCGTCCTCGGAGAAAAAGTGGATCGCCGCAAGCTCGCGGGCTTTGATTACAACAAACCAGCCCCGGCACGCGATGCAGAGTTTGCCCGTCCGCCTCGCGAGCCGCAGCGCCGCCGAGTCCAGGAGAGGCCGCCGCATGCCGCGGCCCATAAACCCGCAACTGCGCCGCATAAGGCCCATCAAGCCCACCCTGCGTCCGGGGTCGCCCATCGCGGCCATGCACCCCAGCAACCCTCAAGTCCGACGACCTACAAAAGCAGGACGCCGAATTCCCGCACGTACCGTTAAGAAAAGACTGTTTCTCGCTGAGGACTTGGCATTTGGAAACGCTGCAATGCGACAGCGCGGGGAAATCCTCTTGCATTTGTGCTTCATTTATACTATCTTTTCCTCAGAGAGGGAATAGATGAGACTGGATGCCGGACAGATTGAGGTAGTAGACGATGTGATGGCAGAGGTATTGCGAAAAAAACATCCCGCCGAGAGAATTCAGATCGGTTTTAACATCTGGATCTCGGCGCATCGTATGCTGATGGCGCATATCAAAAAAACACACCCCGACTGGGATAATAACACCGTAGAGCAAGAAGTTGCCAGGAGGCTCCTCCATGGGGCCTTATGAACTCCTCCAAAAGGCCGTCGAAATATTTGAGCGCCTTCATATCCCCTACCTCGTAACAGGATCAGTGGCCGCAATGGCATACGGAGAGCCGCGCCTGACCAATGATATCGATATCGTTGCAGCAATACACGAGCAGCACATTGCGGGATTGCTTGAAGCGTTCCCTGCAAACAAGTTTTACATCAGCGACGAAATGATCCGTGAGGCCATCCGTCTGCATGGACAGTTCAACATCATCCACCCCTCCTCCGGCCTGAAGCTGGATGTTATCATACGGCAAGACACACCCTTCGATAGCAGCCGATTTAAGCGAGCACGCAGAATTTCCCCTGCGGAGTCCTACGAAGCGAATTTTGCAGCACCCGAAGACGTGATCATCAAGAAAATGGAATACTACAAGGCCGGCGAGTCAGAGAAACATCTTCGTGATATCACCGGCATTTTAAAAATTAGCAAAAATGAAATTGACTGGACATATATAACGGAATGGGCGCAGCGTCTGGATTTGATTGAGATATGGGACGCAGTGCGGAAACGAGTGGGGCGGGAGTAGGCAACCAATCATCAAGCTTCAAGCGTTCGGTCACTATTTGAATGTTGGAATTCAGCGTTTGGGACTTTTTTTACTTTATGCTCCTCATTTACCCTCCTCTGGCAAAACCTTGCGAGCCTCCCGCCGGAATCGCAAAACTTTCCGGCGCGCTGAACGCGCATGGCATCCCGCACCAGGTTCTGGACGCGAACCTCGAGAGCATACTTTATCTTCTGAAGCATCCGCATACCGCATCCGATACCTGGACCCGCAGGGCAGTCAAAAATTGTACAAACAATATCGCCGCGCTCCACGACCTTCGGACCTATCAATCTCCTGATCGTTACAGCAGGGTTGTCAAAGACCTGAACCGTGTTCTCGCGGTCTCGTCCAAAAACAGCGGCATACTATTAGGACTCGCGGATTACCAGGACCAGAGCTTGTCCCCGCTCAGAAGCGCAGACTTGGTCATGGCAGCCGAGCATCCCGAAAAAAATCCCTTCTACCCCTACTTCAAAATGCAGCTCTCCAATATTATTGACAGGGATGAGACAAGCACGGTCGGATTATCGTTGAATTATCTGAGCCAGGCCTTGTGTGCGTTCGCTATGATCGGTTATATCAGGAAAGAGTTTCCCCGTTTGAAAATCGTCCTCGGCGGCGGGCTCGTGAGTTCCTGGATGAAGCGGCCCGGCTGGAGGAACCCTTTTGATGGTCTCGTGGACCACCTTATCGCGGGACCGGGAGAGCACTCGTTGCTCGACTTGCTGAATACCTCCGGCATGAAACAGAAGCACTATCCGCCGGATTACAGTTCCTTGCCGCTTCAGGACTATCTTTCGCCCGGCTTCATTCTGCCTTACAGCGGATCAAGCGGATGTTATTGGAACAAATGTTCTTTCTGTCCAGAAACAGCCGAGGGAAATCCGTATCTTCCTATTCCCGCGCAAACGGCAATGGCGGAGCTTGCAATGCTGGTCGAGAAAACAAAACCAACGCTCGTGCATCTGCTGGATAACTCGGTCAGTCCGGCGCTCATGCACGCGCTTGCTGAAAAACCTCTTGGCGCTCCGTGGTATGGATTCGCAAGGATCGACAAAGACCTTTTGGACAGGGATTACTGCATGCAGCTAAAACGCTCGGGATGCGTGATGCTGAAGCTCGGGCTGGAATCAGGCGACCAGGGAGTGCTCGACACGATGCAGAAGGGAATTGAGCTGGAGGCGGCATCGCAGGTTTTACAGAACCTTCACAAAGCGGGAATCGCCGCGTATATCTATCTTCTGTTCGGCACTCCGGCTGAGACGATAACGGAAGCAAGAAAGACACTCGAATTTGTGGTCAAACATAAGGCCGCGATCAGGTTCCTGAACCTTGCGATATTCAACATGCCCCTTTGCGGACAGGATGCCGGGGGAATCGAAACAGAACCGTTTTATGAGGGGGATCTATCGCTCTATACCGGATTCACGCATCCCCAAGGATGGGACCGGAAGGCAGTGCGACGATTTCTTGATAACGAGTTCAAGCGGCATCCCGCGATATCTTCGATCCTGAAAAACGACCCGCCGGTGTTTACTTCCAACCATGCTGCGTTTTTCGCCGGCGTCAGATAAACGCAGGGGTTAACCTGTGATGGTAATTTTCAGAAAGGTTTTAAAAACCAAGTGATGATCAATAGGGGAAGGGTACACCATAGGGAAGAATCAGCGTTGCGTATGGCAAGCTTCTTTTTGATTGTAGCTGTGGAATTCATGTTTTTAGTCTATATCAATACACCAGCTTTTGCAATACGAAATTGTGTAGTTACAGGAGTTTGACCTTATACCTACCGACCTTCACTTTTCGACCGCAATGCCGGCTTCCGCGCCACATACACCACGTGCCGCATTCCGCCTTTCCCCGGCCGCAGACGTTCGACGATAAATCCCGCACCAGCCAACCGCTTCTCGAACCCCGCATCAGAATTCTCCCCCCAGACAGCAAAGATTCCATCATCGGAAAGCGCGGCAGCCGTCTTCTCCAGAGCACGGCTTCCATAAAAGGGATCGTTCCTTGCGTCTGTTTTAGCGTGAGGGCCTTCGTAGAGGTCGATGATAATGGCGTCGA
Organism: Nitrospirota bacterium; assembly: GCA_041476485.1. Taxonomy (GTDB): domain Bacteria; phylum Nitrospirota; class UBA9217; order UBA9217; family UBA9217; genus JBAZLV01. Next base: position 4,063 of record JBGOTO010000149.1, read on the forward strand.
ATTTCTCCGCGCCGACAAGCGCGGCCTTTGAGATGACCGCCGAAACATCGTCAATCACGACAACGACACGGGGGTCCTCAACAGCGTGATTCGTAAGCCCTGCAAGCGGACCCCGGCACCACGTGGCCGTGATGGGGTTCAGTTCGGCCACAACAATCTGCGCGGGCGCGGGCAAGGCATCGAGCGCCGCACGCAGGGTAAGCCCCATACCAAGACCGCCGATCAGCACGCGCGGTTTCGGACGCAAGGGCATTGCCTCGCACGCCTGAGTGCCGAGGGTTTTCTCGGACCGGTTCGCGCTGCTGTTCATGAGCACGCGGCCGTTGATGAGGATCAGGAAGTCAACCGCTCCCCTCCTGCGCAGTTCGAGAATCCCGTCCGCAGTATCAACTTTATCTATAGTTTTCCACGGCTGCGCCATGCTTTGTCCTCATCTTCAATGCGCCGGCGGCGCGCTCTCATTCGCCTCCGGCCGCTTCATCAATAATACCAGGGGAAGCGTACAGATCATCAGTAAACAGATGGTCAGAAACGCGTCATTAAACGCGAGCGCCGTTGACTGCCGGACAAGCTCCCGGTACATCAGACCGTCGGCGCCGCTTGTGGGCAGCCCGTGAGACCCCAGAAATGACGATAGTTTATCATGGAAAAATAAATAGGCCGGATCGAACGGGGACAGATGTTCCACAAGCCTGGCCTGGTGAAACTGCGCGCGCCGGGAAACGACCGTGGTCACGAACGCAATCCCCACGCTCCCCCCCAGGTTCCGGAGCAGGTTGTAGAGAGAGCTCGCCTCGGTCATATGCTCCTTGGGGATGTGCGAAAGCGTCATGGTGGTAAGCGGTATGAACGTGAAACCCATGCCGAGGCCGAGGAACACCCGCGGCCAGACAAACGTCCAGAAGTCCGCCGTAACGTTGAACAG
>JBGOTO010000150.1:0-4877 GCA_041476485.1 Nitrospirota bacterium
GGAGAAGTTCGGGTTTCAGATCGCGGCGGCGCTCGTGGCCGGCCTGTTCCTCTATTACTTTTCCGGCGACCCGGAAGCGGCGTACCTGTCGGTGCCGTTCATGAAAAAAATGGTCATCGATCTCGGCTGGTTCTATATTCCCTTTGCCGTGGTGGTGATGGTGGGCTCGTCCAACGCCGTAAACCTCACCGATGGTCTTGACGGGCTTGCGACGGGCCTCGTCGGCATCGCGGCTACCGCCAACGCCGTAATTGTGTATATCTGCGGCAACAGGGTGCTTGCCGAGTATCTGAAGATCCCTTATACACCCGGGAGCGGCGAACTGACGGTGTTCTGCGGCGCGCTTGCGGGGGCTTGTCTCGGTTTCCTGTGGTACAACGCCCATCCGGCCGAAGTGTTCATGGGCGATACGGGGTCCCTCTCGCTTGGCGGCGCACTCGGCGCCCTTGCTCTGGTGACCAAGCACGAGCTGATTCTGGTCATCACCGGAGGTATTTTCGTGGCGGAAGCCGTCTCGGTGATGCTCCAGGTGGCGTCGTACAAGACGACCGGCAAACGCATCTTCAAGATGGCCCCGATCCACCACCACTTCGAGCAGCTCGGCTGGCCCGAGTCAAAGGTCATCGTGAGGTTCTGGATCGTGGGCATCATTCTGGCGCTGGTGTCGCTTAGCTCGCTGAAGCTGAGGTAGAAACAGGAAGTTAAGAGGGTAAGGAACGGTGAAAGAGAATTTTAAGTGCAGGAGAGTGACCGTCGTCGGTCTGGCGCGGAGCGGCGTTGCCGCTGCGCGGGCGCTCGACGCGCTCGGCGCCTACGTCACGGTGACGGACAAAAAACCGCTGGAACAGCTTGCAGAGCAAGTGAAGGCCCTGGGGGGCAACATCGTGGTAAAGGCGGGCGGCCACCCCGACCGCATTTTCATGGAAGCGGACCTCATCGTCGTCTCCCCCGGCGTGCCGAAGATTTCGCAGATCAGGAACGCGCAGCGGCACGGCGTAAGGGTGATCAGCGAGCTGGAGCTTGCGTGGCTGCTCTCCGACGCGCCGTATGCCGGGATCACGGGGACGAACGGCAAGTCGACGGTCACGACCCTGGTGGGGCTGATGCTCGCCAAGGCGCGGAAGAAAGTGCTCGTAGCGGGGAACATTGGGAACGCGCTGACCGAAGACACGGCGCTGCTATCGAATCATGATTGGATCGTGGCGGAACTCTCGAGTTTTCAGCTTGAGGACATCGAGACCTTCAGGCCCCGGGTTGCGGCGATCCTGAACGTTACGCAAGACCATCTCGACCGGTATCGCGACATCGAGGAGTACGGAGAGGCGAAGGCCCGGATATTCATGAACCAGCAGAAAGAGGACTTTCTCATATTGAACTTCGACGACCCGGTCGTGAAGTCCTCTGCGGCGCGAACGTCGGCCACGGTCGTCCCCTTCTCGCGCCTGCAGCGATTCAACCCGGGGGCCTGCGTGGTCGATGGGTATGTGCTGTTCAACGGCCGCCGCATCATCCCGGTTGATGAGATAAAGATCAAGGGCGTCCATAACCTCGAAAATGCCCTGGCGGCAACCGCCGTATCGATTTCCGCCGGCGCGGACGACGAATCCGTTGCCGCTGTGCTCAGGGAATTTCCCGGACTGGAGCACCGGCTGGAGTTCGTGCGCGAGAAAGAAGGCGTCACCTACGTTAACGACTCCAAAGGGACGAACGTGGGCGCCGTCCTCAAGTCCGTTGAAGGGTTCACGCAGCCCGTGGTCCTGATCGCCGGCGGCCTGGACAAAGGGAGCGATTTCAGCCCGCTCTACGGTCTGCTCAAGCAGAAGGTGAAGCTCCTGGTCCTGATCGGCAAGGCCGCGGGCAAGATGCAACAGGCGCTCGGCGAGGCGACCGAGACGGTCCTCGCGTCGACGCTTCAGGAGGCCGTACTGCTCGCTTCCCAACACGCGATGCGAGGGGACGTCGTGCTCCTGTCGCCGGCGTGCGCGAGCTTCGACATGTTTAAGGATTTCGAGGACCGGGGCAGGCAGTTTAAAAAAGCGGTTAAAAAATTATAATGCGGAATGCGGAGTGCGGAATTGCAGAATGTGACGCACGATAAAGGACAGTACGATAGGACACTTTTGTTTGCCGTTCTGGCGCTGGTCACCTTGAGCGTCGTGATGGTCTACAGCGCGAGCAGCGTCGTGGCGCTTACGGCCTATGACGATCCGACGTTTTTCATGAAGCGCCAGATCCTCTGGGCCGTCGCGGGGTGCGCGCTCATGGCAGTCGCCATGCGTGTCGATCACCGGCTACTGTCGGACCGGCGGATCGTTGCGGCGTTGCTTCTCATTTCCCTGCTCCTGCTCGCGCTGACGCTGGTCCCGGGCATCGGAAAGATGATCAACGGCTCGCGGCGATGGTTGCGGTTCGGCATGCTTTCGTTCCAGCCGTCGGAGCTTGCAAAGTTCTCGCTCGTTGTATATATGAGCTACATCATCGCCAAAAAGGGAGAACGCCTGCGCGACTTTATGAACGGACTGCTCCCGGCGTACGTCGTGTGCGGGGCGTTTCTGCTCATCGCGGGTTTACAGCCGGATTTCGGAGCGGTCATGACGATCGGAGGCGTGGCCTGCATTCTGCTGTTCGCCGGAGGGGCGAATTTGCTCCATCTCGGCGGTACGGCGCTTGCGGCGTCCCCGTTTGTCTATTTCGCCGTGGCCCACAGCGCATACCGGCTGCGGAGGATTTTTTCGTTTCTCGACCCCTGGGAGGACCCACAAGGCGCGGGGCACCAAATCATTCAGTCCTTTCTCGCCTTCGGCAGCGGCGGCGTCTTCGGCCGGGGGCTGGGTGAAGGCAGGCAGAAACTCCTGTTCCTTCCGGAGCGGCACTCGGACTTCATCTATGCCGTGATCGGAGAGGAACTGGGCCTGATCGGAGCGCTTGCGGTGCTCGCGCTGTTTCTTGTGATCCTGTGGCGCGGGGTGCGAATTGCACTCTCGGCCGGAGATCAGTTCAGCCGTATGCTCGCGCTCGGGATCACCCTCCTCGTCTGCGTGCAGGGACTGATCAATATGTCGGTCGTCACCGGGCTTTTGCCCACGAAAGGCATCGCGCTCCCGCTCGTAAGCTACGGCGGATCATCGCTTGTCGTTACGATGGGGGCGATGGGAGTGCTGCTCAATATTTCAAAAGAACAAACGTAAGAGGGTCAAGGGTCAGGGGGCAAGGGTCAAGGGATGAAGGTCGTCATTGCAGGAGGAGGCACCGGCGGTCATCTGTACCCGGGGATAGCCATTGCGCGTGAACTGCTCAAGGAGAGCGGCAGCCAGGCGCTGTTTATCGGCACGAAACAGGGGATCGAGGCCAGGGTCCTTCCGAAGGAAGGGTTGCCGGTCAGATTTATAACCGTCGGGAAGCTTAAGGGTATGAACTTTATCGCACGTATGAAAACCATGCTCGCACTCCCGCTCAGCCTGCTCCAGTCGGTCCGTCTGCTCCGCGAGGCCAGGCCGGACGCGGTGCTCGGGGTCGGCGGTTACGCCTCGGGGCCGGTCGGTCTTGCGGCGTTGGCCCTCAGGATACCGCTCCTCATCGTGGAACCGAACTCCTACGCCGGTTTTGCAAACCGGAAGCTGGGAAAACTGGCTGATAAGGTGGTCCTCTGCTTTCCGGGGACGGGTGCACAAAAATTTTTCCCGCCTGAGAAGACAGCAGCGCTCGGGCCGCTGGTCAGAAAAGGGATCGATGAGGGAAATCGGGAACAGGCTCTGGCGGACTTCGGGCTCGAGTCCGGGCCGTTTACCCTGTTTATCATGGGGGGAAGCGGCGGCGCGCATGCGATCAATATGGCGATGAACCAGGCCGCTGTTTATTTGAAAGGCGTCCGCGGCATCCAGGTCCTGCATCAAACAGGAGAACAAGACGTTGCCTTGGTGACGGCAGGCTATCGCGACGCGAAGGTAAAAGCCGTGGTACTTCCTTATATCGACGATATGGCGGGGGCCTACGCAGTCGCGGACCTCGTTATCTCGCGTTCAGGAGCAACGACCGTGGCCGAGCTTGCGGTCTGCGGCAAGCGCGCCGTCTTGATTCCGTTTCCGTTTGCAGCGGACAACCACCAGGAGTATAATGCGAGAACGCTGGCCGGCCGCGGCAACGCAGACGTCATTATCCAGAAAGACCTGACCGCGGAACTGCTGGCCACGCTCATAAAAAAATACGTTGCCCAGGGGGCCGGCGTACCGGCCGCGTCCCGCATGGAGAATACGGCCGCGGAGGAGATTGTAAGGATCTGCAAGGACTATGTTCAAAAAAATTAAACACATTCATTTCGTGGGCATCGGCGGCATCGGCATGAGCGGCATTGCCGAAGTGCTTCTGAACCTCGAGTACAAGGTCTCGGGCTCCGACCTCAGGGAGTCGGACACCACGGAGCGGCTCAGGAAGCTGGGCGGCGAGATAGCCATCGGCCATCGCGCCGAGAACATTACCTCGCCGCACGTGGTGGTGATCTCCTCGGCGGTCACGAAAGAGAACGTCGAGGTCGCGGCAGCGCGCGAGAAGCAGATCCCGGTCATCCCGCGGGCCGAAATGCTCGCCGAGCTCATGCGGCTCAAGTACGGCGTTGCCATTGCCGGCGCTCACGGCAAGACCACGACGACCTCCCTGGTCGCCACGGTGCTCGCGGCGGGCGGCATCGATCCCACGGTCGTGATCGGCGGAAAGCTCAACAGCCTCGGTACGAACGCCAAACTCGGCCAGGGCGAGTTCCTCGTGGCCGAGGCCGATGAGAGCGACGGGAGCTTCCTGAAGCTGTCCCCGACGATCGCCGTGGTCACGAACATCGATGAAGAGCATCTCGATTATTACAAGGACATCCATGAGATCAAGGA
>JBGOTO010000151.1:0-4864 GCA_041476485.1 Nitrospirota bacterium
CGGCGCCGCATACAATGTTTCGATGGACAAGATGGGCCATCCCATCGCCTCGAACATCCGCGACTGCTACCTGGACCTCGTGAAGCAGGGCAAGCAGAACGAGCTTCCCCTGATCGCCGCGGGCGGAGTGGGCAAGGGCGGCAACCTCGCGGCGAACGCGGCCGCGCTCATCATGCTCGGCGCGTCCGCCGTGGACATCGGCAAGTATATGATGCAGGCGGCCGCCGGCTGCTTCGGCGACGAGTATAACCGCTGCAACGTTTGCAACCTCGGCAAGTGTCCGCGCGGCATCACCACCCAGGATCCGAAGCTTTACCGCAGGCTCGACCCGGACAAGGTGGCCGAGCGCGTGGTTGAAGTATTCAAGGCCGCGGATGTGGAACTCAAGAAAATCTTCGCTCCGCTCGGAAGGAGTACCGAGCTCCCGATCGGCATGTCGGACGCTTTGGGCGTGGCGGACAAGGAAATTGCGGACCGATTGCAGATAAGCTACGTCTGTTAATGCGGAGCGAGCCGACCGTGTCGGCGTGATACGGCAACATGGTTGCCTCGGTCCAAAATAAGGTTGAATAAAATGATAATCAAAGGCAATATCGACGGAAAACGGGTGGCTTCGAAATCACTCGAAGAGCAGGTCCAGCAGGCCATAAAAGACGGGGCCAAGGACATCACCGTGGTCGCCGACGGCCAGCACGGCATTGGCGGCAGGATCTGGCCGAAGGGCGGGAAGGTCAAGGTCGTCATCGAAGGCACGGCGGGCCAGCGCGTCGGCAGCATGGGCATGGACAACACCGAGCTCGTGATCAAGGGCTCGTCCTCCGACGACACGGGCTGGCTCAACTGCGGCGCGACGATCACGGTTTTGGGAGACGTGGCGAACGGCGCGCATAACGCGGGCGCCCAGGGAATCCTCTACGTCCAAGGCGGCGGCGGCGCGCGCTGCGACACGATGACGAAAAAGAACCCGCGGTTTCCCGATATGCAGTCCTGGTACTTCCGGAGCGTCGGCGACTCCTTTGCCGAGTTCAAGGCCGGCGGCATTGCCGTGGTCTGCGGCGTGAATCCCCGCGACCCTGAAAATATTTTAGGCTACCGTCCCTGCGTGGGCATGGTCGGCGGCACGATCTACTTCCGCGGGCCCATCAAGGAGTACAGCAAGGCCGATGTTCAGCTCGTGGACCTGACGGAGCAGGATTGGGAATGGCTCACCACGAACATGAAGCCCTATCTTGCCGCCATCGACCGCGCGTCCCATTACGAAGAACTCACCAAGGACGCGAACGCGTGGAAGAAGCTCATCGCCTTTACGCCTGCCGAGAAGGCGAAGCTGAAGGGCAAGCTCAAGATGGGCCTGACCGAGTTCCGCTTGAACGTGTGGGAGAAGGGCGTGGGCGCGGGCGGCATGTTCGGCGCCTACCTCACGCACGACCGCACCGTGCTTCCCTACATCACCACCGGCGAGGAGCGCAGATGGAAGCCGCTCTGGAAAAACGACCAGTATCTGCCTCCCTGCGCCTACTTCTGCCCGTCGCGCATTCCGTCGCACAAGCGCGCGAGCCTCATCAGGCAGGGAAGAACTGCCGAGGCCCTGGCGCTCGTGCTCCAGTACAGCCCGCTTCCGGCAACGGTCTGCGGCACGGTCTGCCCGAACCTCTGTATGAGCGATTGCACGCGCAGCAGGATCGACCAGCCGTTGAACATCAAGCAGTACGGGCAGCTGGCGCTGAACCTCAAGGCGCCGAAGAAGGCAAAGGCCACTGGCCGCAGCATCGCCGTGATCGGCGGCGGACCGGGAGGCCTTTCCGCTGCGTGGCAACTCGGTCTCAAAGGCCATACGGTGGACCTCTACGAGGCGTCGGACAAGATCGGCGGCAAGCTCGAGATGTGTATCCCGCGCGAACGGCTTCCGAAGAGGATCCTCGACAAGGAGCTTTCGCGCTTCGCCGAACTCGGCGTAAAGGTCCAGGTGAAGTCCCCGGTGGACAGGAAAAAATTCGAGAAGATATACAAGGACCACGAGGTTGTGGTCATCGCCGTGGGCGCCCATGAAGCGCGCCTGATTCCCTTCCCCGGGCACGAGGACGTGGTTGCGGGCATCGATTACCTCAAGGAAGTGAACTTCGGCAAGCCGAGGAACCTCAAAGGCAAGAAGGTCGTGGTGATCGGAGCGGGAAACGTGGGCATGGACATCGCCTGTCAGGCCTGGGACCATGGGGCAGCGAACGTGACCTGCGTGGACATCCAGAAGCCGGCCTCGTTCGGCAAAGAACAGGAGATGGCGAAGGAAAAAGGCACGCAGCTCCTGTTCCCGAAAGCGACCGAGAAGTACGACGCGAAGGCGAAGAAGATATACTTCAAAGACGGCACGTCCCTCGATGCCGACATGGTGATCATCTCGATCGGCGAAAAGCCGGTGCTCGATTTCCTGCCGACGGAGGTCCATACGGACCGCGGATACATCGTCGTGAACGAGCTGGGCCAGACCTCGGACGTGAAGGTCTTCGCCATCGGCGACGCGGCCAAACCGGGCCTCGTGACCCACGCAATCGGCAACGGAAAAATCGCGGCGGACGTGATCCACGCCCAGCTCATGAACACCGATTATGTGGCCGAGGAGCGCCGGGTGGTCCCTTTCGAGAAGGTCAAGACGCAGTATTACGAGGTCTGCGCGGCCATGGGCAAGTTCTCCGCGAAAAAGGAAGCGAACCGCTGCATGAGCTGCGGCTCCTGCCGCGACTGCGGCATGTGCGTGGAGACCTGCTACTACGGCGCGATCACCAGAAAGAAGCTCCCGAACAAGGCCTACGAGTACGTGGTGGACGAGAGCAAGTGCATCGGCTGCGGCTTCTGCGTCGGCATCTGCCCGTGCGGGGTCTGGGAAATGGCGGAGAACGTGTAAGCTTTTTAGCCGCGAATTGACGCGAAGCAGCGCGAATTAAAGCTTGTCGGGGAATAATCCGGCAGGCTTTTTATTTGCCGGTTTGATGCTGACCAGGAGGGAGCGAGAAAGCTTTCAGACGTCGAGAGGCGGGGAAGCGTCCGGACGGGCATCGAGGATCCGGCGTATCGTCGAAAGAAGATGGCGGGAATCAAAAGGCTTCTGCAGGAACCCGTTGATGTTCTGGATATCCTCTTTTTCCGCGACATATTTCATGTATCCGGAAACGGCGAGGATTTTTGCTTCCGGATCGATCGCGCGCAACCGCCTGATGAACTCCTTCCCGTCGGTCTTCGGCATCACCATGTCTGTTATCACCAGGTCTATCTGGCGCGGCGTTTTGCTGAAAAGCTCCAGCGCAAGGTCGGAGTCAGTGGCCGCCGTAACCGTATAGCCGTGGGAGGTGAGCACCTCCCGGGCCGCGTTCACGACCTCCTCCTCGTCATCCACGAACAAAATGGTCTCTTTCCCTTTGATGAAGGTTTCCATCTCTTTGCCTGCCCAGGAAAAAACCTCACGGGTAACCGGAAGGTAGACGATGAAGGTGCTGCCCTTGTTGGGCCGGCTCTCGACAATAATGTAGCCCTTGTGCTCCTTTACCGCTCCGTAGACCATGGAGAGACCGAGCCCGGTGCCTTTCCCCCGCTCCTTGGTCGTGAAAAAAGGTTCAAAAATTTTTTGAACGAGATGTTCAGGGACGCCGCACCCCGTATCGGTCACGCTCATCAGCACGTATTCTCCCGGCAGGACGTAGGGCGGCACATCCGTCATGCCTTTTATGATGTTCCTGCATTGGGTCCTGATATGAATTGCTCCGCCCTGCGGCATTGCGTCCCGGGCATTGACCATCAAATTCATAATGACCTGCTCAAGCTGATTAAAATCGCCCTTGATGACGGGCAGGGGGCCGTCGAGGTCCATTTTCAGGCTGATGTTCTTGTCGAGGATCCGTTCGAGGAGCTTGACGGTATCATGAATGACGTCATTGAGGTTGAGCGGCACCATCTCATACGTGCTCTTGCGGGCAAAACCGAGGAGCTTGGAAATCATCCCTCCCGCCTTGCGCGAGGCGTCCTCTATCACCTGCAGGCTTCGGAGTGATTTGGCTTCGAGAGAGGGCGAATAGACCCGCACGACTTCAGCGTGGCCCATGATCGCGGCCAGAATGTTATTGAAGTCATGCGCGATCCCGCCGGCGAGCACGCCGATAGAATCCATTTTCTGCGTCTGCGAGAGGTGCTCCCGAAGTTTCTTTTTCTCGGTGATGTCGCGGTAAAAGGATTGGATAAACAGTTCCTCCCCGATGATGATCGCTTTCGAGCTGATCTCGAGATGGATGGGAGTGCCGTCTTTTTTGTTGTGGGTGGTCTCAAATACGAGAGATTCGCCGTCCAGAATCCGGCGCATCCGCTCGGCCATGTCTTTCCTGTTGCCGTCGTCTTCCAGAAGCTCGATATTGACGTCGATCAGCGCGTCTTTGGCAAAGCCGTGCATTTCAGTCGCCTTCTCATTTATATTCACGATGTTGCCGCTCTTGTCGAGGACGACGACGCCGTCCGTCGCGTTTTCGAAAAGAGAGCGGTGCCACTGCTCGGATTTGTTAAGTTCCTTGGTCCGCTCCGCTACGAGGCGCTCAAGGTTCTGTTTTTCCTGATCGAGGTCGTACTGGAGGCTGAGCTCGCTAAGCATGGTTTTTTGGCTCATGGTCTTCCAGGTAATCACTATTACGTATGTTGAAATCATGAACACGTTGTTGGCGATGAAGATATTCGGGTCGGTTATTTTATCGAAGATTAATATCGGCACGAGATAAATTGCATAAATGGACAGGCCTGCTGCTATCGTTAGCGGTATACTAAATGGCACTACCCCCAACGCGCCAATAATGAGAAGATTCAGTCCGGCATAATACGCTGAGGCATGCCC
>JBGOTO010000152.1:0-4848 GCA_041476485.1 Nitrospirota bacterium
CAAAAAATTGTTATTCGTTTGATTGGAAGTAAAGAATCAAAAAAATATTTTCTCGCCAAGACGCTAAGGCCGCAAAGAAATTCAAACCCTTTGTTTTAAATCTTTGCGTACTCTGCGAGCTTTGCGAGAGACAGCTTTTGGTTTCGGTTTCTTAAGCAGGCGAGGGGAGAGAATGAAATAGTATGAAAGTGCTCGCATTGAACGGCAGCCCGAGAAAGGGCGGCAACACCGATATCCTGCTCCAGGAGACCCTCAAGGGAGTGAAGGAACGGGGCGGGGAAGTGACGGTTTATAATCTCAACACCCTGTCCTTGAGACCTTGCCAGAACTGCGGCGGATGCGACGACACCGGGAGTTGCGTGATAAAAGACGACATGCAGGCCATCCATCAGGATATCCGGACCGCGGACCGGATCATCGTTGCATCTCCGATCTTCTTTTTCAGCGTAAGCGCCCAGACAAAGATCGTGATAGACCGGTGCCAGGCATTCTGGGCCGAGAAATACGTCCACAAGAAGCCGGTCCCGCCGGGACCGTTCGGGCGCAAAGGCCTGCTCATCCTGGTGGGCGGCATGAAGCGGAACGATAAGAACGAAGGATATCGGTGCGCCGAGGAGACTGTGCGGGCCTTTTTCAGGACCGTGAACGTTCAGGAGCACGTGACGCTTGCCTATGACCACGTGGACGAGAAAGGTGCCATCAGGGACCACCCGACGGCATTGAAGGAAGCATTTGAAGCGGGGATCGCGCTCGCGCGATAAGTTTCAGAACGTTTAAACCGTTTGAACGTTGATATTTGGAATGTTACTTCCCCAGCGCTTTCCTCGCTAGCTCCACCAGCCCGAAAACCTTCAGATCGACAAGAGTGCCTTGTGCCTGCGAGTTCCTCAGGAAGTCCTGCACGCTCTCAATAGGCACTTCGATCACCTCGATGATCTCGTTGTCGTCAGCGCCGTTTACGCCCACGTGTTCGAGGTCGGTGCACAGATAGGCCCGGAGCGCTTCCGTGGACGCGCCGGTCGAGATCGGCCCTTCGGCGAGGAACGAGAGCTTTTTCGCGGACCACCCTGTTTCTTCGATCAACTCCCGCCGTGCCGCAGCTTCCATGGACTCGCCGGGCTCAACGAGCCCCGCGGGGAGCTCGATGACGTCGCGGCCGAGCGGCGGCCTGAACTGCTTCTCGAGAATAACGTTGCCGGAGCGTGTGACGGCGATCATCACCACGATGCCGCCGATCCCTATGCGTTCGAGCGCTTCCCACGTGCGGATGATTCCCCGCGCGTCGCGGTAGGTTATCTCCACAGCGCTCATGAACTTTCCCTGCCAGACGATTTTCCTGCTGATGATTTCCATGGGTAAGGTCAATAAGCAATAATCAAATCACAATGACCAAATTGGAGCTTGAAATTAGGTCATTGAAGTTTATTTGTTATTTGGGACTTGGATATTGGTGCTTGTCGTATCAAAGCCACTTCTTCATATCCAAGGCAAGCGCGGCGGGTATGATGGTGTCCACCTCGCGAACCCGTTTGCGTCCGGCCTTGGCGAATACGGCTTTGAGCAGCACGTCTTCTTTTTCGTAGTTATCCAGGATATCAAAGTCTGTTTCGGGAATTTCACGCTTGAAATATCCGCAGCCTTCAAGTCTTACTGCACGGCGGGCGCCGCGTACCGTGGGCCCGAAGAGGCGGCAGATATGGGGCCGGTGCTCATAGATCAAGCAGGCGCCCTTCTCGTCGAGGGCCGGGCAGCTCATCTTGGCGGACCTGCGTGAGATGGAGTCGATGGATGCAAGAGTTTTGAGAAGCGGGTCCTTGCGGGAAAAAGCGCCCTTTTTCTCGAGCATATCGAGCTGCTCGTTCGCTTTTCCGAGGACGCGATGCCTGATGTTTTCGGGAACGTGCTTAAGGCTTTCCCTGAGATGAAGCGCGTCGAGGAGCGTGATGTCGAAAAAACCGACCGCGCAGCATTCATAACAGCCGGGCTTGCACTTTACTTTGTGTTTTTTTACCGCGGCGCCTAATTGCTCCGTGGTGTTCTGAAGGAACTTCGAATACTTGCTGACTATTTTTTTCAAGGAAAAGCCGCCTTTCGCCGATGGATGAGTGAGGGAATTATACGGGTTTACCCAGTGGTTTGTCAATATAAGGAATTCGAGCTAGGAAATTCTCCGTCCCTCTATGCCCACACGGTCAATAATGGTTCGCGAGGGGCCGGCAAAGCTCCTGACGCCGGCATCTTCAGGATCGCTCTTCTATATCGACGTGCAATTTGTGCAGAAATCGGTGATACGCAGGCGCGAAGAGCACGCCGACGAACATGAGAAACGAGATGCCGGAAAAAAGGGCATAGAACGAGGAAAAGAGTTTTCCGGCGGTCGTTTCCATCCGGTCGACGGGCCCCATCCCCGTCAAAATCATCGATGCGTTCAGGAACGCATCGATCCACGGAAGCGCGCCGAAAAAATGATACCCCGCCAAGCCGATGCCGATGGAGAACAGCAGAATAAGAGAAGAGAACCCCGCGTACCGGAGTTGCCTGTGCGCAAACTCTTTGCGGCTTAAAAGAGGCTTCTTGTGATGTTCAAGGGTCATGAGTTTCTCTCCCGATATTTCAGCATAGTACAGAGCACCGGAAAAATCAAGTTTCTCCGCCAATCGGTTCTCCCCGGCCTTGATGACGGAACAACAACACTCCAAATTTTACGGTTGCATTTTATAAGAAGAAGAGGATAATAAGCAAATGACCTATAGGAAAACAGTGCTTTTGCATCATAAGGCCCCGCTTCTTTACCTCATCACTTGTCACCGGATGGAGGACCTCACATGAAAATACTGCTCGTCTATCCCGAATACCCCACCACGTTTTGGAGTTTTGAATATGCCCTGAAGTTCATCTCCAAGAAAGCGAGCCTTCCTCCGCTCGGGTTGTTAACGGTTGCGGAAATGCTCCCTCCGGTATGGGAGCAGCGTCTCGTTGATATGAACGTAAAGAAGCTGACGGACGTTGACCTCAAGTGGGCGGATATGGTATTCCTGAGCGCCATGTCCATCCAGAAGGAGTCTGTCCTGTCCGTCATTGCCCGGTGCAAAGCGCTCGGCATTAAAGTGACAGCGGGCGGCCCCCTATTCACCTCATGCCCGGAAGAGTTCGACGACGTGGACCATCTTGTTTTGAACGAGGCTGAAATCACGCTTCCGTTATTTCTGGCGGATTTACAAAACGGCGCTGCGCGCCGGATCTATACCTCCCCAGCTCAATGGGCCGACCTGAGCGCTACGCCCTTGCCGCGTTTCGACCTCGTGAACATGAAAAAATACGCTTCCATGAACATCCAGTACTCGCGCGGCTGCCCCTTTGACTGCGATTTTTGCAACATTACGGTGCTGTACGGCCGGGCGCCCAGGACGAAAGAGACACAACAGCTGCTCGCCGAGTTCGATGCCCTTTACCGCCTCGGCTGGAGGAGCGGCGTGTTCATCGTTGATGATAACTTTATCGGGAACAAGGGGAAGCTCAAAAAGGACGTGCTCCCGGCGATCATCGATTGGATGGAGAAGCGGAAGCACCCGTTTACCTTATCAACCGAGGTGTCCATCAATCTTGCGGACGACGAAGAGCTCATGCGGCTCATGGTCAAGGCGCGCTTCAATACGGTTTTTGTGGGCATCGAGTCGCCGAACGAGGACAGCCTGGCCGAGTGCAACAAGTTCCAGAACCGCAACCGCGACCTGGTTGCGAGCGTAAAAAAGATCCAGCAAGCGGGTTTAGAAGTGCAGGGAGGGTTCATCGTGGGGTTCGACCAGGATCCGGCCTCGATCTTCGACCGGTTGATCGCATTCATCCAGGAGAGCGGGATCGTGACCGCCATGGTGGGGCTCCTGAACGCGCCGCACGGCACCAAGCTTTATAATCGCCTTGAGCGGGAAGGGAGGCTGGTAAAGTCCGCCACCGGGGACAATACCGATTTCTCGATCAACTTCATCCCGAAGATGAAAACCGAGCTGTTGATCAACGGCTATCGCAAGATCCTCCACACGATCTACTCTCCGAAACACTTCTACGCCCGGACGAAACATTTTTTGAAAGGATACCGGCCGGCCCAGGCAACGAGGTTCCGCATGAGGATGAGCCACCTCACGGCACTGTTCGCATCCATAGTGCGACTCGGCATCATCGGAAGGGAACGGTATCAATATTGGAAGCTTATTATATGGTCTTTGTTTCGGCGGCCACGGCTCTTGCCGCTGGCCATCACCTTCTCGATTTACGGATACCATTTCCGCAAGGTCTTTCATAAACACGAGAAGGCGCTGCAGGCGAGTCTGTCCCGGCAGTAAAAAGAATGGCCACGCTCCCTGCAACCAAATCCGGAACAATCTCGGAACGCCAGGTAACGCTCATCCCGTTGTACAGGGTCCTGCTCCACAACGACGACGTGAATTCAATGGAGCGCGTGGTAAAAGCGCTCATGCGGGTGTTCAAATTCGAGCAGCCGGAGTGCGAACGGATCATGATGGAGGCGCACCGCAACGGCGTTGCCCTGTGCGCGGTCGAGCCTCTCGAACAGGCGGAACTGCATCGGGACCAGTTGGCCTCATTTTCGCTGATCGCAACGATTGAGAAAGAGTAAAAGAAAAATATGGATAAGGTGGGGAAGGAACGACGCTTTTATCAAGACGGCCTCCGGTTCGAATGCCGGGGCGACGGAAAATGCTGCGTGTCGCGCGGCAGGTACGGCCATGTTTACCTCTCGTTCAACGACCGGCGCAGGCTGGCCGGCCATTTCAACATGTCGCTTGCCGAGTTTACCGCGCGATACACGAAGAAGACGGACGGCCTGTATGA
>JBGOTO010000153.1:0-4833 GCA_041476485.1 Nitrospirota bacterium
ACGTTGCCATGAGCGTCGTCCGTATCCTCGCGGTCCCTTCTCGAACGGTCGGCGGCCTGATCGCCGTGGCGTACACTCCGTAGGCAAAAAGTTTTTCCGCTGTCTTGAGCGCCTTTGCCGAATCGCCGATAATGACCGGAACTATCGGGGTCTCGGAGTCGCCCGTGTCGATGCCGAGTAACTTCAACCCGGCAGCAAACCGTTCGCGATTTTCCCACAGCCTTTCCCGGTGTCCGGGTTCCTGCTCAATGATATTGATTGCCGCGAGAGATGCCGCGCAGACGGACGGGGGAAGAGCAGTGCTGTAGATGAAACTTCTCGCGCGGTTCACGAGAAAATCGATACTATCCCGGTCACCCGCTGCAAACGCCCCGAAGGAGCCGAGCGCCTTCCCGAGCGTCCCCATCTGAATATGCACGCCCTGCGAGAGTCCGAAATGTTCCACAGTCCCTTTCCCTGTTTTCCCGAGCACTCCTGTGCCATGGGCGTCATCCACCATCAGGATAGCGTCGTACTTTTCAGCCAGGAAAGCGAGGTCCGGCAGGGGCGCGATATCTCCATCCATGCTGAATACGCCGTCCGTCACGATCAATGTGCGTCCGGCGTTTGAGTTGCTCTTGAGAAGACTCTCAACATCATCTACGTCTTTGTGGCGATAAACATGCACTGCTGCCTTGCTTAAGCGGCAGCCGTCGACAATGCTTGCGTGATTCAGGCTGTCGCTCAGGACCGCGTCACCTTCCCCGGCAAGAGACGGAATAATGCCGGTATTTGCCGCATATCCCGAGTTGAACAGGAGCGCTGCTTCGGTGCCTTTAAACCGGGCGAGCCTGTGCTCAAGCTCCTGATGCAGGGCGCTGGTGCCCGAGACCAGTCTCGATGCGCCGGAGCCGAATCCGTATTTATCCATGGCGGCTGAGGCAGCAGCGCGGAGCGCCGGATGTCCCGCAAGGCCGAGATAATCGTTTGAGCACATGAGAAGCACGCTCTTGCCGTTAACGGTCACCCGCGGGCCGTCGGATGCCTCTACGACGGTGAGATGTCGGAGAAGGTGTTGTTTTTCTAATTGTGAAAGTTCGTGCTCGAACATAGCGATCCCTTGTAACGGTTAAAAGCTGAAGTATTTCTCCGGTCCCACGGCAGGACTGCAAATGCCTATATCATTGATCAAGACCGCCTGAGTTTGGAGATACCTGACCAAGACGTCCCTATCCACTGTATCTCGGGCGACAAAGAACACCCTTCCGCCGTTCGAATCACCGCTCTGCTTGAGAAAGGGAAAGCGGACATATCCCGTGTTTCGCGAAGCGACGTATCCAGCGGTATAATCAGGATCGTCCGACCAGCAGAGTTCAGCAACAATGCCGGGGGCATAGGCCACTTTGGTGGCGAGGGCGAGTGCTTCACGCGTTCGGTAATGGGTGAGACCTGCGGCAACAAGGCTTTTCTCGATTTTATCAGATGCCTCTTCGGTCCAATCGAAACGCGACGCGCGTACGCCGCGCTCTCGGTCCGGCTCCAGCCGTTCGCCGCTTTTTGCGTCCATGATCATTGCGCCACGCATAACGCCACCAGACAACGCAGCGCCCCCGCCCAGGCAATCGAGTGCCGTCTCTACGGCCTGCGATGAAACTCCTGTTGTCTGAAGCACACGGGAAGCGGTGGAACGTCCCGTAATCACGTCAGGAGCGTTCACGGTCACAAGATCGAGGGCAGTGAGTTGGATGGGAGGCATATCGCCCAGGCTCTCGATATGTAGTACTATCTTTTCGGGTGAATGAGTCTTTCTTTCGGCCCGTGAAATAAGAGCCCGAACGGTGTTGTCGATCTTTTCATGAGGTACGATCCGCTCAGCCCCCGAGAGATGCCTTCCGTTGGCCGATGCATGCATGCGGATGCTGTAGAGGGTCTCCTTGTTCATGAGGTCAAATGGTAAGGCCCAGGTCTCGGACCATGTCGAGGTCTTCCTGCGGGTCCAGACCGGAGGTCGTGAGGTAATTCCCGATCATGAACCCGTCGGCGCCTGCTGTGAATATCAAAGGGTGGAGCGTGTGGAGCGCGGTCCCCCTGCCGGCGCAGACGCGGATCTCCTTGTTGGGCAGGACCAGCCGGAACAGCGCGATAGCGTGGAGCGCTTCGAGCGGAGCGATGGGATCGATATTCTCAAGCGGCGTACCCATGATCGGCATGAGAAAGTTGAGCGGCACCGAGTCCACGTCGAGTTCGCGCAAGGTGAATGCCATCTTGATCCGGTCGTCCATGCTCTCGCCCATACCGAGAATGCCGCCGCTGCACGCGGAGAGCCCCAGTTCCCGCGCATGGCCCAGGACTTGAAGACGTTCATCGAACGAGTGGGTCGTGCAAACCCGGGGGAAATATTCCCGTGACGTTTCGATATTATGATGATAGCGGTTAAGTCCCGCTTCCTTCAAATACGCAAGCTGTTCCCGCGTGAGCGTCCCGAGCGTCGCGCAGGGCGACAGACCGATGTCCCGCACGCGCCGTATGCCCTGTGCGATGTTCTCCAGATCGTCGCCGGTGTCTATGCCCCGGCCGCTCGTGACGATGCAGAACCTTTTCGCGCCGTTCTTTTTTGCGCTTGCCGCGGCCTCGGCCATGCGGTCTACGGAGATGAGCGGATATACCGGCGCGCCCGTGTCGTGATGGACCGACTGGGCGCAGTAAGAGCAGTTTTCACTGCATGCGCCGGATTTAGCGTTTACAATCGAACAAAGGTCAATTGTCCTGCCGCGAAAGTGCTCGCGAACTCTGCCTGCTGCCGCAAACAGGTCCCACAGGTCCGCGCCTCCGGCCTTCGAGAGCCCGGACGCCGCGGCATAATCGATGTTTCCGCCATCCAGGAGAACATCAAGAACTTCGGATATTTTTTGTAGTATATCTGTTTTCATGGTTTATGTTATACCTTATAAAGAAGGAATTGTCAACCGGATTGTATTCCCAGGTTAACAATAAGAATAAAAAAAATCTCTGCCTTTTAAATCTTCATGTCGGCAATGATTGTCTCTACCTTCTTCTCCATCATGGTCTTGATGGCATCAAGAGAAACCTGATCGCTGGCCTCGAAGCGCATGACCAGAACGGGTTGCGTGTTCGACGCGCGAACAAGCCCCCAACCCTTGTCGAATATTGCGCGCACACCGTCCACGGTGATTACCTCTTTAGGCTTCTGCGTCAGATCATTACCTCGAACAAAGACTTCTTTTGCCTTTTCCACGACCTTGAATTTGATATTGTCGGGACAGTCGAAACGAATTTCCGGAGTGTTGAACGTTCTGGGCAGGTCAGCCGTCAACATGCTGAGCGTTGCGGTCTGGCCCTGCGCGGACTTGAGCTTTTTCAGGATTTCGACCATGCGGCAGGTCGCATACACGGCGTCGTCGTAGCCGAAATAGCGGTCCGCGAAGAACATATGTCCGCTCATCTCTCCGGCAAGCGCCGCGTGAAGTTCTTTCATTTTGGCCTTGATCAGGGAATGTCCCGTCTTCCACATAACGGCATTCCCGCCATGGGCGCGGATGTCATCGTACATGGTCTGAGAACACTTTACCTCGGACACGAAGGTCGCCCCCGGTCGTTCGCGCAGGATATCGCGGGAAAAAACCACCATGAGCTGATCGCCCCAGAGGATGCTTCCTTTTTCGTCCACCACGCCGATCCTGTCGGCATCACCGTCGAAGGCAATCCCGGCGTCGGCCTTCTGCGTCCGGACCGTATCGATCAATGCGGAGAGGTTCTTCGGGACCGTGGGATCGGGGTGATGGTTCGGAAATATCCCGTCCGGTTCGGAGAACAATTCGATGACCTCGCATCCCATGGCCCGAATGATTTCCGGGGCCGCCAAGCCGGCTGTCCCGTTCCCGGAGTCGAGGACTACTTTTAACCGCGGCCCGTTGTTGGAGTTGAACTGATTTTTAAGGTACGCAATATAGTCCGGCATGATGGGCCGGTGGTTGACTGCTCCCGTGCCGGTCGTAGCGCTCGCTCCCTGCCCCGCTATTATTATCTGCTTCAGCTTCTGTATCTCTTCGCCGTAAATAGTCTCCTTGCCGACGCAGAGCTTGAATCCGTTAAACTCTGCCGGGTTATGGCTCCCGGTGATCATCACTCCGGCGCCGGGATTCAGGTGATAGAGCGAGAAGTAAAGCGCCGGTGTGGGACAAAGGCCGAGGATCGTTACATCCAAACCCGTTGAGGTAAGGCCGCGCACAATGTCGTCACACAGCCGGGGAGAACTAAGGCGTGCATCATAGCCTATCGCAACCGAACTTATCCCTTTCGGTTTGATATACTCGGCAAATGCGCGTCCCAAAGCGTCTACAACCGAAGAGGTAAGGTCCGTCTTCGCAATCCCACGGATGTCGTATTCGCGAAAGATTTCAGGGTTCATCATGGTCTCTCTTGATCAGGGGAGGTAACGAGCTTCTTTTATTTTTTTCGTGCCTATTATAATCATCATCGAAGCGCACAATATCGTCCTCTTCGAGATATTCTCCATTCTGGACCTCGATGATCTGGAGCGGGACCTTGCCCCGGTTTTCGAGCCGGTGTTTCGTAGACATGGGGATATAGGTACTCTCGTTCGGATGCACGTCATATTCGCGATCGCCGTTTGTCACTCGCGCGGTACCCGCCACGACCACCCAATGTTCGCTCCTATGATGGTGCAGCTGATGAGAGAGTTTTGCGCCGGGTTTGACTTCGATGCGTTTGATCTTGTAGCGGTCGCCGCCTTCCAGCACGGTATAGGAGCCCCAGGGACGGTGCACCGTACGGTGAGTCAGGTGCTCTTCGGCGTTGCGTTTTTTCAGTTCA
>JBGOTO010000154.1:0-4828 GCA_041476485.1 Nitrospirota bacterium
ATCGGACAGGGGTTTGTTCTCGTGAGCCCCCTGCAGGCAGCCCGGATGATGAGTGCGGTCGCGAACGGCGGCCATCTTTACCGCCCCGTGCTGATCAAGCAGACCAGGAACAGAGAGACCGGCGAAGTCAAAACTTTTTCCCCCGAACGCGTGGAGGACATTCGGCTTGACGCGGAGGCGCTCGAAAAATTGAAACAGGCCCTGGCAGGCGTCGTTGTCGAGGACGGGGGCACGGCCCATGCGGCCCAGACGCCGCTCGCGACCGTGGCAGGCAAGACCGTGACCGCCCAGGTCGTCGCTCAGAAAATTCCCGGAATGAAAATGACGGAAAAGACCCAGGACCACGCGTGGTTCATCGCTTTTGCGCCGGTCGATAAGCCGAGGATAGCCGTGGCCGTGCTCGTGGAGCACGGCGGACACGGCGGCGGGGCGGCGGCAATTGCGGCAAGACGGGTCATTGAGGAGTATTTGAAAAATGACGGGCCAACGATGGTTCAGTAATATCCCCTGGGGAATGGTCGGCCTGGTGTTCGTTATCGCCCTGATCGGGCTTTCCGCCGTGTACAGCGCTACCTATACGGCGAAGGGCCCTTCGCCCCTGTATTATAAACAGCTTGTCTGGATCTCCATCGGCGTGGTGGTGATGTTCCTTTCGCTCATTCCGGACTATCGCACGATCGGCCGCTACGCCTACGTACTCTACGCCGTCTCGGTCACGCTCCTGCTCCTTGTTATGATCTTCGGCAAGACCGGCATGGGCGCTCAGCGGTGGCTCGCAATCGGCTCCTTTGCTTTCCAGCCCTCGGAACTGGCCAAGCTTTCCATCACACTCGCGCTCGCGCGGTACTTTGCCGAGGACCCCAGGCGGGGCGGTTACGACATCAGGGACCTGGCCGTGCCGGGGGCCATGGTCCTGGTCCCGCTCCTGCTCGTGCTGAAACAGCCCGATCTCGGTACGGCGCTCATGCTGCTCTTGACGTCGTCCCTCATGGTGATGCTCGCGGGGATTCGACTGCGGTCGGTCCTTATCGTGCTGATCACCGGAGCAACGGTCCTGTCGCTGGTCCTCTTCGTTCCGCCCGTGCGCAACAAGATATGGGGATCGCTGAAACCCTACCAGCAGAACAGGATCAGGACCTTCATCGACCCGGGTTCGGACCGGCTCGGAAGCGGCTACCACGCGACCCAGTCCAAGATCGCCGTGGGCTCGGGCCAGATTACCGGCAAGGGTTTCCGAAAGGGGACCCAAAGCCAGATGGCGTTTTTACCCGAGCGACACACGGATTTCATCTTCGCCGTTATCGCCGAGGAGTTTGGCCTGCTCGGCGCCGGCGCCCTGCTTCTCCTGTATCTGGTCCTTCTTTTGACGGGCGTGGACACGGCCAGGAACGCAAAGGACCGCCTCGGCGTTCTCATGGCCGGCGGAATCGTTGCCATGATCTCGCTCTACGTGTTCATCAACGTCGGCATGGCCGTGGGCATCGTCCCGGTCGTCGGAGTGCCGCTCCCCCTCGTCAGCTACGGCGGTACGTCCATCATCACCGCCTTCCTCGCCCTGGGATTGCTCTTGAACATCCAGACACGGCGGTTTATGCTGTTCTACTAAACTGATGCACGATGCAGGATGCATGCCGGTGCGGCGCTCCTGTCCTTGTTCCTATCCTGTATCCTGCATCATGCATCTTTACCAAGGAGTCCCATGCTCGAAGACTTTCTGCCGCTCGTGTCCAAGCCCGCGCGGTACATCAACACCGAGATAAACAGCGTGCATAAGGACCTCTCGAAGGTCAAGACCAAGGTCTGCCTTTTTTTCCCCGACGCCTATGAGGTCGGCATGTCCCACCTCGGGCTGCGCATCCTCTATCACATCTTAAACACCAGGGACGACACGGCCTGCGAGCGGGTCTTCTCTCCCTGGACGGATTATGAGGAGAAACTTCGCGCATCCGGAAGACCGCTCACGAGCCTGGAGTCCAACCTGCCGCTTTCGCAGTTCGACATCATCGGGATCACGCTCCAGTATGAGTTGTCCTATTCCAACATCCTGAACGGCCTGGACCTGGCAGGGATCCCGTTTCGTTCGAAGGACCGGAACGACCGTCATCCCGTGATTATCGCGGGAGGGCCTTGCGCCGTGAACCCGGGGCCGCTCTCTGATTTCATCGACGTTTTTTTCATCGGCGAAGCGGAGGAAGCAATTCACGAAATCGTCGAGCAACGGCAGGAGCACAAGGACCGTGCCGCGTTCCTCGAAGCTCTTTCGAGGCGAGACGGCTTTTACGTGCCTGCGCTCGGGAGCAAGAGCGTCCGCAGAAGATTTATAAAAAATCTTGAATCGGCGCCGTATCCGGACAAGCCCCTTCTTCCGCTCATGAAGCCTGTTCATGACCGGGTCACCGTGGAGGTCGCGCGCGGCTGCATCCGCGGCTGCCGGTTCTGCCAGGCAGGGATCATTTATCGGCCCTACCGCGAGCGGAGCAGCGAGACCGTCAGGTCTCTGCTCCACGAGTCGCTTCGCTGCACGGGATATGATGAGCTTTCGCTCGCCTCGCTCAGCTCCGGAGATTACTCGGACATCCAGCCGCTCATCATCGAGTTGATGGAAAAGTACCGGGACAGCCGCGTTTCGATCTCGCTCCCGTCGCTCCGCGTGGGCACGCTTACGCCCGCGATGGTCGAGGCCATCGCCGGAACGCGCAAGACCGGCTTTACGCTGGCGCCCGAGGCGGGCACCGAGCGCCTGCGCAGGGTGATCAACAAGCCCGTGACCGACACGGACCTCATGGACGCGGCGGAGACCATATTCAGAAACGGCTGGAGCGTCTTGAAGCTCTACTTCATGATCGGGCTCCCGACGGAGACCAATGAAGACCTGGACGGCATCATCCGTCTCTCGCAGGAGCTTCTGGCCCTCGGAAAACGCGCCTCGAAGCGCCATATCCAGCTCAACGTCAGCGTGTCCACCTTCGTACCCAAGCCCCATACGCCCTTTCAGTGGGTGGCCCAGGCCACGCTTGCGGAGGTCCGCGCAAAGCAGGCCTATCTCGAAAAAGGATTGAGAAAACGCGGCATCGCCCTGAAACTGCACAATCCCGAGACGAGTTTGCTCGAAGGCGCGTTCGCGCGCGGCGACAGCTCCCTCGGCAGGGTCATCGAAGAGGCCGTGAAACTCGGCTGCCGGTTCGACGGCTGGTCCGAATGTTTTGAATTTAAGAAATGGGCCGAAGCTTTCGAGAAGTGCGGGCTCGATATGTCCGCCTACGCCTGCCGCGCCTTCGGACTCGAGGATGAACTTCCGTGGGACCAGGTGAAAAGCGGCGTAACGAAGGAGTTTCTGAAGCGCGAGTATCAGCGCTCTGTGGCGGCCGAGATCACGGAGAACTGCCGCGTGGAATGCGAACGGTGCGGGGTCGGCTGCAGGGACGGCGGAACGGACTCTCTGGGAAAATCTCCTGTCGCGCCGGAGCAGACTGAAAAAAGCAAGGTGGCGATTCCGGATCCTGCCCGGAAAAAGCCTCTCAACGGACCGGAACTGATCACCCGTATAAGAATGCAGTACACCAAGACCGGGCGCATCCGCTTTCTTTCCCATCTCGATTTCATGACCCTGTTCCATCGCGCCGCGGTGCGCGCGGGAGTTCCTATTGCCTTTTCCCAGGGGTTCAACCCCCATCCGAAAATATCCTTCGGCCCGGCCCTTTCCGTTGGCATGGAAAGCCTGGCGGAGTGCCTCGACATGGAGACGGACCCGTTCATCGACCTGCTTCGGATTACGAAGGCACTGAACAATACCCTGCCCGAGGGAGTACGGATTTTGGAAGCGCGCGTCATCCCCTCGAAAACGCCTTCTCTTTCCGGCAGTATTTGCAGATACGCCTATGAAGTGGCGGTCCCTGAAGTTTCCGCCGGTGATCTTGAAGAGCGGATCAAATCCTTTTTGTCCCAACCTTCCGTAATCGTTTCAAAAGAAGGAAAGCAGAAAGACATCCGTCCGGCGATCGAGTCTATCGAAGCCCGGTCTTCATCGGATGGAACGAAAATAGAGATCATTGTCAACGACTCGGAAGGCGTCAGGGCGCGCGTTCAGGATGTGGTCGCGGGCCTTTTTGGGATCGGCGCGGATGAATCCGCCTTATTCAAAATCACCCGCACTGCCCTCTTTGCGAAAGACCGGGACCGCTGGGTCAGCCCCATGAACCTCGCATAATCATATCTGAGCTTGCCTCAAACACCTTACTTCCGAAAAGTCTTTCGCGCCTTTTTTTCCTTCTTGTATTCAACCCCGACCTAATATACAATAAGATAGAGAGTGGCATTTATATCATTTTGAGGAGAACGCATGGCATCTGAGATCATCGTAAACGCCGGCAGGGAAGAGACGCGTGTGGCGCTCATTGAAAACGGCCTGGTCACGGAAATTTTCATCGACCGCAAAAAAGACCGCGGCATGGCCGGCAATGTGTACAAGGGACGCGTGATGAAGGTCCTTCCCGGCATGCAGGCGTCCTTCGTGGACATCGGGCTGGAGAAATCGGCCTTCCTGTACGTGGGCGACGTGTTCGACAGCGCGTCGGAATACACGCCCATGATGGACGACGAGGGGCTGGAGCTCGAGGTCGAGTCCAAGCGCCGGCGCAGCCACGCCACCCAGATCGAAGACCTCCTCCAGGAAGGGCAGGAGATTCTCGTCCAGGTGTCGAAGGAGCCGATCAGCACCAAAGGAGCGCGGGTGACGACCTACGTCAGCATCCCCGGCCGTTACCTGGTCATGATGCCGGGCGTCAACCATATCGGCGTCTCGCGCCGCATCGAGAACGGCGATGAGAGG
>JBGOTO010000155.1:0-4819 GCA_041476485.1 Nitrospirota bacterium
AGGAGCCCTCGCGCGATCTCGAGACGCCGCTTCATGCCGCCGGAGAAGGTCTTGATCAGATCGTGTTTCCGGTTCCGGAGCTCGACCACGCCGAGCATCTCGTCGATCCGCTTCTCGGTAAGACGGCGGTCGAGGTTGTAGAGGTAGGCGTGGAACCTCAGGTTCTCGTACGCCGTGAGCCCCGCATCAAGCGTCGTGTCCTGAAAGATGAGGCCGATGGCGGCGCGCACCTGGTCCGGATCCCTCGTGCAGTCGAAGCCCGCGATCTCGGCCGTTCCGTTCGTGGGCGCCAGGAGCGTGCAGAGGATGTTGATGGTCGTGGTCTTGCCCGCGCCGTTCGGCCCGAGGAAGCCGAAGACCTCGCCTTCGTCGATGGCAAAGGATATGCCGTCCACGGCGGTGAGGGACTTGAACTGTTTCGTGAGGCTTTTAACTTTTATAATTGGCATACTTGGTGTGTTTGGTGAACAATGAGTGAAGTGGGAAGTTGGGCTCCTTCCCACCTTCCGCCTTTCACCACTCCATCCTGTTTTTCGGCACGTACCACTCTCTGAAATTATACATGATGCCGAGAGGGGCGACCGCCACTCCTTTGAACCGCTTATGCACGATCGGCGTTGCATCGGGAACATAGAGAAACGCATAGGGCTGTTCCTCGGCCAGGATTTCGTGGATTCGATAATAAATCTTCTTTCTCTTCCCGAGGTCGAAGGTCCGGCGGCCTTCGATGAGCAGACGGTCCACTTCCGTGTTCTTGTAGCCGATGAAATTGTACTCTCCCTTTTTCGTCTTGCTCGAATGCCAGATGTCGTAGAGGTCGGGATCGCGGCCCATGCTCCAGCCGAGGATGATGGCGTCGAACGACCGCTTGTCGATCTGTTCGAGAAATGCCTGCCATTCCATGACCCGGATGTTCACGTCGATGCCGATCTTTTTGAAATCCTGCTGGATGATCTCCGCGGTGCGGATCCGTTCGTTGTTGCCTTGGTTGGTCATGATCGTGAAGCGAAAGGGCCTGCCGTCCTTCTCCAGCATTCCGGTGGCGGCTGATTCCTTCCAGCCAGCTTCCGCGAGCATGCGGCGGGCTCGCTCGGGATCGTATGCATAGCTCTTGGCGTTCGGGTTATAGGCCCAGGACACGTACGAGAAGGGGCCCGTGCAGGGCCTGCCGAGACCGAGTACGATGCCGTCGATGATGCTCTGCCGATTTATTGCGTACGAGAGCGCCTGGCGGACTTTAACCTCTCCGAACAGGGGGCTGCGCAGATTGTAGCCCAGGTATGTGAAGCCGTTCGCGGGGTACCTGAACTTTCGATACGACTCCCTGATCCTGCGGGTCTCGCTCTTCCTGAGATACTGGAGCGGGTTCAGGCCCATCATGTCCACGCCGCCGGAGAGCAGTTCCTGGAACATGGTCGCGCTGTCGGGAATGATGCGGAAGATGAACTGGTCGATCTTCGGCCTGCCCTCGAAATACTCGTTGTTCGCCTCGAGTACGATCTTCTGTCCGGCGACCCATTCCTTGAATTTATACGGCCCGGTGCCGACGGGGTTCCTGTTGAAGCTATCGGTGTTAATGTCTTTATCGGCGAGGAGATGTTTCGGAATGATCCCCATGGCCCAGCTCTCGAGCGCGGGCGAGAAGGGCTCCTTGTACGTCACCCGGAAGACGTACGCGCCCGTTGCCTCGGCCTTCTTCACGTCCATGTACGAGCTGCTGTAGGGCGTAGCCACGTTCGGATCGATCAGTTTTTGATACGTGAAGAGACAATCCTCGGCGGTAAACAGCGCGCCGTCGTGCCACTTCACGCCCTTCCGGAGATAAAACGTGATGGTCTTGCCGTCCCGCGATACTTCCCACCGCTCAGCAAGGTCGCCGATGAGCTTGAGGTCCTTGTCGTACTTGACTAATCCATTAAAGAGCTGGTCGTTGATCGTGCCCGAAGCGCCGTCGTTCGCGATGACCGGGTTCAGCCTCCGCGCATCGCCGATCGAGCTTTCGACGAAGGTGTTCGGGTTCCGCTCCACCTTCTGTCCGCAGGCGGGAAGGGCCAGAAAAAACGAGCAAAGAATTAACACCAGAGGGCGCGGAGAACAGAAAAACTCTTTGCAAAAAGTAAAAAAGCTCCTCGTATTCCTCTGAGACCTCTGCGGTGAAGGTTTTTTTTCGGTTATGGTTTTCATGACTGAAAAACAAAAGGGTAGGCAAGGCCTACCCCGTGAACCGCTGGAACGATCATAATAACAGGGACGACTATTTCGTCGGCTGCGGTGCCGGCACAGACGGGGCCAGCGGGACCGCCGGGGCGGTCTGCGTCTGCTCCTGCTTTACGCCTTCCATGACCGAGCTTTTTTTCGCCGAGGTGAGCGCCAGGCCGAAGGAAGTGAGCATGAAGATGATCGCCGAGCTGGTCGTCAGCTTCGACAGGAAGCTCGCCGCCCCGCGCGGGCCGAAGACGGTCTGCGATGCCCCGCCGAAGGCCGCGCCGATATCGGCGCCCTTGCCCTTCTGCAGGAGGACCATCAAGATCAGGATAACAGCGACGAACACGTGAATTATTATCAAAAAAGTATGCATTCTTTCCTCCTCGTATTAAAACCCAGAGGGGACTGCGTCCCGTTGGTTCTTTGTTTTCTTTCTCAGGTGAATTTCACGAGCGCGGCAAATGACTCCGGCTTGAGGCTCGCGCCGCCGACCAGTGCGCCGTCGATGTCCGGCATGGCCATAAGCGACGACGCGTTTTCAGGCGTCACGCTGCCGCCGTACTGGATGCGCAGGCCTTCCGCGATCTCCGCGTTGTACAGCGACCGCACTTTCTGCCGGATGAGCGCGTGTACCTCATTGGCCTGTTCGGGCGTCGCGGTTTTTCCGGTGCCGATGGCCCAGATCGGCTCGTATGCGATGACCGCCTTTTTCATATCATCGGCGCTGATGTCCTTGAACCCGCCCGCCACCTGCCGATTGATTATTTCGTGCAGTTTGCCGGCCTCGCGTTCCGCCAGCGTCTCACCGACACAGATGATGGGGAGCAGGCCTTTCCTCAGGGCCTGCTTCGCCTTCTTATTGACCGTCTCATCGGTCTCGCCGAAATACTGCCGGCGCTCGCTGTGGCCTATAATAACATACTTGCAGCCCGAATCCAACAGCATTTCCGCCGAAATCTCGCCGGTAAAAGCGCCCTTGTCCTCCCCGTGGATGTTCTGGGCCGCCAGGGAGAGGTTCGTCCCCTTGATCGCTTCGGCAACCGCGGCAAGGGCCGTGAACGGCGGCGCGAGGACAATCTCCCGGTCCTTGACCCCTGATACGAGGGGAACGAGCTTGGCCGCCAGCTCACGCGCCTCGGTGGCGGTCTTGTTCATCTTCCAGTTGCCGGCTATGATGGGACGTCGTTTTGGATTCATGTATAAACCCCTTATTAGACAGGATAACAGGATTGACAGGATGAATAAAAGCAAAAGCCTATCCGACTTTATCCTGTAATCCCGTCAAAAAAGCTTTTACTCTTTCTCATCCGTCAAGGCCGCGAGGCCCGGCAGTTCTTTCCCTTCCAGCAGTTCGAGCGACGCGCCGCCGCCGGTGGAGATGAAGGTAATGCTGTCGGACACGCCCGCGCGGTGCACCGCCACGTCCGTGTCGCCGCCGCCCACGATGGTGGTAGCGTAGGCATCCGCGACCGCGCGCGCAATGGCAAAGGTGCCGCGCGAGTAGGCGTCCTTTTCGAACATGCCCATGGGCCCGTTCCAGATTATGGTTTTTGCGTCCTGGATCGCCTCGGTAAAGAGCCGCGTGGTCGCGGGGCCGATGTCGAGGCCCACCCAGCCCTTCGGAATCTCCTGGGACGTGACGATCTTGGTCTGTGCGCCGTCGTTCATGTTCTCGGCGACCACGAAATCTACCGGAAGATAGAACTTGACCCCTTTATCACGCACGCTCTTCCTGAGGCGCTGCGCCATATCGAGCATGTCCGGCTCGACGAGGGAGTTGCCGACCTCCTGGCCGCGGGCCTTGAGGAAGGTAAAGGCCATGGCGCCGCCCACGATGATCTTGTCCACCTTGTCTTTCAGGTTCTCGATCACCCCGATTTTCCCGGACACCTTTGCCCCGCCCAGGATTGCGACAAAAGGACGCACGGGTTTCGCCACCGTCTTCTGGAGATAAGTTATCTCCTTCTTCATCAGAAATCCCGCCACGGACAGCTTCACGTATTTGGTGATGCCGTACGTGGACGCATGGGCCCGGTGTGCCGTGCCGAACGCGTCGTTGACGTATACGTCGGTGAAGGCCGCGAGCGCTTTGGAAAACGCCTCGTCGTTCTTCTCCTCTTCGGGATGGAACCGCAGGTTTTCGAGAAGCAGCACGTCGCCCGGCCGCATCCCGGCGACCAGGTGTTCGACATCCGGGCCGACGCAGTCCTTGGCGAACTTTACCTCTTTATTCAGGAGGCGGTTCAGCCGCTTGGCCACCGGCGCGAGGCTGTACTTCGCGTTCGGCTTGCCCTTGGGACGACCGAGATGCGAAGCAAGGATCACCTTGGCGCCCGCGTCGAGGGCGTAATTGATCGTCGGCAGCGTGGAACGGATCCTGCCGTCGTCAGTAATATTGCCGTTCTCATCGAGCGGCACATTGAAGTCCGCGCGGATGAAGACCCGCTTGCCCTTCAGGCCGACTTTTTCGATGGTTTTTTTGTCCATGATGCACCTCGGTGAAGCAGGAAGTTGGGAAGATGAGAAGTTAGGAGGATGAGAAAAAGCATCGCTCACCTTCTTAACTTCCTAACCTCCTACCTTCCCAGCTTCGGCCTTATAAGCCCTTCTTCGC
>JBGOTO010000156.1:0-4699 GCA_041476485.1 Nitrospirota bacterium
CGCTCGAATGGGAATAATTCAAGGCAGCTTAAAAGAAGGATATATTTCGACGACCGTCGATTCGTTTCTGAATTATTGCCGGGCCAGTTCCATCTGGCCCATGTCGTTCGGGCTTGCCTGCTGCGCCATCGAGATGATGCAATACTATGCGGCGCCGCAGCACGATTTCGACCGGTTCGGCACGGTCCCGCGGCCTTCGCCGAGACAGTCCGACCTTCTGCTCGTTGCGGGTACGCTGAGCAAAAAGATGGCGCCGGTCGTTCGGCGCGTGTACGACCAGATGCCCGAGCCGCGGTACGTCATTGCGATGGGGAGCTGCGCCGCCTGCGGCGGGATATTCAATACCTACGCCGTGGTGCAAGGGGTGGACGATATCCTTCCCGTGGACGTTTACATCCCGGGCTGCCCGCCGCGGCCCGAGGCCCTGATGCACGGCATTATAAAGTTGCAGGAAAAAATTAAAAAAGAGAAGTACGTCCGGAAGTAGATACCCCGCAGGACATTATCAAAAAACAGTCGGAGACAGGAGACCTCGTCTTCCCAGTTTTTCGACGCGAGTTTTCATGATGAGGAAGCATGGACCCCTTACAGATCGCTAAAATGATAGAAGAACGTTTTCCCGGACAGGTGCTCGGCACGACGACGCACGCCGGGCAGATCGGCGTCATGCTCAAAAAAGAGATGCTCAAAGCCGTCTGCCTGTACCTTCGTGACGAGCCCTCGCTCAGGATGGACCATCTGGCCGACCTTACCGCCGTCGATTTTTCCCGGTATCCCGGCGATGCCGGGCCGCGGTTCGAGGTCGTGTACAATCTCATCTCGACGGTCCTCCACCATCGCGTCCGCCTGAAGGTGAGGGCGCCGGAAGAGGATCCACGGGTGGATTCGGTCACCTCGATCTGGCAAACGGCCAACTGGCACGAGCGCGAGACTTACGACCTGATGGGCATCACGTTCGACGGCCACCCGGACCTCCGCAGGATTCTCCTGACCGACGACTGGGAAGGGCACCCGCTCAGGAAAGAGTATCCGCTGAAGGGATACTGATACAGGCAAGCATCAAACTACAAGCACTTTGGAATTGGAATGTAGAAATACCATGGTGAATCGCATGTCTCCTATCGATACGGAACAAAAAGAGATCGTTCAAAAAGACATTACCCTGAACATGGGCCCCCAGCATCCGAGCACCCACGGCGTGTTGCGCCTGGTGCTCGACCTGCAGGGCGAGACGGTGGTGGGCGTCGATCCCCGCATCGGCTACCTCCATCGGGGGATCGAAAAGTGGATGGAAAACCGGACCTACCATCAGATCATCCCGATGACGGACCGGCTGGATTACATCTCCTGCATGAACAACAACCTCGGCTACGTCGTGGCCGTTGAAAAGCTCGCGGGCATCACCGTCCCGGAGCGCGCGCAGTTCCTCCGGACCCTCACTGCCGAGCTCAGCCGCTTGAGCGCGCACCTCATCTGGCTCGGAAGCAGCGCGGTGGACCTTGGCGCCATGACAGTCACCTTGTATGCGCTGCGGGAGCGGGAGATGATCCTCGACCTCTTTGAAATGGCGACCGGCGCACGGATGACCGTGAGCTATGCGCGTATCGGAGGGGTGCGGAATGACGTTTCACGGGACTTCCTCGATAAATGCCGCGAGTTTACCGAGATTTTTCCCAAGCGGCTTGAAGATTACGATACCCTCATCCGCCAGAACCGCATTTGGCTCAAACGCACCGTCGGCATCGCCGTGATGTCGGCCGAGGAGGCGATAAACTACGGGCTGACCGGGGCCTCGCTCAGGGGCTCGGGAGTGAACTACGACCTCCGGAAGGTCGAACCGTATGCGGCGTATGACAAGGTGGAATTCGACGTGCCGCTCGGCACGAACGGCGACGTGTATGACCGGTACGTGGTGCGGCTCAATGAGATGCGCCAGAGCAACCGGATCATCAAGCAGTGCCTCGACATGATGCAGCCCGGTCCGATCACGACCGATGACCCGCGCTATGCCGTTCCCGAGAAGGACACGGTGATGCAGAGCATGGAAGCGCTGGCGCACCAGTTTGTGCTCATGAGCAAGTGGGTCCCCATGCCCAAGGGAGAGGTGTACGTGGCAACGGAGGCGCCGAAGGGCGAGCTCGGTTTCTATATTGTAAGCGACGGGAGCGGCAGGCCCTACCGCATCAAGATCCGCGCCCCTTCGTACGTGAATTTGAGCGCTCTCCCCAAGATGACGACCGGCCACATGATGGCGGACGTGGTCGCGTGCATCGGCACCATCGACATCGTGCTCGGCGAGTGCGACCGGTAAAGGAGAGGGTCGCCTCATCATGAAATTAAGAGAGATTGTCAACCTGCTGCATGCCGATGTCCTGGTCGGGGGCAATCTCCTTGATGATATCGAGGTGGAGCGGTGTTTCAGCGCCGACCTCATGAGCGACGTGCTCGGCCGTACGTACGCGGACGGCATACTGGTAACAGGAATTACGAACCCCCAGGCGGTGCGGACGGCAGAAATTGCAGACATCATGGCAATCTGCATTGTGCGCGGAAAGCAACCGGAAGCCGAAACCGTTGCACTGGCAAAACAGAAGGACATCCCTCTGTTCGTCACAAAGCTGACCATGTTTGAAGCGTGTGGCATTCTGTACCTGAAGGGGCTCAGGGGAGTAGCCGAGCGGAAATAGGCGATGGCGCAGCAAGGCAAAGATCCGAACATGCCGGACCGGGTGACCAAGACCCAGGAAATGGTCTATGAGACCACCGTGGGGGAGGTCATGGCCCCGAAGATGGTAATCGTCGGGCCGGACCAAACCATGGCGGAGTTCAGGCTGATCTTACGGGACAACGGCATTTCCGGTACGCCGGTGGTCGAGAATGGCAAACTCGTCGGCATAATCAGCATCGAAGACTTGATTAATGCCTTGACCGAAAACGCGATCAATGCACCCGTTCGCGCGCGGATGAAGACGAAGGTTGAATGTCTCTATACCGACGAATTGCTGGTCCATTGTATTGCCAAGTTTTCCAAATATGGATACCGCCGTTACCCGGTACTAAACCGGGACAACGAACTGGTCGGCATCACTACCAAGGGCGGTATCGTTGAGGGACTGCTCAGAAAGCTGGAGATGGATTACGAGCAGTCCGAGTCGAAGGCAGCAGTTGTGCGTAGTTGTTTGTCGTTGCAGAAGCTCTTTGAAGATATTTCAGCCGACGAGGTCAGACTCAGTTTCAAGCATGACGTTGCAGGCCAAAACCTGAAGGATGCGGGAAAGGCCGCAAGCGAGCTCAAGAATGTTTTGAAGAAACTGGGAATCTGTCCTAAGCTTCTCAGAAGGGTCGGAGTTGCTACCTATGAGGCGGAAATCAACCTTGCCTCCTATACCCAGGGCGGAGAAATCCGAGCACAGGTTGACAAGGGGGGGATCATGGTAGAGGCCATCGACCACGGTCCCGGGATTCCCGATGTCGAAGTTGCGATGCAGCCGGGGTACTCCACCGCGCCCGACTGGGTGCGGGAGCTGGGGTTCGGCGCGGGCATGGGGCTTGCGAACATGAAAAAATGCGCCGATGAGATTGTACTGAAATCGTCGGTCCCTAACGGAACGCACTTGACCATGCAGTTTCGCTACAAGGACTGACCCCGCAGCCATCCCGCTTGACGGGGAATGTTCCATGAAGAGAGGAGCCCCGATTCCGGAGGGTTCCAGAGGACCAGCATATGACGCTGAAAGATCTGGTAAAAGAATTCGACCTTGAAGTAAAAGCCGGTTCCAGCTACCTCGACAGGGAAGTGGCCGGAGGATATGTCAGCGATCTCCTGTCGGATGTGCTGGCCCATGCAGAAGACGACGTAGTCTGGGTCACGTTCCATATTCACGAGAACATCGTGGCCGTGGCGTCGCATAAGGGATTGGCCGGCATCGTTCTGGTGCAGGGCAGAGTGCCGGAAAAAGACACGGTAGCAAAGGCCGAGGAAGAGAAAATCCCGATCATGGTCACACCTCTTTCGGCATTCGAATTTGTCGGCAGGCTCTACAAGGCGGGGATCCGTGGCGCTCAGGCGAATCAATGCTGATCTGCACGTGCATACCTGTCTGTCTCCCTGCGCCGAGCTGGACATGTCGCCGCGAGGCATTGTGCGGGAGGCCCTTCGCAAAGGTCTCGAGCTGATCGGCGTCTGCGACCACAATTCGGCGGAGAACGTCCTGGCCGTGAAGCAAGCGGCCAAGCGGAACGGCTTGATGGTACTCGGCGGGATGGAAGTCGCCTCCTCGGAAGAGGCGCACATCCTGGTGTTCTTTGACGATGATGAAGATTTGCTGCGGTTTCAGGATCTTGTCTACCGGCACCTGAGCGGGACGAACGACGAACGCGCCTTCGGCCAGCAGGTGATCGCGGATGAGGAAGACGGGGTCACCGGGTTCTGCGAACGGCGTTTGATCGGCGCCACGTCTCTTCCGGCGGCGCGCATCGTGGCTGAGGCGCGAGCGGGAAAAGGCGAAAGCCTCGTGATCGCGGCACACGTGGACCGGGAGGCATTCAGCATCATCGGACAGCTCGGGTTCATCCCTCCCCGGTTTGACCTGGACGCTGTCGAGGTCTCGGTGCATACGACGCCCACCGCGGCAAGGGAACGTTTCCCGGACTGCAAATATTACCCGGTGATAATCGGCTCCGATGCCCATAAACCCGA
>JBGOTO010000157.1:0-4693 GCA_041476485.1 Nitrospirota bacterium
CTTCTGAAGCTCTCGCTCATGACCAGGAAGGAAGAATACCGGAGCGCGGCGGAACAAACGCTCAAGCTTTTTGCCGGCTCTGCGCGTGAAATGAGCGTCCACGCCGGCGCGTATTTTTGCGCCGCGGACGCCTGGTTCCACATGCTCACCCTTACCGTCGAGGCCCTGCCCGACAGCCCGCTCGCCCGCCGCGCGCGCCTGCTCTCGGGAAAAGCGCACGCCGCGATCGTCTACGGCGAAGACAAAAACCGCGTGGTGCCGTGCAAACAGAAACAGTGCTACGAGGCGCAGAGCGACCCGGACAGCCTGGGCGATTATTGTTTGAAGCTGTAGGAACTTCCGAGGATCTTGAAGGGGATAATGGGATTTACCGGTTAAGAACGCGAGTGGATTCAAAATGAAATGACAAAATCAGGTTCATACTTTGTGTGTTGCAAAGAATGGCAACCACAACTGATACAGGAAAATATATATTGCCCCGCTTAGGAAAGTATAGTAGAATTCATCGCCGAAATACAGAACAAAAATGAAGTTGTGCACTTGGGCTATTTGGACGTGAGATTATATGGAAAAAAATACGGCCTGCGAACAACTGGATATTCTCTTTAGCCATACCGACCGTTCGTTCAAGCTGTATCTTGAAGAACGCCTCTGCAAACCCGTCTCCCTTGTCCTCACGAAAAATTCCACGAGCATGCTTTCGGCACGAGTGCAAGACGGCGTTTTGCGCGTTCGTCTTCACCGGATGTTTCTTGCCGCGGACAGCCGGGTGATGGGCGAGATCGCCTCGTATCTGAAAAACAGAAGAGGCGCAATGCCGTATTTCCGGAGCTTCGTCCGAGACAACAGAGGGCAGCTCAGCATAAAGCCGCCGAAGAAGGTCCCCGTGAGGACCGCGGGCAAATTTTACGATCTGTGCGGGTTATATGACGGGATCAACAAGGAATACTTCGGAGGCATGATCAATGCCGCGATCACCTGGGGGTCGAGAAGCCCGCGCTACGCCGTGAGAAAAAGGACCGTCGGGAGCTACAGCGAACGGTCGAACACGATCAGGATCAATCCGGTGCTCGACAGAAAGACCGTCCCCCAAGAGTACATCGCTTTCATCGTCTATCATGAAATGCTGCACGCCGCGCTGGGTATCTCCATCCGGGGAAAAAGAAGGAGCGTGCATTCCCGGGAATTCAGGAAAAGAGAAAAGCTTTTTCAGGATTATGAAAAGGCGATGGCATGGGAAGGCGGGAAAGCCTGAGCGATTATTGCTTAAAACTTTAGAAAATTCTGAAATTTGGAAAATTTGGACAGAATGAAGATTTATCTCCATTCGTATTCCGCCACATAGCACCTATATGGTTTTGTCGCGATATTATCCATCCTTCGTGATCTCTTCATTCAACAAGGACGGGTATTGCTCCTTGAGCTTTTCGGAGCAAGCCGGGCATATGCCATGGGTAAACTCACTGCCTGTTTGCTCCTTCACATAGGTCTCGATGTTGTTCCAGTACCCGTCGTCGTTACGGATGTTCTTGCACCAGGCGCATATGGGGAGCAGCTTCCGCAGGGTCTTTATTTCCTTCAAGCTCTTTTCAAGCCGGGCCAGAAGCTTCTGGCGCTCAATGGCGTACCGGATGACCCGGACCAGGTTTGTGCTGTTGATCCGGCTTTTGACGAGATAGTCCTGCGCGCCCCGTCGCACTGCTTCGAGGGCGCCCGTTTCATCGTCCAACCCCGTGAGGATGATGATGGGGACGTCCGGACAGATTGAATGGACCTTGACGAATGTGTCCAGTCCAAAGCTGTCGGGCAACCCGAGGTCCGACAGGATGATATCGTACTTTCCCGCTCCCAGGCGCTCGAGAGCGGACGAAAGTCTATCCGCCACCTCTACATCGATATGCCTGCTCTGGCCAACGGTAAGGAACCTGCGGATGAGCTCGGCATCATCGTCGTTGTCTTCAATCAGGAACACCTTGATATGGTCATCTGAGTTCATAAGTGCCCCCTTGCACTCCAGTCTTGCAAAACTCTTTTTATTGTATTCTATCAGAATAATCCCGAAGGAGGAAGCCCCTCTTTGGCAAGGGGGATAATCATGCCGTTTCATAGGTCTTCTGGGTCAATCTGCCCGTGCTTGAAACAGTTATTGGGGAAAATTTCGGCTTGACAGCGGAGCGTTGTCGGGTGTATTGTACCCTGTCTTGGATGTCGTTTCCTGAGCCAAAAGCCCCTAAAACGGGGCTTTTTTTACCACTGTTTGAGAGTTGTTGAAAAGCCAGGAAGGTAAATTCCAAATCCCAAGCACCAAATCCCGAAATAAATCACAAAAACCAAATATCAAGCATTTGGAAATTGAGATTTAACGTTTGGATGGTATTTCGTATTTTTGGAATTGATATTGCGAATTTCACTCAGGAGTGAATTATGTGCCGTTTGAGCGCGATTACGTCGAGCGACTACTTCTCCCCCCTGGAGAACATCCATTCGCTCGAAACCATGAAGGAAGGCCACGACGGGTCCGGTCTGGGGCTTATGCTCAAGGACATGGCGGGGCCGTTCGCCGACTATAAACAGTACCCCACGCTGTCCGCCATCTCCTCGAACAAGGGCCTCGCCCTGCTCGATGAGTACATGAAGGCCCAGGGCTTCACGGAGAAGTTTTCCTGGGAGCCGGAGATCAGGAACGTGGCGGGCGTCGAGCGGCGGGACCACTACATCGCGAAAGTCTACGACTACCCGGCCGCGCACAAGGACAAAACCCAACGCGAGAAGGAAGACCTGCTGATGCGGACGAGGCTCGCGCTCCGGCAGTTGGGCGAACCCGACGGGTCGCTCTTCGTCTTCTCCTTTTATCCCGACGTGCTCACCCTCAAGGAAGTGGGCGATCCCCTGCAGCTCGGCGAGTTTTTCAACCTCGAAAAATCCGGCCTGAAATCGAAGATCGTGCTGGCCCAGGGAAGGCAGAACACGAACTACGCCATCTACCTCTACGCCTGCCATCCCTTTTTCATCCAGGGCTACGCCACGATGACGAACGGCGAGAACACGGCCTTCGTGCCGATCCGCGAGTACCTCACGGGCCGTGGCAATCCCGGGTATACGGGCTACAATTCAGATTCCGAGGTCTTCACCCACATCATGCACTACACGAACAGGACCCTCGGGTATCCGCTCCACTATTACAAGGACGTCATCACGCCCTTGAAGGACGCCGAGATGGACGGCCGTTCCGACGCGGCCGCGCTCCGGCTGCTCAAAAAATCGCTCCGGCTGCTCTGCATCGACGGGCCGAACTGCGTCATCGGGTTCACGCCCGACGGCACGGTCTTCATGGTGCAGGACTCGAAGAAGCTCCGGCCCGGCGTGGCGGGAGGCAAGCCCGGCAAGTACGCGCTCATGTCCGAGGTGTGCGGCGTGGACAGCGCGGTCCCGGACCGGGACAAGTCGCAGGACATCTTCCCCATGAAGTACGACACGGTGATCATCGCGCCCGGAGCACAGGAGGTGCAAGTATGGAACCAGCTTCACGGTTAGATCAGAACCACCAGCTCTCGCTCAAGGAGCTTCCCTATATCATCCAGTGGCGCGAGGACCGCTGCACCCGCTGCGGCCGCTGCACGGCCGTCTGCCCCATGAAGTCGATCGAGCCCACGGTCTACACCCAGCGGGTGGTGACGTCCCAGGGCGCAAGCCCGGAGCCGAAGGTCACGCGCAGGCTCACCCACGTGGTGCGCCAGGTGACCGAGATCGACCGCTACTGCATCGGCTGCGGCACCTGCTCGCTCGTCTGCCCCACGGAGGCCATTTTCCCGGAGTACAACTTCCAGCACAAGCTCTATCACTTCAAGAACAAGGGCGGCATTCCGTTCATGCGCGGCGGCAGGCGGAACGATCCGCAGATCTCCACGCTCGACAAGCTCAAGTTCACGCGCATTTCGATGCTCACCGACCCGGCGCTCGACGCGGGCAGGCACGAGTTCCGCATCAGGACGCTTCTCGGCAGGAACCTTCCGGCGGAACAGCTCCCGCTCAGGGTGCAGGGCGACACACTCGTGTACGATGGTCACACCTTCATCCCGCCGGTGCGCGAGATCTACCCGATCCGCATCGGCAGTATGTCCATCGGCGCGCTCTCTCCGCATATGTGGGAAGGCCTCGCCATGGGCATCGCGTACCTTAACGAGGTCGAGGGCATGCCGGTCGTGATGTGCTCGGGCGAGGGCGGCATGCCGCCGAGCATCCTGAAATCGCGCTACCTCAAATATTTCATTCTCCAGATCGCGTCGGGCTATTTCGGCTGGGACGAGATCATCCGCTGTCTTCCCGATATGGTGGAGGACCCCGCGGCGATCGAGATCAAGTACGGCCAGGGCGCGAAGCCCGGCGACGGGGGGCTCCTGCAGGCGTATAAGGTCCTGGGCCTCATCGCCAAGATCCGCGGCGTGCCGCAGTTCATCGACCTGGCCTCGCCGCCCACGCACCAGACGAAATATTCCATCGAAGAGGCCGTCGCGAAGATGATCCAGTCCATGTCCATGGCCTGGGGGTTCCGCGTGCCGGTCTATCCCAAGATCTCGGGCACCAAGACGGCGCGCGCGGTGCTGAACAACCTTGCGCGCAACCCCTACGCCGCGGCGCTCTGCATCGATGGCGAGGACGGCGGCACGGGCGCGGCGTACAATGTTTCGATGGA
>JBGOTO010000158.1:0-4690 GCA_041476485.1 Nitrospirota bacterium
ATTGCCGGCGCCCCGAGTCTCCAGGTCCTGGGCCGCGATGCGGAACCCGGCGCCCAGCTCGGAGAGCTCCTGGATGGCACGCAGCCGTTTGCGCGCCGTGTCCGAGAGCAGCTCATCAGCCGGGGTGAGCAAATATGCGTAGGCCTTCTCCCTGCTCCGACCCACCCGGCCTTTGATCTGGTAGAGGTCCGCGAGTCCGAAGCGGTCCGCGCGGTTGATGATGATCGTGTTCGCCGTGGGAATGTCTATGCCGGACTCGATGATCGTCGTGGTCACGAGCACGTTCAACGCGCCGTTGACGAACCGGGACATCACGTCCTCGATCTCATCCCCCTCCATTTGCCCGTGCGCCGTGCCGACCTTTGCCTCAGGCACGAGGTTCTGCACAAAGTCCGCCATGCGCTCGATTCCCTGCACGCGGTTGTGCACGAAGAAGACCTGGCCGCCCCGCTCAAGCTCGTGCGTGATCGCCTCGCGCACCACGCGCTTGCCGAAGCGCGCAAGCACGACCTGGATGGCCTGACGGTCGAGCGGCGGCGTCTGGATGATCGAGAGGTCGCGCATGCCGGCGAGCGACAGGTGGAGCGTGCGCGGGATGGGCGTGGCCGTGAGCGTCAGCACATCCACGAGTTTTTTGAATTCTTTAATGCGCTCCTTGTGCTTTACCCCGAACTTGTGCTCTTCGTCCACAACCAAAAGGCCGAGGTTCTTGAATGCCACGTCCTTCTGCAAAAGCCGGTGCGTACCGATCACGATGTCCACGCTCCCGTTCTTGAGTTTTCTGAGCGTCTCCTTCTGTTCGGATTTCGTCCGAAAGCGCGAGAGCATGTCCACGCTGATCGAGAAGTTTGCCACCCGCTCGGAAAAGGTGCGGAAGTGCTGGTCGGCGAGCAGTGTCGTCGGCACGAGCACCGCTGCCTGGAAACCGTCCTCCACGGCCTTGAACGCGGCGCGGAGCGCGACCTCGGTCTTTCCATACCCCACGTCCCCGCACACGAGCCGGTCCATGGGCCGCGGCCGCTGCATGTCAGCGAGCACGTCTTCGATGGCTTTTTGCTGGTCCGGCGTCTCCTCATACGGGAACGCGGATTCGAATTCACGATACAAATTGTCCGGCGAGGAGAAGACCGTCCGCTCCATGGACTCGCGGGCGGCGTAGACGGCCACGAGCTGCTGGGCCATTTCGAGAATGTCTTTCCTCACCTTCTCTTTGGTCCTGGCCCACGTGGGGGCGCCCAGGCGGTCGAGCTTCGGCGCGAGCCCTTCCGCGCCGATGTACTTCTGGACTTTATCGAGGCTGTAGAGCGGGACGTGTAATTTCACGTCCGGCTCGTAGCGAAGCGAGAGAAAGTCGGTCTCGAATTCGTCCACGCTGATGTGCGTGAGCCCCTGATATTCGCCGACGCCGTAATCGGTGTGGACCACGAAGTCGCCGGGCTTGAGTTCCTTAAAGGTGGACAGGAACGGCGCGATTTTCGACGGCCTCGCACCGCCCCTCGGGGCGTGGACCTTCCTTCCGAAGATCTCTTCTTCGGTGATGTACGTAATCCCAATCTCCGGCCATGAAAACCCGTCGGAGAGCCTGCCCGTCGTTACCGTAACGGGCTGTGGACCGGAATCCTGCATTGCCGCCGGGCCGAGGACCGCGCCGAGACCGTACTCCAGGAGCAGCTTTTTTAGCCGCGCCGCGCCTTCGTCGGTACTGCAAACAATCGCGACTCGGTCCGTTTCCCGCAGCCGCCTCAGCTTTTCCACGAGGCCGCCCATCGTCCCGTCAATGGCTTTGGCTGCATCGTGTTCTTCGTCCATGGGTTTCGTGAGACGAACTCCGAGCCAGGCCGCGGATTTCGTGTCCATCCGGTAACCGGCGCCTGTCCCGAGCAGGAACAGGTTGATTGCGGGAAACTTCGCTATGCCTGTTTCGATACCGGGGAGGTCGTGATACAGCTCGTTTGCTTCGGGAAGACGCCTGCCCTCTTCCGTTTCTTCTTGTCTCCCGTCCGCTATCTTATTTGTCTGCTCCTCTATTGATTTTTTGACGTCGTCGGGCTCGATGAGGGCAAACAAGCTGTTTTCGGGCAGGTACTCGAACAAGCTTTCCATGTCGTAGAAAAAGGGCGCGAGGAATTCGCCTCCGGGAGGGA
Organism: Nitrospirota bacterium; assembly: GCA_041476485.1. Classification (GTDB taxonomy): domain Bacteria; phylum Nitrospirota; class UBA9217; order UBA9217; family UBA9217; genus JBAZLV01. Next base: position 2,145 of record JBGOTO010000158.1, read on the forward strand.
GCAGGCCCTGTTTAATCTGGTCAATAAGCGATTCATCATTTATCCTGCCGGTCAGCCGCTCAATCCCTTTCTCGTTGATGATAAGCTCCCGCACCGGCAGCACGATTGCCTCCTTGATTCCAGTTATAGAGCGCTGCGTCTCGGGGTCGAACTCCCGCATGGATTCGATGGCATCGCCGGAGAACTCCAGGCGCACGGGGTTTTCATGCAGCGGCGAAAAGAAATCGATGATCCCTCCCCTTCTGCTGAACTCGCCCGTGCGGCTGACGAGAGACGCGGATTCATATCCTGTTGACGCGAGCGAGCGCACGAGCTCTTCCGGATCAAGCTGCGTTTCGGCTGAAATGGTCTTTACCGAGTCTGCGAACACATTCCAGGGAGGAAGTTTTTGTACCAAGGCCCGTGCGGGAACTATGTAGATGCCGGGTGTGCCGGAGATCAGATGATAGAGAAAACGCATACGCTCGCCCACAGTGCGGCTGTCGGGCGAGTCTGCCTCAAAAGGAAGAACTCCCCAGGAGGGGAAGAAAGATATTCGTGCTTCAACTCTTCCACCTCCCTCATCTTTCTCTGCTTCCTCTGCGGTGAAAAGACCCTTGTTTTCTCCGAAGAATCTCAGGTCTTCGATCAGCGTCCCGGCTTCCTCTTCCGTGGCGGTCACGATAACAACCGGGCGTTTGGCTTGTCGCTGCAGGCCGGACAAAAAGAGGGCCTTCGAGGCCCCCCAGAGTTCGCTCACTTCGATGGTCTTTTTCCCCGACTGGATGTCATTGATGACGGGCAGGATGATGTCGCGAAGGCTTTTCATAGACAAAACACTATAACACAGCGGGGTAGGCAATTCAATATGGGGAGAGGAGGGTGTCACCCTGGAAGGAATAGGGCACGGTCCCCCGGCGTGTGGTTTCAACAGCGAAAACCCTGCGGTGATATTTTGCGCGACAACCTACTGCGGGTGCTTCTGCTTGTACTCGGCAATGGCGGCCTTGAGGTCACGGTACTCTTCGCACGGCAGGAAGCAGAGCTTCTGCAGCTTGGCCAGGTGCTCTTCCGCTTTGGCGAGATTGCCGGCCATAAGATATGCCTCGCCGATGTACTCGTGCGCGCCGCGGTGCTTGGGATCGAGCGTGAGAGCGCGGTCGTAGTACTTGAAAGCAACGTCAAGGTTCCCGTGCTTGCGTTCGGAGTAGCCCAGCAGGTTGTAAAGGTCCGCGTTTTTGTCATCACGCACCACCGCCTTATTGAGCAGCTCGATGGCCTTGTCCCAATTCTTGTCCTTGATCGCCTTTTTCGCATTGGTGATGTCGGGGTCGGTCGGAACAACGACCGGCGCGTCAGACGACCCGCCGGAGGCAAAGATAACTCCCGGCAACGCGAACGCAAGACTGAAACCGAGAACAATGAGGAGTAAGCGAAGAGTGGTTTTCATGGGGGTCCTCCTGATGCCATGGTTACGGCAATTAAATATTTTTTTTGCGATACGATAATTATAGCACAGCATGGAGGTCGGGTTGAGTCGGGCGAAACCCGGCGACTTATTCATTGCAATTTGCTCTTGACTAAAGACGTCTGGACGTCTATACTTTGCTGTATGAACGATGATGCCAGCCGAAACGCGCCCGGCCGTATTCGCGATGCCATCTTACAGGCAATGACTTTAACATCAGAGCCGCTTTCCGTCAAAGATATACAAGACAGGGTCTCGAGAGTAATCGGGCCGCTTCCTGCCTCATCTGTTCGTTCCTATCTTCGGTTGAACACACCGGACTTGTTCGTGCGCGAAAATCGCGGCGTGTACCACTTGAAATCGGACTTAATCAGCGGGTTGCAGCGTGAAATAACCGCCGTGCAAAAATGGGAAGAGCCGATCAGTATCGGGAAGGCGACGCTGTATCATGCCGATTGTTTCGACTGGCTGGAGCGACAAAACAATAACAGCATCCACGCGGTCGTCACCGACCCGCCCTATGGCTTGCATGAATATACGCCGGAACAACAATTAAAACTCAGGAAGGGGCAAGGCGGCGTCTGGAGAATACCGCCGTCTTTTGACGGGCATGTGAGATCGCCGCTGCCGAGGTTTACTACACTCAACGATAACCAGCGAGAACAACTCCATTCCTTCTTTTTCCTCTGGGCCAGGTTGCTTTTGCCCAAACTAGTTCCCGGCGCGAACGTTGTTGTTGCATCAAACCCATTATTATCGCACATCGTATCATCCGCCCTGTCGGACGCAGGACTCGAACGCCGGGGAGAAATCATCCGGCTCGTAATGACCATGCGCGGCGGCGACCGGCCGAAAGCGGCCCATGAGGAGTTCAAGGATGTCAGCGTTATGCCGCGGTCAATGTGGGAACCGTGGGTGCTCTTCAGAAAACCGATTGAAGGCAGAGTGCAGGACAATCTGAGAAAATGGAAGACCGGCGGGTTTCGACGGCCGGGACATGATAAGCCCTTCGGCGATGTTATTGCCTCAGCGCCGACAAGGACAACGGAACGCGCCTGCGCTCCTCATCCAAGTTTAAAACCGCAGGACTTTTTACGCA
>JBGOTO010000159.1:0-4473 GCA_041476485.1 Nitrospirota bacterium
CCCAGGGCTCTTTGATCCTCGCAAAGGCAATCTGAATGCTCGAGAGATCGGGAAGAATCTCGACCGCATCGATTCCGAATTCCTCTACCGCTCTTCTGCCGATGCCGAAAAACTGCGGATCTCCGGACGCGAGAAGAACGACCGGAGGAATTTCGGATTGCGGATTGCGGAATGCGGAATGTGAAAAACGTTCTTTAATAAAAGTGATCGTTTCGGGTACCTTGTTGATGACTTTGATCCGGTCCTTGACAGCTTCATACTCACCATACCGTTTAAAAACATCAAAGAGCCTGCTTGACGCAAGTATCACCTCTGCATTCAGAACTGCCTTCCGCGCCCGTTCGTCCAGAGGACGATACCCGACCCCGATGACGAAAAGCTTATTCACTGTCTGCAAGAATTTCCCCTTCATAGGACACAAGATGCACGACCACCTGCGCCCCCGAGGCGACTTCGTCGGCATACTGTTTCGCTCTAACACAGACTTTTGACAATGCGGCAAGCGGATCGTGGCCCGTGGAATGAAGAAAATCGAAGATTTCCCTCGACGTGTTGAACGACTTTGTACCGGGAATTGGTATGCCGATCTCCGAAAGAAACTGCGCTGCCCTTTTTGCTTCAAGGGCCCCATGCCGCACATGGGTCTGGGGCGTCGCCATCGCGATCTTAATCATCTTTGCCCACTGGGCGCAAAGATGGACCCTCTTGAAACCGTGTTGCTTCGCCTCACGAAGCGAAAATTCGGTATAGTCGCCCATCATCACGTAGGAGTCCTCGGGAAGACCGTATTTTTTCTGGTGGGCTTTTTCCGAGGTCCTGCCGGTGGACAGCACGACCTCTTCCCGGCCCATGGCCCGCGCCACGTCCATGGAGGAACTGACGGTCGCCGTCCACGCTTCATCGGACAAAGGCTTTACGATGCCCGTTGTGCCGAGAATGGAAATGCCGCCGATGATGCCGAGACGGTGATTCAATGTTTTTTTCGCAAGCGCTTCACCTTCGGAAACGGAGATAGTGACTTCCAAATGCGGAATGCGGAATTCGGAATGCGGAATTCGAGAACCATCCGCTGAAACCGATTCCATGACGGCGTTTGCTATCATTCGTCTCGGAACGGGATTTATCGCAGCCTCTCCCACAGGGACAGCAAGACCGGGTTTGGTTACAATACCGACACCCTTCCCGCCTTTTATAATTATTTCGGGATTCTCCGTACTCCGCAGCCTGAACTCCGCACTCCGAACTGTCGCTACGATCTCCGCTCCGTTCGTGACGTCCGGATCATCTCCCGCATCCTTGATTACGGATGCATATGCCGTATTCTCTTGCATCCTGAATCCTGCATCATGTATCTTGAACGTGACCCTGCTGCCGTCCGGAAACGGAATTTCAACGTTTCGAATTTTCTCTGCATTCGCCATTCCGCATTCCGAATTCCGCATTAAGAGCAGCGTTGCTGCTTTTGCCGCCGCCGCTGCGCACGCGCCCGTGGTGTAGCCGGACCGGAGTTTTTTACTTTTCGATTCCACGTCTCGCCGTCACTCCCTGTTCCCAGTAATGTTTGACCTCTCGCATCTCGGTTACGAGGTCCGCCGCCGCGATGACCTTCTCGTCGGCATACCGTCCTGTTATAATCAATTCGACGCTGCCCGGCTTCAACGCCATGAGCTCAAGAAGATCCTGCGCCGTAAGCAACCCATACCGCACTGCCACGTTCGCCTCGTCGAGTATCACCACATCGTATTGGTTATTCTTGAGGACGTTCTTGACTTCCTCGTATCCATCCCTGGCAGCCTGAATATCGGCCCGCGACGGTTTTTTGCCCATGATGAAGCCTTTGCCGTACTGCTTCACGGTTACGCTGTCCTGAAATTTTTCGAGCGCCTTATGCTCACTCGTCTTTCTGTTCTTGATAAATTGCGCAAAATATACCCTGAGCCCCGCCCCCGCCGCCCGCACGGCGAGCCCCAGGGCAGCCGTGGTCTTGCCTTTTCCGTTGCCTGTGTAGATCTGGACATATCCTTTACGCATGGTGGTCCTTCATTGTCCTGATGATTTCCCTTCGCGCCTCGCCGACGGTGAGCGGGACCCGTTCGAAAGGGAGCCGGTCCTCATGCTTAAGCCGGTAAATCAGTTCGGCGATATGCGGAAGCCTGAGCTTAACCTGGGCCATGTCCTCTGGCGCCGTAAACACCTCGGATGGAGGCCCGCCGCGCACGATGCGCCCCTTGCTCAGGATGTAGAGCCGGTCAAGGAACAGGGGGACCAGGTCTACGCAGTGGGTCGCCATGATCACGGTCACTCCCTTTTCCCTGTTCAGCCGGGTCAGGAGGCCCATCATTGTATATTCTCCCATGGGGTCCAATCCGGCTGTGGGCTCATCCAAAAGGAGAATCTCGTGCCCCATGGCGAGCAGGCCGGCGATGCAAATCCTTTTTTTCTGTCCGAAGCTCAGGTTATGGATGGACTTCTTCGCAGAGCCCTCCATCTCAACGTCCTGAAGCGCGGCGTTAACCCGGCGTGCGACCTCTGCCTCGGCAAACCCCATGTTGATCGGCCCGAACGCAACGTCTTCAAACACCGTCGGGGCGAAGAGCTGGTCGTCGGGATTCTGGAACACGAGCCCGACTTTTTTATAAATGTCCTTCGGCGACAGCTTCCTGATGTCCGCGCCGTCGAGAAGGACGCTGCCTTTGAAATCCTTTATCAATCCATCCATGATCTTGAGGAGCGTCGTCTTTCCCGAGCCGTTCGAGCCGAGCAAGCCGACAAACTCTCCTTTCCTGATCTCAAGGTTGATGCTTGACAGGGCTTGCGTACCGTCGGGATAGGTGAAGGATTCTATGGCAACCGCTGATCTGATTATATTTTCCATACAACTCCCAGGGCGCCGATAAATAAGACCGACACGATAATATCGGAATACTGAAACGGTTTGTGCTTCAACAGCGGCATGCTGCCGTCATACCCTCTCTGGACCATTGCGACCGTCGTGTTATGACTGTGATCAAATGCCTTCAGCGTCAGCGAGCCCGCCAGGACGCCGAAGGAACTCAGCCCGCGCCTGACGGTTGAATAGCCGAGACGGTTTTTCTGGGCGCTGTAAATCACCAGTGCGTCTTCGAGAAGCACGAAAATAGAGCGGTATGCGAACATCAATATCTCGATAAACCCCCTGGGGACCCTAAGCCAGGCAAGAGCGGCCATGAATTCGGTAAAGGGGGTGGAGAAACCCATGACCGCCACAACGGACACCGCACCGATGATCCGGCTGCCTATCAGCAATCCCTCCACCAGTCCGTCCCGGTGTCCCACGACCTCCATGCCGAAGACGTTCAAGGAAAAGAGCGCGTCCTTTCCGGAGAAGAAGAATTTCAGAAGAAGCACCACAACGGCAATGAACAAAGGCTCAGAAAATCTCAGCATGAACACCTTTAAGGGTATCTTCATCCTGACGCAGAGAAACAGGCAGAGGGTCATCACGAGGAGGGGAAGGGCAAAGCCCTTGTAGCTCAAGACCATTGCGAGGATGACCAGGGAAACAAGGAGTTTGACCCTTGCATCGGTCCTTGAGAGAAGGTGGTCTTTCTTAAAATATTCAGAAAATAATTCCATTCAGCATTCCTTGCAACCAGCCTGTTATTTTTTCTCTCTTCTGGCGACCGGCGCCTTTTCGACCATAAGTATCCGCCAGTAATAACCCGCGGCAAATCCCCCGATTGTTCCTGCAAGAAGAAATACGAAAAGCAGCAGGTCTCCCTGGTCCGTATTGATCAGCGGCTCTCTTTTTTCCCTGCCGTGTTCTTTTGCGACCTTCTCAACGACCGCTTCATCCACGCCGGGCCATTTGTCAGCGGCAGTAACGCGTGACGAGCAACAAACCACGACCAGGAATACGACGAAACAAATCCGCACACCCTGCATTCGCGCTGCCACTCGTAACCGCTGGGTGCAGGCTCCGAAATCCGCAATCCGAAATTTCATATAGCCACCTCCCCTGGTTTTATCACCCGCATCTTCACGAGGAGGTCGGGCCGTTTCTTATACAGCAGAACCACCATGCCTGCCGTCATCGCACCTTCGAGTATTCCCAGCGGAAGCTGAGTCGGAATGAAGGCGATGAGTATCTTCCAAAACAGCGGCATAAAAGGCGAGTCGCCCCGGATGCCCGAGGCAAGCTCGACCGAGGTGGTAAGATAGGTTGCCCAGTCCGCGAGAAGCCCCGCCATAAAGCCCGCGACGGCCATGTTTATCTTCACCCTTCGCAGCGCCCTGAATGTGAAATACCCCGTAAAAGAACCAACCACGCCCATGGACACGATGTCCGCTCCCCAGGTGCTGAGCCCCCCATGCGCGAGGAAGAGCGCCTGAATCAACAGCGCAGCCGCGGTGATCAGTATACTGATAGTCGGGCCGAGGAGTATCCCCGATATACCGGTCCCGCAGGGGTGGGAGCAGGTGCCTGCCATGGGA
>JBGOTO010000160.1:0-4232 GCA_041476485.1 Nitrospirota bacterium
AGCTCGGTCCAGTTCTCGAACGGGTTCAGGGCCGATCTGAAAAAAATAGGAGAGCTCTGCCGAGAGAAGGGGGTCCTTTTCTGCGTGGATGCGATCCAGAGCCTCGGCATCATTCCCATGGATGTAAAAGAATATCGCGTCGATTTCCTCTCAGCCGACGCTCACAAATGGCTCCTCGGGCCTGAAGGCATCGGCATCTTTTATTGCAGGAGCGGGCTTGCCGAGCGCCTTACCCCTCCACTCGTGGGATGGAAGTGCGTTCAGGACGAATTCGATTTCGACTGCCCTGACTTTCGCCTGAAAACAAGTGCCCTGAGATTCGAGGAGGGCTCGATGAACCTCATGGGCATCTTCGGTCTCGGCGCGGCGATAGAACTTTTATTTGAAGTAGGGATCGAAAACATCGAGGGCCGCGTGCTCGACCTCGGCGACCTGACCATTCGAGAGGCCGAGAACAGGGGCTATACGGTCCTGACGCCGAAGGCGCGGAAAGAGCGGGGTGGGAATGTTACTTTTTCGGGCAAGTTTGATCCGGCAAGAATGCGCGACGCATTGCGGGAAAAGGGGATCATGGTCAACGCCCGCGGCGGCGGGCTTCGCGTGTCGCCGCATTTTTATAATACGGAAGAGGAAATAGTCAAATTGTTCAAAACCATTGACCGTATTTAATAACTCGACGATTACGCCTGCGTCACTGGGCATTCATCCCCGGTAAAGGGTGCGTTTCCTGGCGAAAGAGAAGGAGAACCTCATACAAGACCAGGGGCTTGACAATCGCGATAAATAAGTATAAATTATGGGTAGCAGCAATACGTCTGTATTGGAGGTATATATGGGCGCTCCGTTAAAAAAGTTGAACTTCTTCGTTGAGGAAGACATCCAGAGGGAAATGGAGGCCCTTGTGCCCGCGGGTCAGCGCGCCAAGGTAATAAACGAAGCGCTCAGGAAGGAACTCTTGCGTTTAAAGCGGGACAAGGTCACCGACAGGCTGCTGGCTTTGAAGCCCAAGAGCACTGCGTTGTCCAGGCATGAAATAGTCGAAGCCCTGAGAAAGGACAGGAAAAGGGCGTGAAAATATTCGTCCCCGATGCTTCGGTTATTTTGAAATGGGTAATCGGTGAAAACGAGGAGGGCCAGGACAAGGCCCTGTCCCTTTTGAATGGGTGGCTGGCCCAGGAGCATGATTTCATGCTTCCGTCCCTTTGGGTCTATGAAGTAGGAAATGTCCTGGGCCTCAAAAAGCCAAGGGAGGCGAACAAAATTCTTGGGCTTCTCCTTGAATATGAGTTTAGAGAGCGTAAGATTACCGCGGAACTCATTCAGGAAACTTACGATTTAATGAAAGAACATCGTGGCGTCACTTTTTATGATGCCGTTTATCATGCTGTGGCTTTACAGGAAGACGGCATAATGATTACGGCAGACAAGGCCTATTTTGATAAAATGAAGGTCAAGAAGAGCCTGGTTTTAATCTAACCGCTGTTTCGGAATTTCTGTTTCGTTTTACTTACGGTATCCCGTACCTCGCCTCGAACACATTCTTCCCTTCACTCTTCTTTATCTTATGGTCGCCACTCGCGCTTGCATGCTCCAGGATCTTGAAGACGGCTTCTGCTTGCTCTTCCGCGCCGACTGCTTTGGCAATCTCTTCCGCAGTAAGGGACTTGCCTTCATTCTTCCTGAGATAATCCAGAATATCGATCTGGAGTTTGATCACCGCGCCGGCCATTTTCTTTCCCGCCTCAACACCGGGCTGGTGGTAGGCGTTGATATTCACGAGCGTTGCGTAGAACCCGACCGCCCGTTCATACAGCGCAATGAGCGCGCCAATGGATTGGGCATCGGGCTTCTCGATCGTGATCGTTACGGATTCCCGACCGTTCTCATAAAGGGCGTTCCGCGTGCCTTGAAGGTACGCGCTCAAATAATCCCCGCTCGTGACGCCCGGCTCCACTTCAAGGGACGGCGCATCGTGATCGTGAAGCACTTCGATAAACGTGGCGAAAAAATTATTTACTCCCTCCCGGAGCTGCTGCACGTAGGCGTGCTGGTCCGTGGTCCCCTTGTTCCCGTAGACCGCGATCCCCTGGTTGACGACCTTGCCGCCCAGATCTTTCTCCTTGCCAAGAGATTCCATCACAAGCTGCTGGAGGTATCTGGAGAAGAGCTGCAGCCGGTCTTTATAAGGAATAATCACCATGTCCTTCTGCCCCCTGCCTCCGGTCGCATGGTGCCAGGCGAGGGCAAGGAGCGCCGCCGGATTGGAGCGCGTATCCTTGCTCCGGGTCGCCTCATCGCAGAGCGCGGCGCCTTTCAGCAAGCCTTCTATATCTACTCCCTGGAGTGCGGCGGGAAGAAGTCCGACCGCGGACGTTATGGATGTTCTTCCGCCGACCCAGTCCCACATCGGAAATCGCGCAAGCCACCCGCCGCCTTTTGCCGTCTCATCGAGTTTGCTGCCCTCGCCGGTAATCGCTACTGCATGCCGCCCGAGCGTGTGTCCGGCTTTCCGCAGGGCCGCTTCAACTTCCAGCATGCCGTTTCTCGTTTCTATGGTGCCGCCGCTTTTGGATATTACGATGACAAGGGTGTCCTGCAATTCATCCCCGATCTCCGTAAGCACCCGGCCGATCCCATCCGGATCGGTATTGTCCAAAAAATGGGGCTTCATTTTGTCCGACCGGGAGCCGAGCGCGTCGGCGAGAAATTGCGGCCCCAGCGCCGAGCCGCCGATCCCAATGCTCACGAACCGCGTGAACCGCGCCCGTTTCCGGGGCATGATCTTGCCCGCATGCACCGAGAAGGTAAAATCTCTTATCGTCTGCAGCGTGTCGTTAATTTGCTTCTGAATGTCCGTTGACGGCGCGCGCTCCGGGGCCCTGAGCCAGTAATGCCCGACCATGCGGTTTTCATCCGGATTGGCTATGGCCCCGGCTTCGAGCTCGTCCATGGCCTTATAGGCTTTCTGCATCTCCGGCTCCATGCGGTCCAGATAGGTATCGGCGAAGTTCATCCTGCTGATATCGAGCTTCAGGCCGAGGGAGGGGACCACGCAGAGATATTTTTTATACCGTTCCCAAAGAGCTTTGTCGTTCATTGTTCTTCATCCTTCCCGTACACCGCCCGTATCCTGCGGCCGAGCTCCCGGAGCGCGTCGGAAAATTTCATCCCTTGGTCCATCATTTCGCGCACAACCTCGGCCCTGCTCAACTCCTCGATCACCTCATCGGCGGCGTCCACGCTTTCGCAGGCGTTTTCGCCTTTTTCTATCTGTTGCCGGATACAAGCTTCTATCTGTTCTGGTGAATACTTTTCGACCAGCTTCTTTATATCCTGTGTCTTCATAAGGATGCGCTGCCTCGGAATTATTGTATCATAAAATCTTGTCTCCGCGTCCTAAAAAGATGTTTTTAGGCAATGCCCTTTGTGGTAATATACCGTCCATGTACGAGCAGGACACCATATGCGCCGCCTCTACGCCGCCGGGCGAAGGCGGCATCGGCATCATCCGCATCAGCGGCACGCACGCGATATCAGTCGCTGCCAACGTGTTCAGGCCGCGCACGGGCAGGCGGTTTCATCCCGGGCGCACGCATACCCTTCACTACGGCCATGTCATCGACCCGGCCACGCAGGAAGCGGTCGATGAAGCGCTCGTGAGCGTGATGCGCGCGCCGGCCACGTACACGCGCGAGGACGTTGTCGAAATAAACTGCCACGGCGGCATGGCTCCGCTTCGGCGCACCATGGCGCTTCTCGTCGCAGCCGGGGCGCGACAGGCCGAGCCGGGCGAGTTTACCAAGCGGGCGTTTCTGAACGGCAGAATAGACCTTGCCCAGGCGGAAGCGGTAATGGACATCATCCGGTCGAAGACGGAGCTGTCTCTTCGCGCGGCGAATGAGCAACTGCTCGGCGGGCTGTCAACGGAGATTTCCGCGCTCCGAGACCGGCTCTTATCGCTCCTCGCCTCGGTCGAGGCGGGAATCGATTTTCCCGAAGAGGACCTCGAGACCGGGTCGGGAGAGCCGCTTGCAGATGACCTAGTGCGCGTGGTCCATCGCGTCGACGAGCTGCTTGCAAGCTATACCTACGGGAAGATCGTGCGGGATGGGTTTGCAACCGCGATCGTGGGCAGGCCGAATGTAGGCAAGTCCTCGTTGTTAAATGCATTGCTCAAGCAGGACCGTGCTATCGTGTCCGAGATGCCGGGTACAACTCGCGATGTGCTCGAG
>JBGOTO010000161.1:0-4171 GCA_041476485.1 Nitrospirota bacterium
ACTTGCGCGCCCTGACCGCGCCGCACCGCAGACCTGATCGCCTGCCTGCACTCATAGTCGCTCTTCGCGGTCACCGAGCAGGTATTGATGATATAGACATCGGCCTCCGCGTCGAACGGTACGACCTCGTTGCCGCGGGTCTCGAAGTCCCGGCGCATGACGTCCGTTTCGAACTGGTTGATTTTGCATCCGAGCGTGGTAAAGGCTATTCGCATATCGTGCCGATGAACGAGTTCGCGCCCGCGGAAGTGATCCTGACGTGGACGAGCGAGCCGATACGGTCGGCGGGCCCGTCGACGTTTATCGTTTTGTTTCCCCTCGTCCTGCCGGAGAGCTTTCCCCCTCTTTTGCTGTGCCCGTCAAGAAGGACCTCGGTGATCACACCAACCTGATTTCTATTTTTCTCTAAAGAGATCGTATTCTGAAGTTCAAGCACGCGCGCGAGCCGCGCTTCCTTCACTTTTTCGGGAAGATGGCCTGAAAGCTCGAGCGCGGCCGTTCCCGGCCTCTTCGAATACTTGAACGCGAAAATTCCATCGTACCGCGCTTCTTCGAGGAGCTGCACCGTCAGCTCGAAATCGTGCTCCGTCTCGCCCGGGAACCCCACGATGATGTCCGTGGTGAGCGAGATGTCCGGAACGGCCTGCCGCAGCTTCGCTACCTTGTCGAGATACTCGGAACGCGTATAACGCCTGTTCATGGCCGCGAGAATGCGATCTGAGCCGCTCTGCACCGGCAGATGGAGGGACTCGCAGACCTTCGGAAGGTCGCACATTGCCGTGATCAGCCCGTCCGACAGATCGCGGGGATGAGAAGTCACGAACCTGACCCGTTCGATGCCGGCGACGTCACTCACCATGCCGAGAAGAGATGGAAAATCCACGTCTCCTTCGAGGCCCTTGCCGTAGGAATTCACGTTCTGGCCGAGCAAGGTCGCTTCCTTGTAGCCTTTATCCGCAAGCTCGCGCACTTCGTTCACGATGTCCGCGGCAGGCCGTGAGCGCTCCCTTCCCCGTAGGTAAGGCACTACGCAGTAGGTGCAGAAATTGTCGCACCCGTACATGATGGAGACCCAGGCTTTTATCCTGTCGGTGCGCGTTGTCGGCAGCCGCTTCAAATGATAGCGGGGATCTCCGGCAGTGTCCACCAGGGGCCCCGACCGGGACATCCCGCTCTCGACCATCTCCGAAAGCCTCGCTATGTCCGAAGGACCGAACACCATGTCCACATAGGGCGCCCGCGCGAGAATCTTTGCGCCTTCCTGCTGCGCAATACAGCCCGCGACCGCGATTTTGAGGCCCGGCCGCGCGTCCTTCAATTGCTTCAGGCGGCCGAGTTCGCTGTAAAATTTCTGCTCCGCCTTTTCACGGATGCTGCACGTGTTCAAAATGACCAGCTCAGCATCGCCGGGGTCCGGCTCCGAAGAGCAGCCTTGTTCTTCAAGGATGCCGGTCATGTGTTCGGAATCGTGCTCGTTCATCTGGCAGCCGAAGGTTATGATGTGAAAGGATTTCATGGCGCTTATTATAATACTCCAAAGGGGGTTACACAACAGGTATCTTGGCAGGCAGGAAAAAGGAAGTGTCTACGTTGACGGTTGGAGCGAGAGGCCGACGACATCGCCCCGCTTGACGGAGAGAGCGGTGCGCGCGTTCTGCTTGAACAGGAATATTTCGAGATAGCCCGAGCTGTTGATGATGGCGCCCGGTTCGCCGGGAGCGGCCTCGGCGTAGAATTTTTTAAGGCCCTTGATCGTCTTTCCCGCGATCGTCAGGACCAGAGAGCCGGGGTCTCTGCCTTCAGGCAGAAGTCCTTTGACGTCCAGGTAGGTAATATTGGAAATGCTGTTCCCGTAGCGGTCGATATGTACGATATGCCCTTCTACACTATCGGGCGATTTTTTAGGGACCGGAACGTTCAATTTCACAAAGTCCGTAATTTCTTCGCCGAAATTTCCGGACGGAATCCCCTTCGCAAGCCATGCCGCAACCGGTGCGAAGATGTCCCTTCCATGGAACGTCGGACCCGGGTTCGGGAGAAAATAATGGCTCGCGGTGATATGGTGCACTCTGATCCTCTCCGCTTCCTGAAAGATCAGACTGAACAACCCGTTGTCCGGGCCGACGAAATAATAACTTTCCGTGACAACGATGATGGGACGCCTGCCGCTTCCCACGCCGGGGTCCACGACGGCAAGGTGCACGGTCCCCTTTGGAAAATGATTGTAGGCGGACTTCAGCGTAAAGGCCGCTTCCCAGATGTCCTGCGGCGCTATTTCGTTCGATATGTCGATGATCTGGGCCTGGGGGTTGATCTTCAGGATAACGCCTTTCACGCTCCCGGCAAAGGCGTCTTTCCCTCCGAAATCACTCGTCAGCGTTACAATGGCGGACATAAATCTCCCGGTAGATGACCTGAGCAGTTACAACAAAACTAGGGGGATAATATCAGCCTGGGTATGCTTTGTCAACCCAAAGATCAGGGCAAGTCATCAAATTTTGGTTTTTATAAGGTGGTCTGCAATCGTACCAAATTTTTTTGACCCGAACGGAATGATCCCCGTTATCGGAACTCGGGACATCCTCTCTATCACCGCAGGACTGGTTTTTTCCGCCGTCCCCGCCTTTCCATCCTGTGCGTAATTTATCACGATGCCTGAGATCGCTATCCCCCGTTCCTTCAGAGCGGAGAGAGTAAGCAGCGTATGGTTGATGGTCCCGAGACCGGGCCTGGCGACCACGATTACGGGAAGGCCGAGCTCGCAAGCAAGATCGAGATAAAGATACTGCTGCGTGAGAGGGACCATAATGCCACCTGCCCCTTCCACGATCATGAAGTCATGCCATTTCGAAAGCGCATGGTACGCGCCGATTATTTTTTTCGGATCGATCTTCTTTATTTCGAGCTCGGCGGCAACGGAAGGCGCAAGAGGTTTTCGAAACCGATAGGGGTTTACAAGAGAAAGGGGATCGCGCGCACGCGCGGCCTTCATAAGCAGAAGCGCATCCTTGGGGACCAAGCGGCCAGCGCGCATGCTGCAGCCTGTCTCAGCCGGTTTCATGACTCCGGTATTCACTCCGCGCTGTTTAAGAGCAACGGCAATACCCACGGCCACGTACGTCTTGCCCACGCTCGTGTCTGTTCCTGTTATGAAGACACCTTTAATCATAGCTCATGGTTCACAGCTCTTGGATCTCACTACCAACTCCCGGCTACAAACTGCCTCTCATACTATCCTGCTGTCCAGATTGAACACCTGGCCGGACACATTGTTCATGAGAGACAGATGATAGATAAAGTCCGCAACTTCCGCAGGATCGGACGCCCTGCCGAGCGCATTGTCCTGCAATATTCTATCATGAACAGCGTCGGATACCTTGCCCCCCATGTCAGTCGGAACATAACCGGGCAGGACGGCGTTTACCTTGATATTAAACCTGCCGAGTTCTTTTGCCGCCGCCTTGGTCAAGCCGATAAGGCCCGCCTTCGAAGCAGAATAGTTCGCCTGCCCTTCACGTCCCTGTACGCCGACGATGGAGGAGATATTGATGATGTGGCCCCGGCGCTGCTTCATCATGATTTTGGACGCCGAGCGGATAGCATGAAATGCGCCCTTCAGGTTCGTCTCGAAAACATTGTCCCAATCCTGCTCCGGCATGCGCAGCAGCAGGCCGTCCTTCGTAATCCCCGCGTTGTTCACGACGACGTCGATCCCGCCCCAGCGCGATATCGCCTGGTCAAACATCGCGTCAACTTCATCGGTTGACTTGACATCAGCCCGGAATGGAAAGGCCTCTCCACCACTGCGGGCTATTTCGTCCGCGACGGCGTCCCCTTTACGATCCAAAAAGTTGACCACCACTCTGTCTCCGGCCCCGCCGAATTTGAGGGCGATCTCTTTGCCAAGTCCGCGGGAAGCTCCAGTGACGACGATAACCCGTTTGCGAGCCGAATGAAGCATTCTACAGAGACCCTTCCTTCTTGAGCTTCCCAAAAACGTCGAGCGCCGTATCTATGTCCCCATTCGAGAACGTTGCCATGAGCGTCGTCCGTATCCTCGCGGTCCCTTCTCGAACGGTCGGCGGCCTGATCGCCGTGGCGTACACTCCGTAGGCAAAAAGTTTTTCCGCTGTCTTGAGCGCCTTTGCCGAATCGCCGATAATGACCGGAA
>JBGOTO010000162.1:0-4123 GCA_041476485.1 Nitrospirota bacterium
AAGAGATTGATCAGGTCCCAGGGAAGCAGGTAGGTGTTCTTGCCGGCCGTGACGACGAGGCTCGTGATCGCGGGGAACGGTTCTCCCGTGCCGACAATGATGTCTTTGAGCTTTCCGATCTCTTCGCCGGTCTGGTCCAGCACCGGCTTCTTATAGACCTCGCTGACAAAGATTTCTCCGGCAAAAAAGGGCATGCTCTGCTCCGCGCGCGGGGATGGTGTGATGATGATGGTTATACCAGCGGCCCGTTGTGAAGTCAAGAAAAAACCCCGCAGGATGCATAAAACATGGTACATTTTTCGTAAATACTCAGGTCAACCGCTTCGCTTCGTCGGTCCCCATCAGGGATCATCGATTATAAAAAAAATTGTCATATTGTCGGATTTCTGGTATATTCTGTAGCACCGAGCGGAACACCGACTCGAGACAGTAGAGAAAGAGACGAAAAGGAGAGCTTGTCGCATGGCGGAGCAGACTTTGAAAGACCTGAAAAAAGAGATATTCATGACTATGCATAAAGCCCAGGAGATGCTCGAACTCGCGGAGGAGGGCTTCGTAAAAAACAAGCTGTCATCCCTGAGCCAGGCTGATGAGCTCGCCAACGAAATCCATGCGAAAGAAGATGTCCTGACCGCCGCGCTCGCCAAGATGGCCTCGGCAAACAACGAAGCGCGGTCCCTCCTGGCCGTTCCTTCGCACATTGAAAAAATAGCGGTCAGCATCAAACGCATCATAGAAGGCAGCCGCGCCCGGACCAAGGAAGGCATGCTGTTCAGCGACAAGGCCGTCCGAGAGACCGCTCAATTGTTCATCAAGGCGAAAGACGTGCTCAAAAAAGCCGGTGAAGCAGCGGTGATCGGAACACAGGAGCTCATTGAGAACACGCTGGCGGAGAGCGATAGCATCTCGCGTATGGCCAATGACTTCGCTACCGCGCATGAAGAACGGCTCGTAGCGGGAGAATGTTCGCCCAAGTCTTCCTCGATCTATCTCGGCATTCTCTATGCCTTTGACGATGTGGGAGCAAACGTCAAGGACACCGTAAAAAGGCTCTCAAGCAAATAACGTTCTCTCTCCCCTTCTCTCCATTACAAAAGGGATGACCTATGTCTGAGCAGGCAAATCCGGGGATCGGGCTGGCGCTTTCGGGCGGCGCGGTCCGCGGCCTCGCGCATATCGCCGTCCTGGAAGTATTGGAGCTGGAAGGCGTCCCCATCCGCGCCATAGCCGGCACGAGCGCCGGCAGCGTCGTCGGGGCGCTCTATTGCGCAGGCATGGCCCTGCCGGATATCAGGCGGATACTCCTGCATGCCAAATGGAAAGACGTCCTGAAACTCACCATCCCCCGGCAAGGACTTATTTCAAGCGACGGCATCCACCGCTTCATGGAAAAAATCCTGCCGGTGAAGAAATTCTCGGCCCTCTCCATCCCCTTCGCCGCCGTGGCGACCGACCTTCGGACCGGAGAAAAAGTAAGCATCACGACCGGCTCCGTCGCAAAAGCGGTGCAGGCAAGCTGCAGCCTGCCTATTATTTTCACTCCGACCGAGCTCAATAGAAAAATGCTGGTCGACGGCGGCGTTGCCAGCCAGATACCGGTCAGGACGGTGCGGGACGAATTAGGCGTGAGGCAGGTGGTCGCCGTGAATGTGAACTACAAAGCGCTCGAATTGGACCGGCTCGACAATCTGATCAACATTGCGGCCCATCTGTCGTCGCTCTGGGCCTCGCGCAACGCGCGGGAGGAGGTAAAACTCGCGGACGTGGTGGTTCAGGTGAACGCGAAGGGCATCGCCCTTTACGATCTCTCGAAGGCCCGGGAACTTCTCCGGCGGGGCCGGAAGGCAGTCGAAGAAAAGCTGCCGCAGATCAGGGCGCTGGTATAAATATCTGACGGACAAGACTTCTTCCTGAACTCATTGTCATTCTTACCCTTGGCAACACAGCAAGTTTCAAACCGCATTCTTTACCATATACCCTTAAAATACCCCACCAGACCAATCAAAATTACAGAAGAAGTCTGCGTTTCTGGTGTCTTCTGCACGCAAACTCCACAGTGGTAACAGCTTGAGACAAATAATCTCACACCTTGTCCATGGATTTCTGTCCAAGAAGGCCGGAAGGCCGGATGATGAGCGTGATGATGAGGACGAGGAAGGCGAAGGCGTCTTTATACACGCTCGAGATGTAGCTTGCGCAGAAGTTCTCGATCAGCCCGAGCACGAACCCGCCGAGCATGGCCCCGGGTATGCTGCCGATCCCGCCCAAAACCGCCGCGGTGAACGCCTTGATGCCGGCCAGATAGCCCATGAAGAAGTGTACCACGCCGTAATAGAGCGTCACCATCACTCCAGCCACGGCCGCGAGGGCCGAGCCGATCATAAACGTAACGGAAATGACCTGGTTGACGTTGATGCCCACGAGGCCGGCCATGACGCGGTCCTGGGACGTGGCGCGCATGGCCTTTCCGAGACGCGTCTTTTCAACAAAGAGGTGGAGGGCAAGCATGATGAGAATGGACGCGCCGAGGATAAAGATCTGGACCGGAGACACATTGGCGCCGAGAACGGTGACGCCCTCCGAGGGGAGCATGGGCGGAAGATTCTTGTACTCCTTGCCCTGGGCGAGCATCACGAAGTTTTGCAGGATGATCGACACGCCCACGGCGCTGATAAGCGGCGCGAGCTTTGTCGCGTTGCGGAGCGGGCGATAAGCGATCCGTTCGATGGCCGCGCCGTACATCGCGCAGAATACCATGGATACGAGCACCGTGATCAAGAGCGAGAGCGGAAGGCTGAAGGCGGTCAGCCCCAGCCAGGTCAGGACGCCGAGAACGATGATGCCCAGGTACGCCCCGAGCATGTACACTTCGCCGTGGGCGAAGTTGATGAGCTGGAGGATGCCGTAGACCATCGTGTACCCAAGCGCGATCAAGGCATACACCGCGCCCAGAGCCAGTCCATTAATGAGTTGTTGGGTGAACATGTTTTTTGAAGACGAACCTTCCGACCATCCTACCTTCGGATTTACCGCGCTTCTACGAACTTCCCGTCCTTCACCTGCCAGATGACATAAGGCGCCTTGGTAACGTCGCCGTTTTTGTCAAAGGATATATCGCCGAACGCACCGTGGAACGTCTTCCGCGATATGTACTCGGCGACCTTCGCCCCATCCGTGGTTTTGGTCTCGGCAATGGCGGTCAGGATGATGTTTGCCGCGTCGTAGGCGTAGATAGAGTACGGACCCGGCTCCCCGTATTTTCCTTTATATTTTTCCATGAACGACTTTGCCGACGAAAGCCCGGCCGGCTCCTTGCCGAAGGTGACATACGTCCCTTCAGCGGCCTTGCCGGCGATGTTGATGAACGTGGGATCGTATACGCCGTCGCCGGTCACCATCGGGACGTTCATGCCGATCTCCTTTGCCTGGCGAACAAGTCTGCCTGCTTCGGGATAGATGCCCCCGAAAAAGTAGGCGTCGGGTTTACTCTGTTTGATCGTCGTGAGCACGGCCTTGTAATCGGGATCGCGCTGGATAATGCCGCCGTAATAGACCACCTGCACCCTGTCGCCGAGCGACTTCTTGAAATAATCCGCCAGCCCCTGCCCGTAGGCCGTCTTGTCATGGATGATCGCCACCTTCTTGGGACGAAGTTTTTGAAGGACGAATTCGGCGGCGACCCTTCCCTGCTGGTCATCGGTGCCGCAGACGCGGAAGACCCGTTTGAAACCCTGGAGCGTGAGTTGCGGGTTGGTGGTGGCCGGCGATATCATCACCATATTCGCGTCATTGTAATATTTCGACGCGGGGATGGAGCAGCTCGAGTTCCAGTGTCCGACGAGCGCAACGGTCTTCTGGTTGACAAACTTGTTCGCAATGGACACGGCCTGCTTCGGGTCCGCCTGGTCGTCGCCCACGACGACCTCGATCTTCTTGCCGAGCACGCCGCCTTTTGCGTTCCATTCGGCGACGGCGAGCTCCGTGCCGTTCTTGAGGTCCACTCCCATCTTGCTTTGGTCGCCCGTCATGGGACCCGCAGCGCCGATTCTGATCACGTTCTCGTCCTGGCGCGCGCAGCCCAGAAGCACGATCATGAAAGCGATACAAAATAATTTTTTCATGC
>JBGOTO010000163.1:0-4091 GCA_041476485.1 Nitrospirota bacterium
CATGGGCGCCAGGTCCAAATACCTCCTGATCTATGAAAAAGAGATGGAAGAGGTCTGCGACCGGGTGCTCGTCTCCACGGACGACGGGAGCAAAGGCATGAAGGGCGTGGTGACCCAGGCCCTTAAGCAGGAACTCGAAAAAGGCGGCACCGGCCTGGTCGTGACCGTGGGACCGGCGATCATGATGAAGTTCGTTTCGGAAGCGACGCGGCCCTTCAACGTAAAGACCGTTGTGAGCCTGAACCCCATCATGGTGGACGGCACCGGGATGTGCGGCGGGTGCCGCGTGATCGTCGGAGGAAAGACCCAGTTCGCCTGCACCGATGGCCCCGAGTTCGACGGCCACCAGGTCGACTGGGACATCCTCATGACGCGCCAAAAAACCTATACCCCGGAACAGCGGGAATCCTTTGACACCTGGAAGCAGAAGCATACGGGCATGCTCTGCGAATAAAGAGACGTTGTATAGTGAAAAACTTTTTCACCGGAGAGGCAAAGAAATGGCTGAAGCAGCGAAAACCCCGAAAAAGATCGTACCCAAAAAAACACCCATCCCCGAGCAGCCTCCCCAGATCAGGCGCTCCAATTTTGAGGAGGTCTCCCTCGGGTATACGCCGGAAATGGCCATGCAGGAAGCGTCGCGGTGCCTGGAATGCAAGAACCCGGCTTGCGTGACCGGCTGCCCCGTCAGCGTCCCCATTCCCCGGTTCATCAAAGCGATCCGGGAAGGCGACTTCCCAAAAGCCATCGGCATAATTAAAGAAGCTAATCTCCTGCCGGCTGTCTGCGGCAGGGTCTGTCCCCAGGAGAGCCAGTGCGAAAAGCTTTGCGTCCTGGCAAAGAAATTCGAACCCGTGGGCATCGGCCGTCTCGAACGGTTCGCCGCGGACCAGGCATTGAAGAACGGCGGGTCCAAAGCGCCGGAAACGGCCCCGAAGACGGGCAAGAGGGTCGCCGTCATCGGCAGCGGTCCCGCGGGCCTCACCTGCGCCTACGAACTGGCGCGCCAGGGGCACAGCGTGGTCGTCTACGAGGCGCTCCATGAGCCCGGCGGCGTCCTGGTCTACGGCATTCCGGAATTCCGTTTGCCGAAGAAGATCGTGTACAGCGAGATCGAAGTGCTCAAGAAAATGGGCGTCCAGATCACGACCAACGCGGTTGCCGGCAAGCTCTTCACGATCGACGAGATCATGAAGGAGTTCGACGCCTGCTTCATCGGGTCCGGGGCGGGCCTCCCGAAATTCATGAACATCGACGGCGAGAACCTGAACGGCGTCTATTCCGCCAATGAGTTCCTGACCCGGATCAACCTGATGCGGGCCTACCAGTTCCCGCAGTACGACACCCCGGTGCAGCGCGGAGACCGGGTGGCGGTCTTCGGAGGCGGGAACGTCGCGATGGACTCGGCCCGGACGGCCCTCCGCATCGGCGCCAAGGAGGTCATTCTCATCTACCGCCGTTCCCTCACGGAGCTGCCGGCGCGGAAGGAAGAGGTGCACCACGCCCAGGAGGAAGGGATCACGTTCGAACTCTGCACCAATCCCGTAAGGATCCTCGGGAACGATCAGGGCCAGGTGAATGGCGTCGAGTGCGTCCGGATGGACCTCTGCGAACTCGATGAGTCCGGCAGGCGGTCTCCGAAGGAGATCAAGGGCTCGGAATTCACGATCCCGGTGAACGTCGCCATCGTCGCGCTCGGCACGGGCGCCAATCCCATCATCCCCCAGAGCGCGAAAAATCTTCACGTCAACAAGCGGCTCTATATCGTCGCGGACGAAGAAACGGGCAAGACGAGCATCGAGGGCGTGTACGCCGGAGGGGACATCGTCACCGGGTCCGCCACCGTCATCTCCGCCATGGGCGCCGGGAGAAAGGCCGCAAAGGCCATGCACGAGTATCTTCTGCAGAAGGAATCAGTTCCACGGGCGTAGCTCCCGGTTTCCCTATATCTTTTGCCTGCCTTTTTCAGGGGTCTCACTGCTTTTTGAGGCCCCTTTTTGTTGTCTTGTCCCGATGCGGGACCACGCGCACCCGGCTTGGCGCCGAAGACCGGGGGATTTCATCCTTTTTTTATCGTCAAACTGCTTGACAATGTTCCTACGTTATGTTAATTTCTTGAGTCTTTTTTGACGCCAGACGATCACTTTCCGTATCTCAGAGGCACGTGCGATTATGGTAGATCTTGACTCCTCACTCCTGATACAGCTCGCCAACTTCCTCGTGTTGCTCGTTGCCCTCAATTATATTCTCTTCAGGCCGGTCAGGCAGATCATCCAGGAACGCGAACAGGACATCCGTTCCGCGCTCGGCGACGCAAACGCGGCGCAGAAACGCATGCAGGCCCTGCTGGAACAGTATAATGCGTCGCTGGCCGAAGCAAAACAAAAAGCAACGGCGGGGTATAATGCGAATTACCAGCAAGGCCTCGACGCGCAGCGGGACCTGATCGCCTCGGAACGCGCGAAGGCCGGGGAATTGCTGGACAAGGCGAGGGCCGAGATCGCAACGTCGGCGGGCGCGGCCAGGACCGACCTCAAGAAAGAGGCTGAACGGCTGTCGCAGGAAATTTCAACCAAGCTGCTCGGGAGAGCGGTGTAGTCTCAGAAGTCAGAATACAGAAGTCAGAAGTTAGAAAGATAAAAGATAAGCGGAACGTCCAGATGATAAATATGAAAAAATTGAAGGTAGCCCTCCTCTGTTTGATGGGAATTTTGACCGCTGCGGCAAGCGCGTTTGCCGGGGAAGCGGCCCACGGAGAGGGCGGCCATGAAGCGATTACGTTCCTGCACGACTGGCTGCCGAGGATCGTCAATTTCTCCGTTATAGCCGCGGTCGTCATCTATTTCGCGAGAAAACCCGCCATCGATTTTTTCAAGAACCGCTCCGTCGCGATCGCCAAGGCCATGCAGGAGTCGCAGGAAGCCAGTGAGCGCGCCGTTCGCGCCGTTGGGGAGATGGAGCAGAAAATCAAGGACCTTGAGCGCGAAACGGACGCGATGCTCGCCGAGGCCCGTGCGCGCGGCGAGAAGGACAAGCAGGCCCTGGTGGAAGAAGGGAAAAAACTGGTCCAGGACATCCAGAACCAGGTGAAGCAGGGCATCGAGATGGAAGTTCGGAAGGCCAGGGCCGCGCTGGCTGCCGAGGCGTCGCACCTTTCCCTGGACCTTGCGGAAGGCAGAATCAAAGAGAAGATAAACAACACGGACCATGAGCGCATCGTGAAGGAATATATCTCCAACGTGGGAGGCAAAGGTTGATCCGGACGATTTCAAAGCGCTACGCCAAGGCCATCGTGCAGATCGCCGAGGAGAAAAAGACCGTCGAGAAGATCCAGGCCGACCTCGCCGCGTTTGTCGGCGCCGTTGACTCCCTGCCGGCCCTGCGGAAGCTTTTTGCCAGCCCGGTCTTCACTCCGGTTGATAAGATCGCGGTCATCAAGGAGTTGGCGGGGAAACTGGGCCTGCAGCCGGCGACCCAGCGCCTCATAGAGCACCTGGCCGAAACGGGAAGGATCAGGTACGTCAAAGAGGTGCAGGTGGCATTCCTGGAAATCCTGGCGGAGCGCCAGAACCGGGCCATGGCGCGGTTGACCACGGCCGTTTCTCTCAACGACGGGGATTTGGCGGACATCAAGAAGAAGCTTGAAACGCTTACCGGCAAGCAGGTAGACGTCGACTCCCAGGTGGACCCGTCGCTCATCGGAGGGGTGCGCGCCCAGATCGGGAGCGTTATCTACGACGGGACGATCAAGAACCAGCTCGACAAGATGCGGAACCAATTGATGAATTGAAAAACAGAAGGACTGCCCCGTGTCCTCTGACTAAAGGAGTTTTACAATGCAGATCAAAGCACAGGAAATCAGCGAGATCATAAAAAAGAAGATATCCGATTTCGAGAAGACCGTCGAGGTCGCCGAAGTCGGGACCGTGATCACCGTCGGAGACGGCATCGCCAAGATCTTCGGGCTCGATAACGTCATGTCCGGAGAGCTTCTGGAGTTCCCGGGCGGCGTCATGGGAATGGCGCTCAACCTCGAAGAGGAAAACGTGGGCGCGGTGCTGATGGGCGACGATTCCCGGATCCGCGAAGGC
>JBGOTO010000164.1:0-4037 GCA_041476485.1 Nitrospirota bacterium
AAATGAACGCATATTGTCAGTTCTGAGTGACAAAATTTGTCACCATAAACACCGAGATACAGGATATACGATCCCGGATACATGATTAAGGATGCCATTTTATACCGCTTGCCGGCTTGCGAGCTCGAAGGCTGAGAAGCAGTGGAAAATAACTACAGCAAGATAAATCACTTGACGAATGATATTATATGCGATATTATCATCACATCATGTCAAAAGCAGAGAAACTGCTGGAAAAAGTCAGGAATAACCCGCAGGGAGTACGGTTCGAAGAGCTTTGCAAATTGGCAGAGGCTCTGGATTTTAGATACAAGGGTGGCAAAGGAAGCCATAAGACTTATACCAGGGAAGACGTTTTTGAAATTCTAAATTTTTAAATGTCGGCGGTATGGCCAAACCTTACCAGGTGAAGCAGTTTCTAAAAATAATCGAGGAATATGATTTAAAGCTGAAGCAGGAGGATTAAATGCGGTATCCAATAAAAATTTTTTACAGCGAAGAGGATAAAGGATATGTTGCGACTGTTCCTGATTTATCGGGATGTTCTGCATTCGGCAAGACAGCGGAGGACGCAGTTAAAGAGGTAGAGATCGCGCAGAGTCTGTGGTTGAAAACAGCGAAGGCCGAAGACAGGAGCATACCTAAGCCTTCAACAGAAAGCCTCTACAGTGGAAAGATACTTGCCCGCACTCCCAAATCACTGCACAAGGCTTTGATTGACAAGGCTAAAGAAGAAGGGGTAAGCCTGAATCAGCTTATCGTTTATCTGCTTTCACGAGAGGTGGGAAAAAAAAGGCGGGCGGCTTGAGACGGCAATGAGAGCTGTATTTTTTCGATGATACTCATCTCCACAAAACTTCTCATCAAACATCCGAAAGCCGCTCCAGACAACAACGGCGCGATCGCAATCAGTCACGGGACCATTCTTGCCGTCGGTCCGGCAGAACAGATCATCAAAAAATATCCAGGTCATCGTATCGACCGGTTGCAGAATGCCGTCCTTCTGCCTGGCCTGATCAATCTCCACACCCACCTGGAACTGCCTCCCCTGCTGGATGCCATACGGGCCGGGACATTTCCCGACTGGCTGCGGAACCTCGTACGGGCCAAGAAAACGCTCACCCCTGATGATTACGCGGCCGCGGTAAGGGCAAACATCGAGGCGCTGGTCAGCACGGGGACCACCAGCGTTGCCGAGATCTGCACGCACGGTATAAGCCCTTCCCTTCTGAAACAGAGCGGGCTTCGGGCTTTCGTGTTCCATGAAATTATCAGCATGGGTACAGGGTTCAGGGGTAAGGGGGTAGAGATAAGTAAAAGAGCACCGAACAGCGGACTGATACAGAATGGCTTATCTCCTCATACTCCTTATACCGTGTCTGAGGCAGTTCTCCGACAAATTAAAAAATCCGTCGAGAAGCACAAAATGAAACTCAGCATGCACGTGGCGGAATCGAAAGACGAGCTCAGGCTGCTCCAGAGAAAAAGGGGCGGACTTGACCGGCTCTACCAGGCCGCCGGATGGGACAAGGCATGGGCGCCTTCGGCTGGTTCGCCGTTCGTATATCTAAAAAAGCTTAGGCTGTTGTCCCCCGACTTTCTTGCGGTGCACGCGGTCCAGGCAACCAACGACGATATCCGCATCCTGAAAAAATCCAGGACCCCTGTCGCCCATTGCTCGCGAAGCAACAAGGAAACCGGGGTCGGCAGGATGCCGCTGAAGAAATTTCTGGATGCAGGCATAACCGTCGGACTTGGGACTGACAGCTTGGCGAGCTCGCCGAGCCTGAACATGTGGGACGAGATGCGGTACGCGTTACAAATTCATCGGCGTGATGGCGTTACCGCAAAGGATATTTTCAAACTGGCTACCATCGGCGGTGCGAAAGCGCTCGGCATGGGCAAAGAGATCGGCACGCTCGAACCAGGCAAAAAAGCCGATATTATAGCTGTTCCGCTGCCAAAGAAAAATACAGGAGACATCTATTCGGACTTGCTCAGGGAAACAAAATCAAGTATTATGACGATGGTTGATGGAAAGGTCCTTTTTCGTAGCTGATTTTTGCGTGCATACTTTTCGTTTAACCGCGTACAGGGAGGCGCCATGAACCGGTTTTCACTTTTGCTTGTCTTGATGATTATTTCTTTCGTAACGCTTGCGTCCTGCAAAGACGACAAGAACCCCGTGCAGCAATACGGGAACACCATGGTCCAATCCTTAAAAAGCGCAAAGAAACTCGATAGCTCGGTAAATGTTCAACAAGTCCAGAAGTCGATCCAGGAATTCTATGCCGCCAACGGCAGGTATCCCGCGGACCTGAACGAGCTGGCAACATTCAACGGAATGACCTTAAAGAGCGACAAATATGATTACGATCCCGCAACCGGAACGTTAACGGAAAAGCAATAATTCCCGCTTAGGATACAAACTCATCAACTTAAAACTGAAAGATGTCAATCGAATCTATCAAGAAAAAAGTTCTATCCGGCGGTCGTCTGACCGGTAACGACGGGCTTGTGCTGTTCAAATCCAACGACCTGCTTTCGCTCGGCCGCATGGCTTCGGATGTTGCGCGGAAAAAGAACGGCAGCCGGGTCTATTTCGTCCGGAACATGCACATCAACCCCACGAACATCTGCGTGAACCGATGCAAGTTCTGCGCGTTCAGCAGGAGCAAGGGAGAGTCCGGCGCGTACGAGATGAGCATCGACGACATTTTGAACAAGGCCCGCAGCGCCGGAAAAGGCGTGCGCGAATTCCATATCGTCTCCGGTCTTCACCCCGACCTCCCCTTCGAATGGTACCTGGACATGCTCCGGTCTTTGAAAAAGGAATTCCCGAAGATTCACCTCAAGGCGTTTACCGCCGTTGAAATCGACTACCTGTCGAAATTGTCCCGCATGAATCTCACCGATACACTCCTAACGCTCAAGGAGGCCGGCCTCGGCTCTCTCCCCGGAGGCGGCGCAGAGATATTCAATCCCGCTGTGCGAAACACCTTGTGCGCCGAGAAGATCACCGGCGACCGCTGGCTCGAAGTAATGGAAGCGGCCCACGGCGTGGGCCTGAAATCCAACGCCACCATGCTCTACGGCCACATCGAGAGCTATGAAGACCGTATCGACCATCTGCTCAGGCTGCGAGACATGCAGGACAGGACCAACGGTTTCCAGGCCTTCATCCCGCTGAGTTTCCACTCCCCGAACACGGAGATCAAAAAGGCTGCCTACACGACCGGGTTCGACGATCTCAAAACCCTGGCCATTTCGCGCCTTATGCTCGACAACTTCGACCACGTCAAAGCGTACTGGGTCATGCTCGGAGAAAAGATCGCCCAGGTGTCGTTAAACTTCGGCGTGGACGATCTGGACGGTACGGTAGTAGAAGAGCGCATTACGAAGGCAGCGGGCGGTACGACGGACGGCAGCATGACGAAGGACGACATCGTCTATCTCATCAAACAGGCGGGCCGCACGCCCGTGGAACGGGACACGGTTTATAATGTCGTGAAGGTGCGGAAGTAATTTTGGACCGAGCCGACCGCGTCGGCGTAAGAGACGGCAACACCCTGCTCTTGCGAAAACGCGGGTGCAAGCACAGTTGCCTTGATCCATAACCATGAATATCGATAAACTACTATCCAAAATAACCCCAGGAAAACGGCTCACCGCTGACCAGGGCCTCGTCCTGTTCAACCACGCCGACCTCCTGACACTGGGCGAACTCGCGAATGCAATCAGAACACGGCTCCATCCTGAGCGGCTCGTGACGTTCATTGTCGACCGCAACATCAACTATACCAATGTCTGCGTGAACAAGTGCAGGTTTTGCGCGTTCTACCGCGAGGAGGACAGTCCGGAAGCCTACATTTTAACGAACGAGGAAATTTTCAAAAAGATCGAGGAGACGGTCGCGCAGGGCGGCACGCAGATCCTGATGCAGGGGGGCGTGCACCCCGAACTCGGGATTGACTATTTCGAGGACCTCTTCTCGTCTATCAAATCGCGGTTTACCATCCAGATACATTCGCTTTCTC
>JBGOTO010000165.1:0-3809 GCA_041476485.1 Nitrospirota bacterium
CCCCTCCGGATATGTACCAGGTCGTCCTCGGGAAAGCTCATCGCGCGCGCGATCGTTACGGTCATCTCGGTCACGCGCAGGGAATGGCCTTCCGTCTCCTTGTCGCGCAGGTCCAGCGCCCTGGACCAGCCTTCGATCGTCGCGTCGTACGCCAGGACAAGCTCTTCATTCGCGTGCTGCAGGTCGTTAAACAGGGTGGCGCTGTCCACCGCGATGGCCGCCTGGCCCGCGAGGGCCTCGAAAAAGTCCGTCCATGCGGCGTCGGGAAAGAGCGGAAAGCGGTGGAAGACTTCAAGCACGCCCTTTACCCGTCCCTTCACGATAAGCGGGGCGACATGGTGGGAGACGAAGTCTTCGCCTTTTAACAGCTGGACATGGGCGCACATCGTATTACTCTTGACGGCATCAGGAACGCTGACGATCGCGCGCTCGAGGGCGGCGCGGCCCGCGCATCCCTCGCCCGGCTTGATCCGTGATTGTTCTATCTCGCGCGTGCGGAACCCGTGGCCGGCGGCATACGTGAGCGTCTGCGTATGGGGATTCATCAAAAGCACGGCTGCGGCGTCCGCGCCGAGCTCTTTGGTCACGTGTCCAAGCAGCACTTTCAGGCTGAGCCGCAGGTCCAGGCTGGAACTGATAGCGACGTCGATTTCATGCAGCGCGGCAAGGTGCTGCATTTGCTGCACGGCCAGTTCGTGAAGGTTCTGTCTATGAATGGCAATCGCGGCGATTTCTCCGATTGCCTTGAGCAAGTGGATTTCTTCTTTCTGTATGTTTGTGCTGCGGCCCGTCATGAGCGCCCCTATCGTCTGTTCCTCCGCAATGAGGGGGACGCAGACTACGGCTTGAAGATCGTTGACCAACTCCGGTCGAATCAAGCGCGGGTCGCTCAAAGCGTCATTGTTTGCATAGACCTGGCTGGTCGAAATACACTGCCTGAGAAGACCTTCGCCCGACGACAATCTCAGCCCGGTCCATTTCTCCCACTGCCCCCGTCCAAGCTCAACGATCACCTCACCGGATGCGGGGTTGTGTATGGCGATCGAGGCCCCTTCCACCTTCAGCAAGTCGGACACGTGATCGAGGATGATCGGAAGCTGCTCGGATCTCGTAGATGCCCCGCGCAAGGCGACGCTTAACTTGAAAATCGTTTCCATCTCGCGCTCGCGTTGTTTGCGCATGGTGATGTTGTCGAAAACGGCAATAAAATATCCTTGTTCCGTACTGTAGGCCGAAACGGACAGCCAGCCGCCGAAGGACTTCGAATAAAGTTCAAACCGCTCCGGCTTGCCGGACAGCGCCACCCGGCCGTAAATCTCGAACAGCTCCGGATACGTTTCCCGTATGCCCGGGATCACCTCAGTGATTTTTTTCCCGACCACGTCCTTCAGCCCCGTCAGTTTTTCGAACGCGTTGTTGACGCTGAGGTAGATGAAGTCCCGGGGCTTGTCGCGCTCAAAAAGCATTTTGCAATAGGCGAACCCTTCGAGCATGCTGTCGAACAATGAACGATAACGCTGTTCGCTCCCTATCAACGCCTCTTGCGTCATTTTGCGTTCGGTGATGTCTTCAACGATGCCGAGACCATAGGATGTTTTCCCGTCAACGCTGTGGACCACCGTGGCTGTAAGGCTTGCCCACATGATCCCGCCGTCCTTTCGTACATACCTTTTTTCCACTTGATAACGGAGACCTTCACCCTTAAAAAGACGCTGCGCACGGTCGAGGCTCGTTTCCCTGTCCTCAGGGTAGGTAATATCTTCAAGACCAAGCCCGATGAGTTCCTGTTCGGCATACTGCAATAGATCGCATAAGGTCTTGTTGACCCTGAAAAATTTATAATCCGCGCTTACCAAGGCCATGCCGATAGGGGCATCCTCGAACAACTGGCTGAAATTTTCTTCGCTTATGTGCAGTGTTTGCTCGGTCTGAATGCGTACTGCCGCTTCCTGTTCCAGCTCTTCCCTGGATTTTGTTATCTGTTCCGTGAGCTGCCTGGTCTGAACGGTCCGGTTGACGGCCATGAAAATATACGCCGACAAGAAACCCGTTACCAGCAGGCCGCTTCCGAGGACCACCCATGGCTGCAGCGTCCTTCGCGCGGACAGGTATTGAGGCGTCGGCATGCAAAGGAACGTCCATTTCCTGCCCGCCACGTCGATAGTTCTGGCATAGTACAAACCCTTCTGGAAGTATGTCTTCTCCTCGTCGTGTTTGTGGGGCGACGTGACGTGGATAGACTGCGGATACGCATACAGGAACCGGTTGCCCGGCCCCGCGGTATCATCATACAAATGGATCTCGATGTCCTGGCGCTGAAGGTATGAAAGGGACTTCTCCATCATATCGCCGATGCGGAAGACCCCGACCGCAAAGCCGGTAAGGTTCCTGCGCCGGAGTTCGAGGGTATCGGTCCTTGCCCCGTTGCGATACACGGGTTGGAATGCCAGGAACCCAAACTGCGTGTCCGTTCCCTGCGTCAATGGTAACCTTGCCGTGGACGCCATTGCGCCGGTATCCCGGGCCTGCTCCAGGGCAGTACGGCGTATCGGCTCCGAGGCAAGATCGAAACCCAGTTCAAGTTTATTGTTCGCAGAAGGCTCGACGAAATAGACGGGGAAATGTTCGGTTCGATTGCCGGCCCGCGCCGTCGTCCCTTGGGGCTTCCGCTCGGTAAACTGGAACCCGGAGAGCCCGGCCCGTCGGGCTGCTTGTTCATAGGCGTTTCTCTGTGAAGCCGGTACACGGGGGACCCACTCAAGGGCCTGGACGCTGGGATTGTGCAGCAGAAAGGGCCGGACAAAATCGTGGAATTCTTTTCGGGTAATGACTTCGGAAGCCGCATAAAAGGCGTTTATTGACTCCAGCTCCCGCAGGCTTTCTTCAATGCCTCTTTGGAGCGTAGAAATGTGGTCCTCCGACGCCCTGTTGAAGGCTATCTGGAGCTGCTTCTCTTCCCAACCGCGGGCAAAAAAGAACAGGGCTGCGGAGAGCGCAATGCCCGTACACGCAACGAGCATTAAGAAATAATGACGCCTCAAAAGACTGTCGAAAATACCTTTTATTTTAATGAGCGTGTCGTTGTCCCTCATGACCGCGCCTCAGACCAGGTTCCTATTTAAAGCTGTTTAATTATAACATTTAATTATTGTTTTTACAAGTTTTCATACGTTTATCAGGATATTTTTTTCCTGTGGGCCCTATAAGTAATTAAATTATAAGTCAAAGCAGGCAAGATTATAATGGGGGATTCCCTGAGAGAGCACTTCGAAATCCCTGGGAGGTTGAGGAGGCCATCTCACGGAAGATTCCGGATTCAGAAACGAAATGGATAGTATTTCAAGAGCCCGGTGCAAGCGAACGTTTATTCCTCGAGTTGTTTTTTATAAAGGTATCGATGGGAGACTGCACACTCTGAGCAATGTCCGTGAATTTTATACCGTACAGACCGCCGTCAGACGCGGTCCCTTGTTGGACGATCCTCACCACTTCTCCGTGCGCGCTGACGCGCGTGCCATCGGGGAGATAGAACGAGAAAGAAAGCCGGTCGCCTTGCGCGAAAACTTCCTCCGCCTTGATGAGCATCCCGGTGGTGCTGATGTTCTCCGTGTGGTACAGGAACGGGTTGTTATTGAATTTACCTTCCACGGCGACGTTGAGCGCAACACGGTACGACTGCCGTGGCGCTACAGCGAGGAATTCCAGCATCTTCAGGTGGAGAACGCTGATATCGACGGGCTCGGTGAAAACCGCATGGGCGCCGCATTGCTTGCACCGTTCCTTGTGGACGGGGGCGTTCTCGCAAATGA
>JBGOTO010000166.1:0-3804 GCA_041476485.1 Nitrospirota bacterium
TGGGCGAAGGCGCCGGCGTCGTCATCCTGGAAGAAATGGGGTCCGCTGTTCAGCGCGGCGCCCGCATTTATGCGGAGATTATCGGCTACGGCGCGTCGGGTGACGCGTATCACATAACGACGCCCGCTCCGAAGGGCGAGGGCGCGGCGCGGTGCATGAAAATGGCCATTAAGGACGCCGGCATTGCGCCGACCGAGCTGGGGTACATCAACGCCCACGGCACCTCCACCAAGTTCGGCGACGAGAACGAAAGCATGGCCATCAAGACCGTGTTCGGCGATCACGCCTACAAACTGGCGGTGAGCTCGACCAAGTCCATGACCGGCCATCTGCTTGGAGCGGCCGGCGGCGTGGAAGCGGTGGTCAGCATTCTTGCCATGGAACGCGGGATTCTTCCCCCTACCATAAACCTCGAAAATCCGGACCCTGAATGTGATCTGGACTATGTCCCCAACAAGGCAAGAAAAGCGCAGGTTGACGTGGTGATGTCCAACTCGTTCGGGTTCGGCGGCACGAACGCCAGCGTTGTCTTCAGACGATTCCGGAAATAAGATGCGTCCCCGTCCCGAACTCCAGCAACGGATCGACTATACGTTCAAAGACCCGGAACTGCTTGAGCGCGCCCTTACGCACAAGTCCTACGCAAACGAAAACAGACTTCTCACCCACAACGAACGGATGGAGTTCCTCGGCGACGCCGTGCTGAATCTCGTGGTGAGCGAGTTCCTGATGAAGACCTGCCCCGATTCGACTGAAGGGGACCTGTCGAGGCTTCGGGCCGCAGTTGTAAGCGAGCCCGCCCTCGCCCTGGTTGCGCGCGATCTCGGCCTCGGAGACTGCCTCCTGCTCGGGAAAGGCGAAGAGCAGACCGGCGGCAGGGACAAGGACTCGCTGCTTGCAAACACTCTCGAAGCCCTCATCGCATCCATCTATCTCGACGCAGGCACGGACGCGACTGAGGCGTTCATCATCCGGTCCTTTGGAGATGTAATAAAGCAAGCGTGCGTCATGCGCGGTACTATCGATTATAAAACACAATTGCAGGAACTCTGTCAGGAGCGGCTGAAACAACTCCCGGAATACCGGGTGATTTCCGAGACGGGGCCGGACCACCGGAAACAATTCACCGTGGAACTCTCCCTCAGAGGGAAAGTCTACGGCAGCGGCACGGGCAGGAACAAGAAGGAAGCCGAACAGCGCGCGGCGAAAGAGGCCCTCTCGCGGCTTGCCGAAAACACCCCCTCTTCGTAAAGTCCTAATCGGCAAATTCCCGGGAAAAGGTAACTACTCAGGTCTGCTGCGGAGCGCAGGCGCAATGAAGCGCGCGGCGACCGATGCACGGACATCGAGCAAGGCGGGGCTTGTGGTCGACTTCAAAATTTCCTTAATTATCCGGCGCGCCTTGCGCAAAGCGAAGCAGCTGACCTGAGTAATCCCGTAAAAAGAAAAAAGGGCCGCACCCCGATGGAGGCGCAGCCTGTGTGCGACGATTTTATCGTGAGGTTCGTTTACGGCGCGAGGGCCGTCACTGGTTGAGCGCTCCTCCCTTGATCTGTCCGGAATCAAAGTTTATCGCCTCGTAATGCCGCTTTCCGTCCTTCCCGGTGTAGAGGATCCCTGCGAGACGGTCCATGCAATTCACCTCAAGCTCCCACTTCTTCGTCGCGGCCATGGCAGCCGCCTCCGGAAGCTTCAGGTCGTTCACACTGCAAGGCCACTTGCCGTTTTCCATATAATATTGTTGCGCGGCGGTATTCATCTGCTTCAACGTGGATTGCATGACGGCTTTTTCGGCCCTGGTCTTGAATTGGATGAACTGCGGGATTGCGATGGCGGCGAGGATCGCGATGATGAAGACCATGACGAGCGCTCCCGCTCCCGCCGCGGAGCCGAAAGCGAACATCGGCGCCAGAGGATAGGCGAAGACGTTTCTGCCGACCGCCGGCGTGGTCCCCGGTGTTTTGTAATTGATGAGCGCCGCGACTCGCTTCGGCAGATAGGGGTGGCTGGCGTTCAGCTCATACACCGAGGTCCAGAAACCACCGGTGTCCTGGGCCTGTTTGACGAAAGCGTCGATATTGACCTGCTTCCCATACTTGCCGCCTGCAGCCAGGATCGTAAGGCCCTTGATCCCGGGCTCCAGCTCGCCGGCGACCTCGTATCCGCAGAGGTCGCAGGAATATTCCCGCGCCCG
Organism: Nitrospirota bacterium; assembly: GCA_041476485.1. Lineage (GTDB taxonomy): Bacteria > Nitrospirota > UBA9217 > UBA9217 > UBA9217 > JBAZLV01. Next base: position 2,195 of record JBGOTO010000166.1, read on the forward strand.
GGAATAGGCAGGACCAAGCCAGGGAATGAGCCGCGCCGGTACGAGCAGCCAGAGGCTCTTCAGGTGTCCGAGGGCGAGGTGGCCGACCTCATGGCCGATGATCATGTCCATTTCCTTCCCGTTCTCATCGCATGCTTCGAGCAGGTCCGAGTAGATAACGATGAAATTTCTGCTGATGAACTTGGTCGCAAAGGCGTTCAGCGCCCCTCCGGCCTGCATCACGTAGGCATCGGGCGTGGTCTCCAGACCGAGCTTCCGCGCGGCATCAACCACCTTGCGGTAGACGGCGGGAAGCTGGACTTCCGACAGTTTCACGGCGTGTCCTTTGAGGTGGGCGATCATCAGCGCGTGGGCCGCGAAGATGAAGAACCCTATGAACAGTCCGTACAGCAGACCGATGATGGTCGCCGCCACGGCGAGCCAGATGAGGGTGGAAAAGATGATACTGACGACGTACAGCTTCCGTTCTGAACCGGTCCTGAGTTCCTTTGCTTTCATGCGGGCCTCCTGAGTTGAGATAGTAGAAGATAGGTAAATCGTTTCGATTGTAGCAAGGCGGTCCAGCTTTGTCAAACGCACAGAATCGTATTGTTCTTGACAACGAGACCATTTTCCCATAAGCTTTAGTGACTTTTTTGGTAACTACTCAGGTCTGCTGCGGAGCGAAGGCGCAATGAAGCGCGCGGCGACCAATGCACGGACATGAAGCAAGGCGGGGCTTGTGGTCGACTTCGAAATTCCCTTAATTATTCGGCGCGTCTTGCGCAAAACGAAGTAGCTGACCTGAGTAATCACCTTTCTTGCGCGGCATACTGACCGCGGCACTCATTACTATGATCATTCCCTTTTTTATCCCCCACTCCGGCTGCCCCCATCAGTGCATATTCTGCAATCAGAAAAATATTTCCGGCCAAATAAGGCCCGTTGATCCCTCAACGATCCCCCAAACGATCAGCATGTATCTCGGTTCGCGGGTTAAAAAAGGGCCGGTCCAGATAGCATTCTACGGCGGAAGCTTTACCGCCCTCCCCCGGCATGAACAGCACGCCTATCTCGAAGCAGTCCGTCCTTTTCTCCAGTCAGGACAGATCGAGAGCATACGCCTCTCCACGAGGCCTGACTGCATCAGCAGCGAAATTCTTGCGTTCCTCAAAGACCATCACGTAAGCATCGTTGAATTGGGCGTCCAGTCTATGGACGATCGCGTACTCGCCCTTGCGGGCCGTGGACACGCGGCAGGCGATACGATAACCGCGGTACAGCTCCTGAAAGAAAACGGCTTCACGATCGGCCTCCAGCTGATGGCCGGTTTGCCGGGAGATTCGTCAGACATCTTCATGGATACCGTGGACACGGTGATTGAACTCAAGCCCCACTTCGTGCGTATCTATCCCTTGCTGGTGCTCAAAGGCACGCCGCTGGAGGAGCTTTACAAAAACGGAGGATACACGCCGCTCTCGCTCGATGATGCTGTATTGCTGTGCCGCAACGCTCTTCTTCGGTTTGAACAGGCGGGGATTGACGTGATCAGGATCGGCTTGCAGCCAACGAGTGAATTGGAAAAACCCGGGACCATCCTGGCCGGTCCGTACCATCCGGCGTTCAGGCAA
>JBGOTO010000167.1:0-3672 GCA_041476485.1 Nitrospirota bacterium
CCAACTTCATGTCCGTTATGGACGACCTGAGGGTCATGCCCCAGCACCTGAAAGAGACGTTCGACATCCTGGAAAAAGGGTTCAAGCGCCTTAAAAAAAAGAAGTAATACCGGAGGTTCCTGCTTGTCCGACGAGACGCCGCTTATGCGGCAGTACAATGACATAAAAAAGAAATATCCCGGCTCGATTCTCTTCTTTCGGATGGGCGACTTCTACGAGATGTTCGGGGACGACGCAATCGTCGCCTCGAAGGTCCTGGAGATCACACTCACCACCCGCAACAAGAACCAGGAGACCAAAATACCCCTTTGCGGCATACCCTACCATGCCGCGGACGGCTACATCGAGAAGCTGATAAAGAACGGCTTCAAGGTGGCGGTCTGCGAACAGGTGGAGGACCCGAAGCTCGCGAAGGGGATCGTCAAACGCGAGGTGATCAGGGTGGTGACGCCGGGCACGGTGCTCGATTCCAACCTGCTTGACGCCAAGGACAACAACTACCTCGCTTCTCTCTGTCCGTCGAAGGACGGTTTCGGCCTTGCCTTCCTCGACATCTCGACCGGCGATTTCTTCATGGCCGAGGTGGAGGGTCCGGACAACCTTGCCGAACTCGATACGGTCCTCTCGCGGTTTACCCCGCGCGAGATTGTGTTGCCGAAAGGGTACGAGGCCGCTGCCGGGCTTTCGGGCCTCCTCCGTCAGTACACCCAGGCGGTCAATACCCAGGACGATTGGACGTTCGACGGGACGACGGCCCTGCGCGCGCTGCTGGACCACTTCAAGACCGCCTCGCTCGACGGCTTCGGCTGCGGCGGGATGCATGACGGCGTTTCCGCGGCAGGAGCTGCGCTCCGTTATATCGAAGAAACGCAGAAGACGACCCTCTCGAACATTCATAGCGTAAAGCCGTTCCTTGCGCGGGCTTACATGGTCCTGGATTCAACCTGCCGCCGCAATCTCGAGCTCGTCAAAAATCTCTACGACGGTTCCTCGAAAGGAACACTCCTCTCCATCCTCGACCACACGGTCACTTCTCCGGGCGGCAGAAAGCTGCGCGAGTGGCTTTTGAACCCCCTCATGGACGCGGGCGAGATCGAACGCCGGCTTGACGCCGTGGCTGAGTTCAAGGAAAGTCACGGGTTTCGGGCCGACCTCCGGGCCGCGCTCGGGTCGGTCTATGACCTGGAGAGGCTTATCAGCCGCGTGTCGCTCTCCGCGGCGAATGCGCGCGATCTCGTTGCGCTGAAACAGTCGTTCACCGTTTTGCCCCGTATCAAGGAATTGCTGTCGGGACGCGGGTCCCGCATGGTCTTCGACCTGCTGGCAGGATGGGACGATTTGCAGGACCTATTCCAGCTTATCGATAAAGCCGTCCACGACGACCCGCCGTATACGCTGCGGGAAGGCAGGTTGATCAAAAAAGGGTACAGCCAGGAGCTGGACGAACTGCGCTCCATAAGCTCCGAGGGCAAGGGATGGATCGCGGGCATCGAGCGCAGGGAACGGGAACGCACGGGCATCGGCTCGCTCAAAGTGAGCTACAACAGGGTGTTCGGCTATTACATCGAAGTGACGAAAACGAACCTGGCGAGCGTGCCGCAGGACTTTGTCCGCAAACAGACGCTCGCGAACGCGGAGCGGTTCATCACGCCGGAGCTCAAGGAATACGAGGAGAAGGTGCTCGGCGCGGAAGAGAAGATACTCGAACTGGAATACCGCCTCTTCCAGCAGGTCCGCGAATCCCTGTCCGCCGGGACCGCGCGGATCCAGGACATGGCCAAAAGGCTTGCGGTGCTCGATTGTCTTGCATCTTTGGCGGAGGCCGCGGGAAAGGGCAATTATGCGCGGCCTGCGATCTTCGACAACGATACGCTCCGGATTGTCGAAGGACGGCACCCCGTGATCGAGCAGCTTGCGCTCGAAGAGCGTTTTATTCCGAACGATACGCTTCTCGACTGTGAGGAAAACCAGCTCTTAATCATCACCGGGCCGAACATGGCAGGCAAGTCCACCTATATGCGCCAGGTGGCGATGATCGTGCTCATGGCGCAGATGGGCGGGTTCGTTCCCGCGCGAGAGGCGCAGATAGGCCTCGTGGACAGGATCTTCACGCGCGTGGGAGCGTCGGATTTTCTTTCTCGCGGCCAGAGCACCTTCATGGTCGAGATGAATGAGACCGCAGATATCCTGAACAATGCCACTGACCGGAGCCTCATTGTCCTCGATGAGATCGGCAGGGGGACGAGCACGTTCGACGGCATCAGCATCGCCTGGGCCGTTGCCGAGTACATACACACGAAACTCGGGGCCCGGACCCTGTTCGCCACTCATTACCACGAGCTTACCGAGCTTGCCCTTACGATGGACCGCGTGAAGAATTATACCGTTGCGATCAAAGAATGGAACGACCAGATCATCTTTCTCCGCAGGGTCGTGGAGGGCGGCGCGGACAAGTCTTACGGCATTCAGGTGGCGCGTCTCGCGGGACTGCCTCAAGCGGTCATTCAGCGGGCCAAGGAGGTACTTGCGAACCTCGAAAAGGCCGAGTTTAACGAACTGGGAGAGCCCGTGGCGGCGCATCAGATTGGAAGGGAAGAAGGTAAGAAGGTAGGAAGGGAAACAACAGAATATGATAAAAAGGCGTCACAAGAGCCGCAGCTCGGCCTCTTTGCAAGCCTGGCAGGGCTGCTCTTTAAACAGATTTCGGACCTGGACCTCGATGCCATGACGCCGCTCGACGCCATGAATAAACTGCATGAACTGAAAAAGAAAGTCAACGGGAGCTGAGGCGCCACCCGGAAAATTCAGAGAGCTTCCGGTTTTTATTCTTGACAAACCCTCTGAAATTTCATACAATTCGCTGTTACAAAAAGGAACACATAGGCTCGTAGCTCAGGGGGAGAGCGCTACCTTGACACGGTAGAGGTCGGCGGTTCGATACCGCCCGGGCCTACCATGATTTAATTACTGTACTATCATCTATGTTATCAATCATATGAGTGAAATACAGCTCAGGCTGCCTGACGGTCAGGACAGAAAGTATGCCTCTGGCATCACCGGTCAGGAAGTTGCCGAGAAAATCGGCTCTCGCCTCGCTAAAGACGCGCTTGCCATAAAAATTGACGGTCATCTTCAGGATCTCAACGTCCCGGTTGAACGCAGCGCCGAGATTGCCATTGTGACCTTTGACGTGCCTGAGGGACGCGAAGTGTACTGGCACAGCACCTCGCATCTCATGGCGCACGCGGTGAAGCAGCTTTTCCCGCAGGCGAAGCTTGCCATCGGTCCGGCGATCGAAGAGGGGTTTTACTACGACTTCGATCTCGATCGTCCCTTTACGCCGGAGGACCTTGAGAAGATCGAGAAGAAGATGGCGGAACTGGCCAAGGCAGCTGTCGTAATAACGAGAAAGACGCTTTCCCGGGCCGAGGCCCTGGCGTTCTTTGATAAAAAAGGTGAGACGTACAAGGTAGAGCTCATCAACGAGCTGCCCGGGAACGAATCGATCTCGATCTATGAGCAGGGCGATTTCGCGGACCTCTGCCGCGGGCCGCACGTTTCATCGACATCGAAGATCAAGGCATTCAAGCTCCTGTCCATTGCAGGCGCCTACTGGCGCGGCAATGAGAAGAACAAGATGCTTCAGCGGATCTACGGCATCTCGTTCCCGGG
>JBGOTO010000168.1:0-3622 GCA_041476485.1 Nitrospirota bacterium
ATGCTGTCGACGATCGTCAGCCAGATCGGTCAGTTCATCGAGCGCAAACAGGCGGAAGAGGCGCTGCGAGAAAATCAGGAGCTGTACCGCCTGCTTACCGACAGCTCGAACGATTTGATCGCGCTTACGGATTTCCAGGGCCGGGTCGTATTCATCAGTCCTTCCATCCGCACCATGATGGGGCTGGACCCGGTCCAGGTGCTCGGCGCCAACTCGTTCGATTTTGTGCATCCCGAGGACGAGCCCTCTTCACGGGAATCGTTGGCGCGCGCGCTGGCCGGCGAGACGGCGACCTTTATTCACCGCGGCCGGCATGCGGACGGCACCTGGCGCTGGCTGGACGGGTGGGGACGGGTCGTGCAATTTCAGGGCAAGCCCCACGTCCTCGTCGTGACGCGCGACATCACCGAGCGTAAACGGGCGGAGGCCCTGCGCGACGGCCAGAAACGCATCCTCGAGATGATAGCTACGGACGCGCCGCTTACGGACGTGCTCACGAGCCTGGTGCTGCTCATCGAGTCCCAGTCCGAGGGCATGCTCAACTCCGTCCTGCTGCTTGACGAAGATGGGGCGCATATGCGGCACGGCGCGGCCCCGAGCCTGCCCGAGGCCTACTGGAAGGCCGTCGACGGCGCCAGCATCGGTCCGCGGGCCGGCTCCTGCGGCACGGCCATGTATCGACGGGAGCCCGTCATCGTGACCGATATCCTTCGGGACCCCCTCTGGGCCGATTACCCGGACCTCGCCGCCCTCGCCTCGCCGCTCCGCGCCTGCTGGTCGACCCCGATCATCTCGCACCAGGGCACGGTGCTCGGCTCGTTCGCCATGTATTACCGCGAAGAGAAAAGTCCCGGCCCTGCCGAGAGGCAACTCATCGAGATCGGGGTCAACATCGCCGGTATTGCCATCGAACATAAACAGGCGGAGGAAGCGCTCCGGAAGGCGCATGACGAGCTCGAACAGAGGGTCATTGAACGGACCAGGGAATTGTCCGAGGCGAATATGAAGTTGAAGGAGCTGGACCGCCTCAAGTCCCTGTTCATCGCGTCCATGAGCCATGAGCTGCGGACCCCGCTCAATTCCGTGATCGGCTTTTCCAGCATCCTGGTGAACGAATGGATGGGGCCGCTGAATGATGAGCAGAAGGAGAACCTGTCCGCGATTCTGAGGTCCGGAAAACATTTGCTGGCCTTGATAAACGACGTGATAGACGTCTCGAAGATAGAGGCGGGCAAGGTCGAGACCGTTGTCGAGGATTTTGAGCTCTCCGAGCTCCTGTCAGAGGTTGTTACGACATTTGCAAGAGACATTAAGGAGAAAGGGCTTGCCTTGGAAGTTGAAGCAGTCCATCAACAGATGCGTACGGACCGGCGGAGACTGCTCCAGTGCGTGTTGAACCTCGTGAGCAACGCGGTGAAGTTTACGGAGAAAGGGAGCGTGCGCATCGCTGCGCAGCTCAGTGCGGAATGCGGAGTGCACCCTGCACTCGCGCAAGCACTCGTAGTCACTGGGCACAGGCGGAATGCGGAATTCGGGGAAGAACGTCGGTACTCCGCACTCGCCACTCCGAACTCCGCACTTCATGGAAATTGCATCGCAATTTCCGTGACCGACACCGGCATCGGCATCCGGGAAGAAGACATCCCCAAACTTTATCAGCCTTTTGTACGATTGGTCACCGCGCCCATGGCGAGCATTCCCGGCACCGGGCTCGGCCTGTATCTGACCAGGAAGCTTGTAACGCAAGTGTTAAAGGGTGATATACTTTGTATAAGCAAATACGGCGAGGGAAGCGCCTTTACGATAAGGATACCGATGAACATAGGGGGATAACATGGAGAAAGTCCTCGTTATCGAAGACAACAAAGACAGTCTGAAGCTCATTTCCTACGCCCTCACGAGAAGCGGGTATGAGGTTGTTGCCGCGGAAACAGGGGAAGATGGAGTTGCGCTTGCCGTAGCAATAAGACCCCGTTTCATCATCATGGACGTCGGTCTCCCCGGAATAGACGGCATCGAGGCGACCAGGCGAATAAAAAAAGCGGAAGCGTGCTACAACGTCCCGATCATCGCCATAACGTCGTACGCCATGGCCGGCGACCGGGAAAGGGTCCTCGCGGCGGGCTGCGTCGGCTATTTTGAAAAGCCCATTGATCCTTTGACCATCGTGGAAAAGATACACTCCATACTTAAGGTAACGTGACCAAGGGTGCGCCATGAAAACCCTGATCGTTGAAGACAATGCCGATGACCGCAGGATTCTGCGGTACAACCTCGAACGGCACGGCTGCAAGGTTATCGAGGCCGCGGACGGCCAGGAGGGGCTTGAACTGGCCAAAACTCATAAACCCGAGCTGATCATCTCGGACGCGCTGATGCCGAGGATGGACGGATACCAATTTTTGAGGAGCATCAAGACGGATGATAACCTGAAATCCATTCCTTTTATCTTTTACTCAGCCGTGTATACCGGAGAAAAGGAAGCGGAGCTTGCCGTCTCCATCGGCGCGGACGCCTTTATCGTAAAACCGAAAGAACCGGAGGAATTATGGGACGCGATTCTGGACATACTGGAGCAGTGCAAGCTGAAGGCGATGCCCGCCTCGAACGCGCCGCTGGTGGAAGCAGATGAGGAGTATCTCAGGAAATACAGCAGTATTGTAGCGACGAAACTGGAGGAGAAAATGATCGTCTGCGAAAGGGCCGTCGCCGAGCTCAAACGGGCGGAGGAAAAACTGGAGCTGAAGACGGCGGAGCTCGAGCGTTCGAACGCGGAGCTCGAACACTTCGCCCATGTCGCGTCGCACGATCTGAAAGAACCGCTCGTCTCCATCGGAGGTTTTTCCGAATTACTGCTGAATAAATACGCGGACAGGCTCGATGCCAAAGGCCGCGAGTATCTTTCCCGCATTATGAACGGGACGGCCCGCATGGAGGCGCTGATCAACGATCTGCTGGCCTATTCCCGGGTGACCACCAAGGCCAAACCCTTTCAGCCGGTTGCTTGCAACGCCGTCCTGAGGGCCGCGCTCGCGAACCTCAAAGCGGCCGTGGAAGAGAGCAAGGCCGTGATCACCTTCGACGAGCTCCCGATTGTGACGGGGGACGAAACGCAGCTCACTCAATTGTTTCAGAACCTCATCAGCAACGCGATCAAATACCGGAGCGAGAGGCCCCTGCGCATACACGTCTCGGTAAAATCGATTAGCGACCCGGCAGTACAATCCGTAATTCAGGCCGGCCGGCTCTTTTCCATCTCGGACACCGGGATCGGTATTGAGCGGGCACATTTTGAGAAGATATTCGAAATATTCCAGCGCCTCCATGCGGATGAAAAAAAATATCCGGGGACCGGCATCGGCCTCGCCATATGCAAAAAGATCGTGGAGCGCCACGGCGGCCGCATCTGGGTCGAGTCCAAGCCCGGCGAAGGCTCGGTCTTTTACTTCACGCTTCCGTGATGCGCGAGGCGGCAGGCCCGACCGCCTGATGATATACTGTAACTAAGAGGTGATTGCTCAGGTCAGCTGCTTCGCTTTGCGCAAGGCGCGCCGGATAATGAACGGAATTTCGAAGTCGACCACAAGCCCCGCCTTGCTTGATGTCCGTGCATCGGTCGCCG
>JBGOTO010000169.1:0-3580 GCA_041476485.1 Nitrospirota bacterium
TAACTACAACATGAGCATTGCCGTCTGGGTCGGCATCATCGCACTCGCGGGGCTCGACGCGGAGACCGGCGTGGTGATGCTCCTCTACCTCGAACTTGCGTATGATCACTGGAAACGGGAAGGAAGACTGAAGACGACGGCTGATCTCAAAGAGGCGGTGATGGAGGGCGCGGTAAAGCGCATCAGGCCGAAAATCATGACCGTAAGCGTGATTCTCGCAGGCTTGATCCCGATCCTGTTCAGCCACGGCGCAGGTTCCGACATTATGAAGCGCATTGCCGCGCCCATGATCGGCGGCGTGATCACTTCCACTATTCTGGAGCTGATCATCTATCCGGCGATCTATATGATCTGGAAGGAGAGGGAACTAAAAAAGAGTTTATAGAGTCTAACGAGTTTGTAGAGCCTGATGAGTTTATGGAGTCTGAAGAGTTCAATGAGCAAGAAAAAAAATAAAACAGGCGCAGGGTTAATTTCCCGCGCCTTAGGTGTTTATTAGTCCTTCGTTTGATAAACCGTTATTCCACCTTGAATGATGCGGTCTTGATCACAGCGCCCGACTCATCCAGGATGTCCACTTTCCAGTCGCCCTTCATGCCGCCGAGTGACTTGTTCGCCCAGGTCCTCCACCTCCAGGATCTCTTGACCTGCTGGGTCACCTTGGCCATCTCGTTCAAGCCGAGCGTCCAGACATAGGTGATGCTGGTGTCCTTCGGGACGTCCTTGAACTCCAGATAGCAGTAGACCTTTTCCTGGGTTGCGGGGAACGATGCCGCGATGCCGACAGGCTGGTGGTTCTCCACCGAGCCGCAAATCTCCATTTTGGAAAGATTGAGCTTGGCAGCCGTGGCAGGAGCCGCTGCTTTAGTCGGTGCGGCAGGGGCCGTGGTTGTCGGTTTTGTTGCAGGCGTGGAAACGGGGGCCTGCTGGGCCGTGACCAGACCGGCGAATACGAACAACGACAGGACCAGACAAGCGATTAATGCCTTTTTCATGGTTTCACCTCCTTTCGTATAAGGCTGACTTAATCGAGTTACCTGTTGATTATAGCACAGCCGTGGTTCAAAAAAAGGCGAAGCCGGGGAAAATGCTCTTTTCGTCTGCTAGAGTGGTTTTGGCGCCAGGGCCGCATCGTATCGCTTTACATACTCGCCGGCCATGCGCTCCGGGTCGCACCCGAGGGCCTTTGCGTAGAGTATGAGAAACCCCCGGAGATAGGGCCGGGCCGGAAGCTTTTTGAAGTTCTCCGCTTCGATGAATTCAAGGTAACGGGAGCTTATTTTCGTGATGTCCGCCACGTTCCGCAAAGTCAGGCCGCGCTGTTCCCGCAGGACCTTGATCGCGGGGCCGGTAAATTCCGCGATCAGCTGTGAAACCGCCGAAGCGTTTTCCCGCGGAGGTTCGGCGTGGGGTTGCCGGCGCGGTTGCTCCGCCGGTTCCTGGTTGCCCACGTAACGGTTATCGGACGGCAGGGAGAACGCCGGTTGAGCGGGCCGGGGCTGGTATTTCGGCACAGGCGGCGGGGGCGGCGGGTCCTGCAGGCGGTTCCTGGTCGTCAGCATGGCATCGTACCGCTTCCGATTGTCCTCGTACACGAGGGTGCGGTACGCCTCTTCTATACGACGGTGTATTGCAGCGGTCTCATCCGGGGTGAAAAGAGAGTAGAGCGCTATGGAATTCGGTTCGTACACGCGCCGTATCCGCTCGTAGGCCCGGTGGATCTCCTGCGCGGTCGCGCGGGGACCGATCTCCAGCAGCTCGTAATAATTCATGTCTTCTATTTTTTTTATCATGTCCCGCTTCCCCGTTAGTAGAGCATGCTGAGCGTGAGCTGCTCTTTCCTGAGCAGGTTATGGACGATCCGTTCGATGCAGCGAGACGGCCGCGAATAGGGATACTCAACGGCGAGCGGCCGCTTGCTCCGAATGGACTGCCAGACGCAGTCGTCGTATTCCACATAGCCGAGATACTCGAGGTCTATGCCGAAGTATTTCTGGCAGGCGCTCTTCATCGAGAAGCCGATCTGGATGTCGTTCTTGGTGCGCACCTGGTTCACGATCAGCTTCGGTTTGAACTTCAACACTTCGAGCTCGAGGACCTCGCCCACCTCGCGCTCCATTTGTTTCACGCGCTCGATCAGGTCGTAGGGCGTGCGGATGCCCATCGCATTTTTCTGGTCCATGGCCGCGTCGATCATGTCCCTGATCCCCGCGTCGGCAACGACCCGTTTGAACCGCCGGTAGAAGGCGCTCTTGATGAACCGGTAGGCGTTCTCTATGGCCGTGGGCTCGGGCAGCACGACGAGGATGCCATGGTCCGAAAAAAGGAAAAAATCGAGGATGTTGAACGAAGTGCCCGCGCCGAGGTCCAGGAGGATGTAGTCCGCGTCGAGGGTCTCGAGATGGCGGAGGAGCCGGGTCTTCTGGGCGAAATTGGGGTTGGCTGCGTCGAGGAAGTCCTGGGCGCCGCTGATAAGGCTCAGGTTCGGGATGGAGGTCTTGATGATCACGTCCTGGAGGTTCTCTACCCGCCGGTTCAGGAAATCGGAGAGCGTCATCTCCGGGACGCCGATGCCGAGCGTCGTGTGGAGGTTCGCGCCGCCCAGGTCGGCGTCCACGAGCAGCACCTTCTTCTTGAGCCGGGAAAGGGTTATGCCGATGTTGCCGGTGATCAGGCTCTTGCCGATTCCGCCCTTGCCGCCGCCGACGGCCCAGATCTCTTTTGTGCGCAGAACTTCCTGAAGTTCTATCATCCCGTCATCCCGTGGCATTCTCCCCGGTCGCGGCCGCGGTCAGAGCGTGAGCATCGTCAGCCGCGGTTGAGGCGGCCCCTTCCGCCGGGGCGGCATTTTCGCCCTCAAGAGGCACTTCGTCCATGATCTCCTCGCCGGCCTCGAGTTCCTGGAACTCCCTGAGCGTCGGGAGCGCCGAGAGGTCTTTCAAGCCGAAATACTGGAGGAATTCGAGCGTCGTGCCATACAGCATCGGCTTGCCGGGCACGTCTTTCTTGCCCACGATCTTCACCAGACGGCGCTCCATCAGGTTTCGCATGATGCCGCCGATATTCACACCGCGCACCGCTTCCACCTCGGACCGAGTGATCGGCTGTTTATAGGCCACGATGGCGAGCGTCTCGAGCGCGGGTTTCGAGAGCCTGGACGAGACCTTGACGGCCTTGAATTTCCGTATCCAGGCCGCGTTCTCGGGCCTCGTTCCGAGCTGGTACCCGCCGGCCACTTCGGACAGCATAATGCCCGAACCCCGCGTTTCATACTCCTGCCTGAGAAGGCCTATCTGCGCCTCGAGCTCTTCACGGGTCGTCTCTTCGAAGATGCCTTTGAGCCGGTCCAGGGACAGAGGACTGTCCGTGACGAAGAGCAGCGACTCGATTGCCGATTTCAACGGCCGCTCTTCCTCCCGGTGCAACCGGCTATCTTCATCAGGATTCAAGTGTATTTTTTCCGCCGGTTTCAATGTCTGATTTTCCGTTGCGTGCGCGGGTTGTTTCTCCGTCGATTTTGTCAGTTGATCTTCCAAATCTTTTCTGCCTCTCTTCAAACTGTCTTTCTTCAATCTGTTGA
>JBGOTO010000170.1:0-3550 GCA_041476485.1 Nitrospirota bacterium
TCGCCCGCGATGGCCCAGCCGTTCTGGAAGCCGGTTATCGAGGACCGGGCCGCGTAGAAGTCCGCGGTGGTCTTGGTCCTCTGGGCCGCCCAGTACACGATGTACAGGGTGATTGCGATGATTATGATGAACATGGCAAACGTGAGGCCCTTGTCGGCCTTTCCGCCAGCCGGCGACGGCACGGGAGCAGGCACCGGGGCCGGGGTCTGCGTCTGCGCCACCACTGCTTTGGTGTTTGCGGCCTCAGGGCCGGCAAATACGGTCGTCGGGATTGCCGCGCAAAGCAGCAAGCCCAGACAGAGCGATAGAATCAGTATGCTTCCTATTCTCTTCATCAACTTGTCCTCCCTCATTTAAGTTTCAATTCCTTCATCAGTTCTTCGGTGAGCCTGTCCGCGTGCTTGTTCGCCCAGTAGTAGTAGTAAAGGGCGATGACCAGGCACAGTCCATACTGCGCCAAGGCATAGAGGTACAGGATCGGAATCGGCCCGATGACCTTCGCGTTCCCGATGTCGGACTGGGCGTTGGTGTTGCCAGCCCAGATCGGGAGCCCGAAGTAGAATATCGTGGAGAAGAGCCACCAACCGACGAGAAAAGCCATCTTTCTGCGCGAAAGTTCCCGAAACTTCGGATGCTTCGCTATTGCACCAAAATCCAATTGTGCCATGTTGAATTCTCCTTCCTTAATGAACAATTAATTACGCGCTCATTTGCGCTGAACAGGCTGTTGGGGACGAGGCAGGGACCGGAGGAGAACGACCCGTTGCGATGGTGAAGAATACCATTCTTCCGGGGAGTTCGGGCGCCTGCGAGCGCGAGTGCCGGCGCATGGCGGGCTGGCCGACGGCCTCATCAAGAAGACAGCCGGACAACTTGCAGGCGCAGCGCGGCGAAGAGCAGCGTCGCCCCTCCTCGATGAGGAGCTCGAGCGATTCCGACGGGCCCCGTGAAGGGAACAGAAAAAGCGTTGCCACAGTCAGGAAAACGAACCTCTGGGACGGCGAGAGAGAGTGAGAAGACGAGCCCATCACCTGCCTGACAAAGCGGGCTATGCATTTTGGACAAATGACGAAATGGGGCGGCGGGGTCCTGACAAAAGAATTCTTCAACTTCCAAAAAGCAAGGAGTTGTGGTTCTACGCAAAAGTCTGCAAACGCAGGGCCCGCGCGCTCAGGACCAAAGCGAGCAACAGGGGCCCCATCCCGGGAGGACAGATGGATTTTCCGGAACCTTTTGTCCTTATGCGGATCGACGATAGCGGTAACCATTCACCATGCGGCCGGCTTCTGGGCCGGTCGTTCTCCTTGCATTTATTTGAAGGGTATCGTGAAAAAAGCTTTAGGAAATCGTCTGAATATTTGGCTCAATACGTTTGCTTATGTAAAAATGTGCCTCCTGCCGTGAAAAAATTCAGTAGTGTTGTTGAAATGCGAAAAAGAATGGACACGCTCATGTCGAGCACGTCGAAAAGAGCCTGCTTCTTTAATACTGCATCGCCCGCATCTATAGAGCGACTACAGGATTACAGTAAGACTACTAAAGCAAGTTTCGTACCATCTATTGCCGTGCTGTTTCGCGGTCAGGTTTTGCGCAGCAGGTTGTTCTATAAAGCATATTTGCTTCATCGTACAAACGTCGCAGCAGACATGTTCCATTCATGAAACAAAATCATTTCTTTGGTGAAACATTTGTGGAAGGTAGTGAACAGTGTTGTAGACTTCAGGCTGTTAAAAACCTAAAACAAAAACTGACACAAATCAAGTATCAAAACGTGATAATGTTAAATAATATTACTCGCGTACGTCAAGCCAAAGCGGAAATGCTCCTTGTAAATAGGCCATTCGAGAACTTTGGGCTTTGACGCTTGCGCGGGCCTTTCAGGGTCACTTTGCCTACTTTTTTCTCATCAGAAAATACAGCTCCCCCTCCTGCTGCATGTTTCCCGCGCTGAGCTCGGCATCCGGCCCCGGTCCCCAGAACAGGTCCGCCCTGCCCGGTCCCTTGATCGCGCCGCCTGTGTCCTGGTTCACCACGAACCGGGTGAAGGGGACCCACGCCTTGATCGTCCCGTTCTCGATCACCGGTTTTTTCGAGACCATAAAGCCCAATGCGCCTTTGGGAAGGAGTTTGCCGTCCGTTGCAATCGAACGGCCGGGCGTGAGCGGCACGCCGATGCTGCCGAGCGATGGGCCCGTGTCGAGACGGAAGAAGACGTAGCTCTGGTTCAGGTCCAGCACCTCGGTGATTTTGTCGGGATGGCCCCGCAGATATTCTCGGATTGCCTGCATGGACATGTTCTCTTTCGGCACGGCGCCGGAGTCGATCAGATATTTGCCGAGGCTCTTATACGGCCTGCCGTTCTTGCCGTCGAACAGCACGCTCAAGACATTCCCCCCGCCCATGTCCACCTTACCCGAGCCCTGCACCTGCAGCACGTAGATATCGACGAGGTCCGAGCACCAGAGGATTTCGAGGTTCCTGCCCGCGAGCGCCTTTTTCTGGTCGATCTCCTCGCGCGAGTAGTAGGGGACGATCTTCTTATCATCGAGCCTGCCGAAGAGCTTGTCTTTGGGGAAGCCGTTGCCGAAGAGCGCAAGGTCGATCTCGACGATATCGTCCGGCCTCCGGTACAGCGGATAACGGTAGGTCGCGTCCGCCGTAAGCCTGCAGGAAATGAGGGGTTCGTAGTATCCCGTGAACAGCACCTTTCCTCCGTTGTCCGATCCGGTCGACCGGTAGACCAAAAAATTCTTTTTGATTTGGGCGATCTTCTGGTCATACGTGAGAGAATCGTTTTCGATGAGCAGCAGGAAGTTCCGGAGCGTTATGCTCATGTCGAGGGCAGTGGCCTTCTCGGGCCCGAAGTAAAAAACCGTTTCCGGCGGAACTTTTTTGTAGTACTCCAGGCTTTGGCGCGCGGCGGCGGCAATATCCTTGAACGCCATATCGTCGTTCAGCGCCGCCTTCCACCAGGACACAGGCGTGAGCGCGTCCTCGGGACCCGTCACCGGAGGCCGGGCGCAGGCGAAGAGGGAGATAATGAGTAGGGCTGTTGTGAGTAATATTTTTATGTTCAATTTATAAACCATCCTTTAAGATTAAGAAAATTGGTGTCACTTTCACCTACTACTGCGCGGGGATCGATGGATTGAAACCCTGGAAAGTTCAGGTTGAAACATTAACGATGAGTTGACAGCTTTGGAAAACATCGCGCTCTATAAATATATCAAAAAATAAGAACTACATACAGTACTTCCCTACCGGCAAAAGCCGCTTCGGTTCTGCTATGGGTTTTGTTGGGCTGTTCTCCAATTGTATGCGGCCCACTAACGCGCTGAAAAATGCGGGCACTTCCGCTTCGAACGTAAGCTGCTTTTTGCTGAAAGGATGCTTGAACGAAATCGATCTGGCATGAAGCGCCAGGCGCACGGAGGAGTCATCCGGTTTCCCGTACTTCGTATCGCCCACTATCGGGTGTCCGATGCCGGCGAGGTGCACTCGTATCTGGTTCTTCCTGCCGGTCAGCAGGACCACTTCCAGCAAGGACAAA
>JBGOTO010000171.1:0-3507 GCA_041476485.1 Nitrospirota bacterium
AACGCGTCTTGTCCGAGACATAGGCGATCCGGGTCCTCGCGATGCCCTTCTCGCCGGTATACCGGGAGACGATCTCGTCCGCAAAGGCGTGGACCATGCGCCGGAAAGTGTCGTCGTTGCCAAAATACTCTTTATTCGCGATCCGCATCCCCGACGCCGCATCGTACAGCTTGCCCGCCAGGACGAGGGCCTTGTCCTTTTTTTGGAGGGAAGCCCAGACGACGCCGGTGAGGCCGAAGGTCCCCCCGCGCTTGATGATGTCCTGCGTTGGTTCCGTGTTTCCCGAATAGGAAATGTCCAGCTTCTTCGGGTCCAGGACGTCGAATATCTGGGACCGGCGCAAATCGGCCTGCAGGACGTCGAGGGCCAGGGCGCGCTGTTTCGGATTTCCCGTGTCGTCGTTGATGTCGAGCACGGCGATGGGTATCTTCTTGCTCTCTCCCTGGACGACGCCGAGGTAGTACTGAGCAGCAGCAGAACCAGCCGTCAGCAAACAAAGCGATATGATTGTCAGGATACGTTTCATAATGATAATTCAGAATACAGGGCACTGGGTCCGGAAAGGTTTATCCTTGCTCCTTGACCCTGGCCCCTGTCTTTTTTATTATTCCGCCATCAGGTCCACACTTAGCTCCAACGTCTGTTTGGGAAAGTCATCCGGCAATTGAGGAAACGGATTGGAGGAACGTATCGCCCGTATTGCCGCCTGTTGAAATCCGAACGTGCCGCTTGAGTGTTCAGCATCGAGATTTACATCCAGCACCATACCTGACCGGTTGATGGTAAATATAACTCTGGCCTTCGCATCCCTGGCGTCCGGCGGAGGTCTCCAGTTTTTCCCGATCTTGTCGCGGACATATCCAAGGTAGTACAAAAATTTTTCATCCAGCTGCGGCGGCGCTGCTACCGTGACGCTTTCGGTCTTGCCTGCCTTCGGCTGCTCACTCTCCGCTTCTTCACGCTTCTCCTCTTCCGAGGCCGGTTTCTGCTTCTGCCGCGAGAGCTCGGGCAGCTCGCCCTTTTTCAACGCGGCCCTTTTCGCCTTCAAGGCCGACTTTTTCGCCTTCTGCGTTGTCTTTGGCTTCTCCGGCGCCGGTTCTTCCTTCTGAGGGGGCTGGGAAAGGTCCGCCGGCTGACCGACAAGCTTCACCTGGTAGAACGGGGGCACGTAGATCTTCGGGACAGCCGCTATATAGAGGAAGATCGCGGCCAGCGCAACGATCACGTGGAGGAAGAAGGAAAAAATGATGGCCCGGCGCAGCTCTGAGGCCGACTGTCCGATCCTCTTCCCGGAGTACAGCTTCATTTGCCGGTTTCGCCCAACGGCGCGGCCTCGGTCACCATGCCGAGCCGGTCTATCCCCGCGCGCTTCACCACGTCCATCACCTGCACGACCGCGCCATAGGGGGCGTCTTTGTCCGCCCGAAGATACACATTGACCTGCGGTTTGGTCCGGCGGACGGAATCGAGCACGTCCTTGAGGTTCGCGATGCTTACCCGCTCTTTCTCGACGAAGACCTCCTGCGCGCGCGTAACGGTGAGCACGATGCGGTCTTCAGGTTTCACGGTGTTGGCCTCGGACTTCGGCAGGTTCACGTCGAGCCCCCTGCTCATCATGGGGGACACGATCATGTAAAAGAAGAGAATGCAGAGCAGCACGTCGATGAGCGGCACGAGGTTGATCTCGCGGATAATGTTCTTCTCCCGACGCTCGAAGCTCATGACCGCCCCCGCAGGATGTGCCGTTCGAGGAAGCTCAGGAATTCCATGGAAAACGAATCGCACCGGATCGCTATGCCCCTGATTTTCTCCGAGAAATAGTTATAGGCGATCACCGCGGGAATCGCCACGAACAGACCCGAGATGGTGTTGATAAGCGCGGCCGCGAGCCCCGGCGCAAGAGCGCCGATGTCGCCCGCTCCCTTGAGCCCGATGCCGTAGAAGGCGTCCATGATGCCCCAGACCGTGCCGAAGAGGCCCAAGAGCGGCCCCACCGTACCCGTCGTGCCGAGGAAAGCAAGGTAGCGTTCCATGTAGGAAATCTCGTCCTGCGTGGTGATCTTGAGCAGGCGCTCGACCTCCTGAGAGATGACCGAACGGTCCTCGTCGGTCACCTTGCCTTCCGGAAGGGTCTTGACGATGGCCTGGGCCTCCCGGTGCCCTTCGACAAAGAGGGTGGCAACCGGGCTGTATTTTTTCGCTTCCGCGTGGATCAGGAGCTCTTCGACCTTCTTGGTCTTGCGGAATGCGGTCAGAAAATCATGGGACTCCTTTTCCGACCGCCGCAGGAACTGATACTTGAGCAGGATCATGGCCCAGGAGACGACCGAGAACCCCATCAGGATGAACACGATCCCCTTCCCTACCCATCCGGTCTCCCCAAAGAGACCGAGTACCCCCATGCCCATACCGGGCACCGCGCTGATTGCGAGCATTCTGATAACCTCCGATAGAATTAAAAAAAGTAAAGTGCAAAATTCTGATCATCAAAGCACTTCGATGACCCGTCCCATTTCGGATACGTCATACCCGCCCATGCCCTTGATCTGCCCGCGGAACTCCGCATCGTCGCGGATGATCCCGAGCAGCGCCTGCAGCATGGGCGTATCAGTGAACTCCTGCGCGATCGCCAGGTCGTACCGTTCTTTCGCCACGGGGATGAAATCCAGCCCCAGTGCCTGGGCCGCCGAGAGCACGGCGAGACCGGTGTCGGCTGCGCCTGAGAGCACCGCCGCAGCCACGGCCATGTGCGTGTATTCCTCGTGATCATACCCTTTTACGCTTCCGTGGTCAATCCGCAATTTTTTCAAGTTCATGTCCGTGAGCAGACGCGTGCCCGCCCCTGCCTGCCGGTTCGCGAACGTCACGTCCTTGCGCGCAAGGTCCTCGAATCCTTTTATTCCCTTCGGGTTCCCTTTCCGTACGAGGAGCCCCTGTTCGCGGTACACGAGGTTCACCAGTACCATGCGTTTATCCGGAATGAGTTTTTTGATATAGCTTACATTATACTCGTACGTTTCTTCATCCAGAAGATGCGTGCCCGCGCAATGCGCTTCCCCGCGCTTGAGCGCCAGAAGACCGCCCATGCTCCCCACGTGTGCGGAAGAGAGCGAAAGCTCCGGATGTTTCTTCTTCAGAAAATTACCGAGCACGTCCAAGGCATTGTCATGAGAGCCGATACAGACGATGGTGTTTTCGATGTCGCGGGCGGGCCGCAGGAGTTCCACCGTCACCTCCTGCCCGGCGGCCAAGCCCTCGATCTGGGCCGGGACGCGGATAATCCCGTCGGCGCGCACGAGCGACATGATCGCGCCGGCGCCCCTGGTCACGGGCGTGGCGATCATCTTCCCCGACACGCTGCCGACTTTCACGCGGACGAACTCCTCCTGCCCGAGCGCGGACGCGACCTGCCTGCTGAGCCTCGCCGTGATCCTGTCCGGAGACGGCGCAGCGAGCCCCAGCAGGGAATGGATCAGCGGTTTCACGAAAATGGCGAACGTAAACGCG
>JBGOTO010000172.1:0-3483 GCA_041476485.1 Nitrospirota bacterium
CGCTTTACGCCAGTCTCAATACCATAGACAGAAAAGCGAACAACATTGTGACCGTTGAAGACCCGGTCGAATATCAGATGATGGGCGTGAACCAGGTCCAGGTCAACCCGAAGGCGGGCGTGACCTTTGCGGGCGGGCTCCGCTCCATCCTTCGCCAGGACCCCGACATCATCATGGTGGGTGAGATCCGGGACCGGGAGACGGCCGAGATCGCCATCCATGCCGCTCTCACGGGACACCTGGTCTTCGCAACGCTCCATACGAATGACGCGGCCGGCGCCGTGACCAGGCTTATCGATATGGGCATCGAGCCCTTTCTCGTGGAATCGGCCACGATCGGGATTCTGGCCCAGCGTCTTGCGCGGAAGATCTGCGAGCACTGCAAGAAACCGTATCCTACGACGCCTGAACTGCTCAAAAGTCTCGGCATTGCCACCCCCGGGGTGACGTTTTATCGAGGCGCAGGGTGCCCGGCCTGCAAGAATTCCGGGTACCAGGGCCGGATCGGGCTCTACGAACTCATAGAGATGAATGAAGCGCTCCGGGGACTGATTGTGGCCAAGGCGACGAGTTCGGCCATCAAGGCGGCTGCCGCGCAATCCGGATTCAGGACCCTGCGACAGGAAGGATTGGTCAAGGCGGTCGCCGGTGTTACCACGGTGGAAGAGGTGCTCAGGGTGACGCAGGAGGCGGAAGGGGTTTGAACGATTGCGGATTTCGGATTGTAGATTTCGGATTTTAGGAGACTACGCTCCATCTGGTTTTCAATCCGCATTCTGAATTCCGCATTCCGCAATGGTTTATCTTATATACGCTTCCGTTACGTAGCGCCGCATCATGCGGTGGCTGTTGAAGTAGTAGGCGTTCTTGCTCACGGCATTTTTCATCATGCGGCTCCATTTGCTCTTGTCCGGGTTGTAATAGGTTGGAAGGACCAGGTTTTCGAGCTTGGCGTACAGGTCCTTCGCGTCCTCGGCGTCCGAGTCGCCCGGCTTTACCGTCTCGCCCGGCACGGCGCCGATGGACCAGCCGGTAAACCCTTCGATGTGTCCTTCGATCCACCATCCGTCCAACACGCTGAAGTTCACCACGCCGTTGTGCGCGGCCTTCATGCCGCTGGTGCCCGAGGCCTCGAGCGGCCTGAGCGGCGTGTTGAGCCAGACGTCCACGCCCGAAACGAGTTTGAGCGCGATGTCCATGTCGTAGCCGGGGAGGAAGGCGACGGCGATCTTTCCTTTGAGCCTGTCGCGGTATTTGTAAATGCCCTGAATCAGCCGCTTGCCGTCGTCGTCCTTGGGGTGGGCCTTGCCCGCGTAGATGATCTGGAGTTTCCCCTTGTCATTGATCTTGAGCAGCCGGTCTAAATCGGAGAACAGCAGGTGCGGCCGTTTGTACGCGGTGGCGCGGCGCGCGAAACCGATGGTGAAGACGTTCGGGTCCATGATCACGCCGGTCGCCTGCCCGACATACTCGATCAGTTTCCGCTTCGCTTCCCGGTGCGCTTCCCACATCTCCAGTTCGGGGATGTTGCCGGACCGGACGAAGAGCTCGGGCTCGTTTGCCCAGCCGGGGATGTATTTGTTGAAGAGCGTCGCCATCTCCTCGCAGGTCCAGGTGAACGAGTGGACCCCGTTCGTGATGGCGTGGATGCGGTACCCGGGAAACATGTGCTGCGAGACCTCGCCGTGTTTTTTCGCCACGCCGTTTATGTACTTGCTCAGGTTGAGCGCCAGAAGGGTCATGTTCAGGCTGTCCTTGCCCGCCAGCTCCTTCAGCACGTCGAACGGGATGAGCTCGCCGAGCACCTGTTTGACGAGAGCGTAGGGGAACTTGTCGTGTCCCGCCTCTACCGGCGTGTGCGTCGTGAACACGCACAGGTCCCGCACCCTGGTCACGTCCCAGACGCTGCGCTCGTCCCAGACGCTCTCGATGTCCCGCTTGAACCGGAGGAGCAGTTCCAGGGAGAGGAAGCTCGCATGCCCTTCGTTCATGTGATATTTTTTGATATGAAACTCAAGGGCCGTAAGCATGCGCACGCCGCCCATTCCGAGCACGACCTCTTGTTTTATCCGGTAGGCGCTGTCGCCGCCGTACAGGGAATCGGTGATGGCCCGGTCTTCGGGAGCGTTCTCGGGGACGTCGGTATCAAGAAAAAATATGGGCACCCTTCCGCCCGTGGGGCTGACGACGAGGTAGAGCCACGCCTGAATAAAGACGTCCCGGCCTTCGATCTGCACCTTCACCTTCCGGGGCAAAAGCGTCATGTGTTTCGCCGGGTCCCAGATCACGGGTGCTTCCTTCTGCCATCCATTGGCGTCGATTTCCTGATTGAAGTAGCCTTTGCACGTGATCAAGGTCACGGCCACGAGCGGGAGATTCAGGTCCGCCGCGGATTTGATCGTGTCGCCGGCAAGGATCCCGAGACCTCCGCTGTACGTGGGGATGTCGTTCTTGACGCCGATTTCCATGGAAAAGTAGGCGATCATCGGCTCGGCGGTAAACTCATGCAAATTGTTCATGGTTCTCCTTCATGTCGTTTCGATCTAATCCGTCTTGATCCGGTTCGGCCATGTGTAGATGTTCAGGCGGTCGCCTCGCGCGAAGCCGACGAGCGTGATCCGCATGTCTTCGGCATAGCTGATGGCCATGCACGAAGGCGCGGCGCGGCTGATCAGGATGGGAAAGCGGTTCCTGCCCGCCTTGGTCATGATCTCCGAGGTCACCCGGCCGCTGGTAAGCAGGATGCGGTCCTCCACGGGGACGGACTGCAGAAAGGCCTTGCCGATCAGTTTGTCCACGGCGTTGTGCCTGCCGATGTCCTCGGAAAAAAACAGGATGTCCTTCCCGTCCGAGAGCGCGGCGCTGTGTACGCCGCCGGTCTCGAGGTACAGCTTCGAGATAGTCCGGAAGCCGTTCAGCAGCCCCTTGATGTCGTCGAGCGCTATCACTTTTTCCTGAACGGTCATCGCGCCGTCTTTCTCCGTCCGGAAATTGGTGAACGTGACGCCTTTGCCGCACCCGGAGGAGATGGTGCGTTTTTCGAACATCTTGTTGAAATCAGGAGGAAGGTCGGAGAGCGTAACGCGCACCGCCGATTCTTTTTCGTCTATTTCGATGTTTTTTATCGATGCTTTGTTGCGCAGTATCCCCTCCGAGAGAAGAAAGCCCACGGCCAGTTCCCGGAGTTCGGCGGGCGTGCAGAGGAGCGTGACGAGCGGTTCGTTGTTCACCACGAGAGTGATCGGGAGTTCCACGGCAACAGGGTCAATGACCCCTTCGACGGATTTGCCGGAAACCTTGAGTATCGGAACTTCTTTCTTCGTATCCATTTGGTGAATATAACACAAAGAGAGGGGAGGGGGCAAGAGTGTTGAATGCGGAATGCGGAGTGCGGAATGAAAAAAAGTGCAGAGCGCCTAGCGCAAAGGGTTTAAGCCCTATGCTCCATGCCCTCTGCACTATGCATTAGAAACTCAAGACCGC
>JBGOTO010000173.1:0-3412 GCA_041476485.1 Nitrospirota bacterium
CAAGTATCTATTGCCATCAAGCGCAGTCTCAAGTATAATCGCAATGAATAAAGGGGAGAGGTTACGGAGCTGGTGCCCGTCCCGGACTTCAAATCCGCTGTCACTGTGCGTGAGTACAGTGAGGTGAGTTCGATTCTCATGCTCTCCCGCCAATTTTCTCATAAATAGGTAAGCACGTAGTCATTCAGTAAAAAAATATCATGGAAGGAGTTTCACATGTTTGAAGGACTTTTTCGGCCGATGCATTTGCTTATCATTCTCGCTATTGTATTAGTCATATTCGGCGCCGGAAAGCTGCCGGAAATCGGGGAAGGACTGGGAAAAAGTATAAAGTCTTTTAAAAAGGCACTATCAGGCGAGGACGATCCCAAGTCTAAGGAAGAAAAGGACGAGAAAAAGAATAAATAGCGCCGCTCGGTTTGCCGGCGCAGACGTCAGGCTCTCTGTTTCTTCATCGGGCTGGGGCTTAATTTGCTGAAGATTACTGCGCTCCTGTAAAGTCGCAGATACGTACGGCCCGAGAGCAGGAGAATGAGTATTACGGCAAACCTGAGCCCGTTCAGGTCTTTGGCGAACAGGCCATGATACGCGAGGAATGACAGCGCAACGACGACGGTCGCCACGCTCGACAGCAAAAAAAGATTTTTCCGTCTTCCGGCCCGAGTCAGGAATTTTATCTCCTGTGCCGTCAGTTCCCTATCGATGTCCACTCATTCCTCCCATGCCCGCTCTCTGTTTCAATTCCTCCATCAAGCCCGGCGTGATCTCTCGATGCTTATTCTGGATCGCGTACCGTTCTACGGCGCGTCGCACCATGGAGCGGACGAATGAGGGGACCCGCTTCAGCCGCTCCTCCGCCTCAGCGGTCCAGAGAGGCATCGGCGCGTCGTCTGTCGATGGATTCGCCTTCCCGCCAAAAGTCGGTGGTTCTATCACGTTGCCTCCTTGGGGAGCATAGTCGCACCAGGAATCTTCCTGCAGATAATCCTTATGAGCAGCGTAGGCCCTCGCCCTGCACCCGCCGCAGAGAAGGCGGTATGCGCATTCCTTACATTTGCCTTTGAGAGCGGGTTTTCTTAGTGCGGTAAAAATATCGGAATTTTTCCAGATATCCTCGAAATCCCGTTCCCGGACGTTACCCGTTGACAGCGACAGGTAAGGACAGGGGGTCGTATCACCTTCAGGTGAAATCCTGCAATAAGACCTGCCCGCGAGACAGCGCCCCGTGTCCATTTTCAGCAGAGGTGAGTGGGGATCTTTGTCATACATGATCCTTCGAACGGTTGGAGCACATCGTGTCCTGATCATCATATCGCCGTATTTCCCCTGCGATTCGACGACCAATGAAAGGATTTTTTCATATTGCTTGGGCGTGATGTCCGTCAGTTCTTCTCCCCTGCCGGTACAGACCAGGAAGAAAGGACTGTAGACCTTTGCACCGAGGCTTTTGGAAAATTGTACCAATCCGGGTATCTCGTCATAGTTTTTCGTCGTGACGACCGTATTGATCTGCACTGATAACCCCTCATCCCTGCAAAGCGATATCGCTTCGACGGCCCGCTCCCACGCGCCGTCACAGGAACGAATGGCATCGTGTATCGCAGGGGCGACTGAATCAAGACTGATGCTTATGCCGGAAATCCCTCTCTGTTTCATTTCGCGGGCCGCCGCGTGGTTGATGAGGAGTCCGTTCGAACCGACGACCACCATCATCCCCTTGCCGAATGCGTACGCCGAGAGCTCAAAGAGGTCCTTTCGGAGGAGCGGTTCGCCCCCCGAGAGTATCAGCATGACTTCGGGATTGACGCGTGCGATCTGATCGATGAGCTGAAAGGCCTGTTGTGTCGTCAGTTCGCCTTCGGAAGAGAGATCAGGACTTTCTTTTCTTGTCTTCGCGGGGAGATAGCAATGGGTGCATTCCAGGTTGCATCTTCTGGTAACGTTCCAGGATATGACGTGGAGATCGTTCATCGTAAGAAAGTTATACCGCGTGGGGTCCGCCGGTGATCAGCACATTGCACGGAGCGTGACGGAGAAGGTTCTCCGTCGTGTTGCCGATGTCCTGTTCATCGGTCTCATGCGCGCCGAAACGGCCCATCACCAGGACCGACGGCGGGTCCTTTTCCAGGTATTGACATATTTCGTGGTAGGCCTTTCCCGCGAGCAGGGTGCTCTTCACCTCTATGCCTTCCGCAAGCCCCATCCGGACCGCCTGCTCCAGATGGTCCTTGTATATTTTGCCCAGGCCGTCGTCTATGATCTCGTCATGCAGCTTCTCTTGATCTTTGAACTTGAACATTTTCTCCGCTTCGCCGGAGAGCACGCCCACGAGCGCCTGGAAGGCCCGTTTATGGAAAAAGGGATCGTAGACGGACACGGCCTCGAGCTTCAGATGAAATCGCTTGCAGAGGGCCAGCGCTTTTTTAAAAGCGGAAAAAGAATGTTCGCTCCCGTCGAGCGCCACGACCGCCTTCTCGCCGAAGGAAGCCCCGTTTTTTACGACCAGGACGTCAGCGGCAATGTTTCGCACGACCCGCTCGCAAACGCCTCCGATGAGGTTGCCGTTCACCTCGCCGAGACCGCGGATCCCCATGATCACCAGGTCGTATCCGCTGGACCGAACGTCTTTGACCAATTCCGACCAATTCTTCCCTTCCATCATTTTAGCATGGAACGGTATTGAGGACGCCTGGCACTCTTTCTTAAACGATTCCAGGTAGGCGTCGGAGATCATGCGAAGCCCGTCCCCGATCAGGGAATCATGGACTTTTCTGGATTGCTTCAGCTTTTCCTCTTCTTTATAGTGGTCGGGAAGGCCCACCTCCATGTCCCTGAAGCGTTTGTCGTGCAACTGCGCGCTGTATACATGGCTGCCGGTCAGTTCGGAACTGAATTGTCCGGCCAGCGCTATGCCGAGCGCGGTACTGTAACGGGAATATTTCGAATTGTCTAGGGGAACAAGGATTTTTTTATACATAATGAAAAACAGTCACCTTCTTTTTATTTATAACAACTCAGGTCTGCCGCTGAGCACAGGCGCAATAAGCGCGCTCGCGCAGGGAAAGGCCCACCCAGGCCCAAACAGCGCGTGCGAAGCGAAAGCGCTGCAGGTGAAACACAAACAGCGTTACTATAAAAAAAACAGGGCTCTGCGCGCTTTGCCCGGAGGCCAGGCAAAAGCGAAACGGCTGACCTCTGTAGTTACCTTCTCTTTTTTTTCTTCACCGTTTTATGCAACAGCACGCCGAAGCCCAGAAATGCAATAAACGCTAGGGGCGGGTAAATATACACGGTAACCGGAGTCGGAGGCTCCAGCACCATATAGTACCATGCGGATATCGCCCCTTTCTTGTTTTCCTCGTCATTCCGCCCATCGTAGAGGGTCACGGAAAAGGGTGTAAATTTTCCGATA
>JBGOTO010000174.1:0-3323 GCA_041476485.1 Nitrospirota bacterium
GGACGGAGTGGTCCCTTTTCTTCCGTTTTGATCGGCGCGGCAGGGGCCCCGGTCTTTCTCCGGCTCTGGCGCAGCCAATCGTCGTACCCGCCGACGTATTCATTCACGCTTCCTTCGCCTTCGAGCGCGAGCGTGCTCGTGGCGACATTATTGATGAACGCGCGGTCGTGGCTCACGAGCAGCACGGTGCCGGGATAATCCATCAAAAGCTCTTCGAGCAAGTCGAGGGTCTCCATATCCAGATCGTTCGTGGGCTCGTCGAGTACGAGTACGTTCGAGGGTTTCGTAAAGAGCTTTGCGAGGAGAAGACGGTTCCGCTCTCCGCCGGACAGCACTTTCACGGGACTGCGCGCGCGCGCGGGCGAAAACAGAAAATCCTGCAGATAGCCGATCACATGCCGTTGGTTGCCGTTGATGGTCACGTGATCGCTGCCGTAGGCCACGTTGTCTTGTACGGTCTTTTCGTCATCCAACTGGGCGCGGTGCTGATCGAGATACGCCACCTCAATATTCGTCCCGAGCTTGATCGCGCCCTTTTGCGGCTTCAGGTCTCCGAGCAATATTTTCAGCAACGTAGTCTTGCCTGAACCGTTCGGCCCGATGATGCCTACCTTGTCCCCGCGGAGGATGGTCGTTGAAAAGTCCCGAACGACAAAACGGTCGTTGTAACTAAAGCTTACGTTCTGCGCTTCGATCACGAGCTTTCCGGTCCGCTCCGCCTCCTGCAGCTGCATGCGCGCCGTGCCCTCGACCTCGCGCCTCGCGCTCCTGGTGTTACGCAGTTCCTTGAGCGCGCGCACGCGGCCTTCGTTTCTCGTCCGGCGCGCCTTGACGCCCTGGCGGATCCATACTTCTTCGGCGGCAAGTTTCTTATCGAACTTCGCGTTCTCCACCGCCTCGGAATCGAGCGCCGCCTGCTTGAGTGCGAGATACGTCTCGTAATTTCCCGGCCAGCTCGTGAGCCGTCCCCGGTCGAGATCGATGATGCGCGTGGCAAGCTTCCTGAGCAGCATCCGGTCGTGGGTCACGAAAAGCAGGGTCCCGCCGAAAGAAAGCAAAAATTCTTCGAGCCAGGCAATGGCATCGATATCCAGGTGGTTCGTGGGCTCATCCAGAAGCAGAAGGTCCGGCTCGCCCGCCAGAGCCTTTGCGAGCAGGACGCGCCGCTTGAGTCCGCCTGAGAGCTCCGAGAACTCCGCGTCCTCGGGAAGTTGAAGACGCGAGAGGATGGTGTCCACGCGCTGCTGCATTTGCCAGCCGCCTGCTGCTTCGAACTTGTGCTGCACGTCCTCCAGCTCAGCCATCAGCTTCTCGCTGTGGTCATGGGCCAGCTTGGCGCTCACGTGGTGATACGCGGCAAGCAGTTTCCCCTGTTCGCCGAACGCCCCCGATACAACGTCGAACACGCTGCCCGTGATGTCCTGCGGCACTTCCTGGGTCAGGAGCGTGATACGCACGCCCTGCTGAAACACGATCTTGCCGCCATCCGGCTTTATTTCTCCGGTAATCAGCTTCATGATCGTGGACTTGCCCGTGCCGTTCCGCCCTACCATGCAGACGCGTTCGCCGCGGTCGATGGAGAGGTCTACTCCTTCGAGCAACAGCGGCCCGCCGAAGCTGACCTTGATGTCCTGCAAGCTTACTAATGCCATTCATTACCCCGTTCGTGCAAATCCTGCATCCTGTATCAGTTATTATCTTCCCTTTTCGCCCGCACAATGTACCCTGAGCAGTATTGAATTGCAACAGGAATCACGGACTCCGTGCATCGGGGATGAACAGTGCGGGGCCGATCAAAGGACTCGGCTATGCAACGGGTAAAAAAAATACCCCGTCGCTTTCCGGTTTCTAAAGCCCTTCTCCCTTTTTCCCTCTTCCCGTCGGGGAAAGGGGCAGGGGTGAGGGGAGTTCAGACCGAACGCGAAGGGGGGGAGGACGTCATTCCCGCTCTCTATCTAAGATAGTCGTTTATGCCGCCTTTTCCGAGGCGCCGAGGAACGCGATTTTGTGCCTGAAGAAGAACTCCTTGAGCGAAATCGGCTTCCTGCCGGTGACGTTCTCCACGTCTCTGCTCACGATGTCGCCCTTGCCTTCGCCCCAGGTCTTCATGAGCCGGAGCAGATCATCGGCAAACCATTCCGGCATGCCGGACTTGAGCATCCCGTCCCGTGCGGCGTCATAAGGCACCTGGACGTAATTCACCTTTTTCCCGATGACCCCTCCGAGGGTGTCCGCTATCCGGCCATAGGCGACGGACTCGGGTCCGGTGAGGGTGTACGTTTTTCCCGCATGGCCCTCCGCGGTAAGAACTTTCAAAGCCACGGCAGCGATGTCCAGTACCGAGATGGGGCTGAGCCTGGCATCGCCCAGGGGCGAATAGATGGCCCCCTCATTCCTGACGCTTGCTACGTTGCCGAGCAGGTTTTCCATGAAAAAGTGCGCGTGCAAAAAAGTAGAATCGATGCCGGACTGCTTGATGTATTCCTCGATTTTCGCGTGCTGACGAAGCAGGCCGACAGGAGAGTCAGCCGCCGCGCCCAGGGCCGCGAGTTTTACGATATGCTTCATCCCCATTTTCTTCGCGGCGTCCACAAAGGCCTTTTCGCGCCTTGCCATGTCCGGGGACGCGGGCGAAACCAGATAGGCCCGCTCGATGCCCTCGAGGGCTCGCTCCAGCGAAGCCGCGTCGTCGAAGTCGCCGATCACGACCTGGGCCTTTCCTTTTTTGGCCAGAATCTCTTTCTCTTTCGAATGGACCATTACGCGGAAGTCTCTCCCGGTGTTCGCGAGCTGCTCGACAAGCGCCGAACCGGTGTTGCCGGTCGCTCCGGCCACGAGTATTTTCTGTTTCATGGCGGCCTCCTTCTCATTCCCCTTCGTCTGCAAAAAAGGATTGAACAAGTCCTTTATTCTAAAATAGCACGGATAGGGCGGGGTGTCAATGCACCGTTTATTGCAGGGGGTGAGGACTGCGGACCGCGGAATGCAGGAACCGGGGACGGTGTCGCCGTACTTAAGACGCCGCAAAATGTGGTAAAATTCAACGGGGATGTTGCAGCGCCCTGTTCAGCAGCGATGGAATCGGTCGGGCAGAGAAGCGTCTTGCAATACGACGATGAAACACTCTAAAGTATGATACAATTAAACTGCCCAAGGGCATCGTTCCCGGCAGTTTTTTTGAGAGCTGCGAAAAATTATGAAAAAAAACCTGACTCATAAAATTCTGGAAGCTCATCTGGTTGAAGGAGAACTGGTCCCCGGCAAGGAGATCGCCATCCGGATGGACCACACCCTGCTGCAGGACGCCACCGGGACGCTCGCCA
>JBGOTO010000175.1:0-3262 GCA_041476485.1 Nitrospirota bacterium
CGGAAAGATACGGTGACCACCCATCATCTGAATAAATCAATTCCACATCTACTTCCGCCACGTATTCCCGTTCATGCACGAGTTTCGTATAATGTTTTGATTTTATTTCTTTCTCCTTAAAAAATCATCCTCCCAGCGCTCCAAGTCCGGCCTGTAAGCGGTAACGAGGACTGCCGGCGAAATGCTCCTTACTTGGAATTCCTCAAATACTAAATTGGTGGAGGCGGCGGGAATTGAACCCGCGTCCGAAAACCTTCAGCCGGAAGCTCATACATGCTTATCCCCTCGTTTATAGCTCTCGCATCCTCCGGCGCCTTGGGGAAAGCTCCGGTATCAGCCAGCCCGGTTTTTCTTATCTTCCCGCCCCGGACGGCGTCGGGAAGACCAGCCTGCTTTTTGACGTCCCTGCGGCTGTTCAGGCGCCGGCCGCGGAACGCGCTACCTAATTAGGCAGCGAGTGCCAGTTCTTGATTATTGGCAGTTCTATTTTGCCATGTGTTTTACGAGCCCCATGGCACCTCGGCATGCAACTCCCGACCTCTGAATCCCCGTCGAAGCCTGTCGCCCCCCTTTTTTTAGAAATGCTGGAACGTGAGAAGTTGGGAAGTTACGAAGTTTTTTATCGCACGTTCTTACCTTCCTACCTTCTCAACTTCTGCTCTATAGTACCCTATTCGTCCCTGACATTCAACCTCTTTAAAGCATCAGCCTTGCTCACGCCGTGAACCTTGACGATCTTCTCCCTCGATGCGTGGCCGGCAACAATTTCGATCTGCGACTTGGACACGGAGAGTGTTTCCGCGAGGAGCTTGATAAGCGCCTCATTGGCCGCGCCTTCGACCGGCGGGGCCGTGAGCCTGATCTTGAGCCTGCCGTTTTCCATGCGGACGAGCTCGTTCTTCGATGCGCGGGGTTGGATGCGGACCGATAGGGTGACCGTTTCGGACGGCCCCTTATCCCCGGACCTGCCCGTCTTTGGTTTCATCGGCGGTTTCCTCGAAGGTTGCCATTTCCAGGTGCATCTGAATCACTTTCTTCATGTCCTGCAGGAAATGATGTTTTCTGCGCTTGAGTTCCTGGATGTCCGACTCGAGTTTCATTCTTTCCTGCTGGGCGTTGTTGATGATCTGCTGATTGCGTATCTCGGCGTCCTTTATGATCAAGGCCGCTTCCTTGCGCGAGTTGTCCTTGAGTTCCTCGACCAGCTTTTGCGTCAGGAGCATCGTGTTTTTGACATGCTCCTCCTTTTCGCTGAACTCGCGCAGGCGCTGGTCGTACGACTGACGAAACTCGCGCAGCTCCGTCGCTTCGCGCACGAGCAACTCCATTTCATCCCGCACGAGATCGAGAAACAGCTCGACCTCGGTCCGGTCGTAGCCTCGAAAACCCACATGAAACTGTTTTTGCTGAATATCGAGCGGAGTGACCTTCATAGCGCCTCCCTTGCTTAGCTCATCGAAGTGCCGATGCGGAACAGCGTCTTGACCACCGCGATTCTCAGGAAAAAAAGGATCAAAACCGCGATCATCGGCGATAGGTCAATGCCCACGCGGTGCGGGGGCACGAGCTTCCTGATCGGCCTGAGCGCCGGTTCGGTCACCATTGCGAGGACCCGCACGATGGGGTTATAAGGGTCCGGGTTCACCCATGAGATGAGCGCCCGGCTGATGATGACCCACATGTACGCGACCAGAATCCAGTCGAGCACCTCGGCAATTCCTAAAATGACATTTCCGAATATAAACATTGTTCCTCCCGTTTCTTTTAATTCATGAAGTTAAGAAATTGAGAACTTCTTACCTTCCATCATTTCCCCAGCTCCCTGCTCCTCGCCGTAGCCGCCTCTACCGCGTTCATGAGCACGGCGCGGAGTTTTCCCTTTTCAAGTGCATGCAGCCCTTCTATCGTGGTCCCTCCCGGAGAGGTGACCATGTCCCGAAGCTTGCCGGGATGCTCCTTTGTTTCCAGCACCATCTTCGCGGAGCCGTACACGGTCTGGGCCGCAAGCTCGAGGGCCAGCGGCCGGGGCAGGCCGGCTTTCACGCCTGCGTCGGAAAGAGCGTCGATGATCATGAACACATAGGCCGGGCCGCTGCCGGAAAGCCCGGTCACCGCGTCCATCAGTTTTTCTTCTATAATAAACGCCCTGCCCACGGAATTAAAAATACTCTGCGCCAGGGCGAGGTCATCACTGGTCGCGTTCTTCCCACCCGCGAGCGCGGCCGCACCGGCGAGCACAAGCGCAGGCGTGTTCGGCATCACGCGCACCACCCGTGAGCCGCCCTTGAGCGTCTTTTCAATCCTGGCGATTGACATCCCCGCGGCAATGGAGATCACCAGTTTTTTATCATCAACCACCGTGGAAATTTCATTGAGAACTTTTTCAACCACCTGGGGCTTCACGCTCAGGACGATCACGCCTGCCTCGCGCGCCGCATCGGCGTTGCTCTTGGAAATTACGATACCATAAGACTTCTTGAGGTGCTCAAGCCGGTCGGCACTAATGTCCGTTACAAGGACATGGTCCGATTTTACCGCACCCGCCGCGACTAATCCCTTAATGAGCGCCTCGGCCATGTTCCCGCCGCCGAGGAAGGCTATCTTCTGACCTATCGCCATACAACCTCCCGTTCGGCAATGAAGGAACGCGAATATTCACAAATCTTATCTTTGCTTTTGTATTTATTCCGCATTCTACACTCCGCATTCCGCACTGTTAAGTTCTCTCCCCGAATATCGCCGTTCCCACCCGCACCATCGTCGCGCCTTCTTCGATCGCAACTTCGAAGTCGTTGCTCATGCCCATGGAAAGCTCCTGCAGGGAAATGCCCGGAATGTTCTCGCGTGCAATGCGTGCGGCCAGTTCCCGCAGCGAGCGGAAGTACGGCCGTACGGCTTCGGGATCATCCAGAAAGGGCGGTATGGCCATCAAGCCCTTGATCGAGATATTCTTGAGCTTGGCTGCGTCTCCGACGAGGGCCATCACGCCCTCTATCGCCGCTCCCGCCTTGGTTTCTTCGCCGGCGATGCTCACCTCAATGAGAACGTCCTGAATTTTACCGATCTTCGCCGCCTGCTTATCTATCTCCTTCGCAAGACCAATGCTGTCGACTGAATGAAGCAGGTCAAAAAGCTTGACCGCGTATTTTGCCTTGTTTGATTGAAGAGTGCCGATCAAGTGCCAGCTCGCGATGCTCCCGAGCTTTTCGATCTTGCCCCGCGCTTCCTGCACCCGGTTCTCGCCGAGGATGGTCGCTCCTGC
>JBGOTO010000176.1:0-2994 GCA_041476485.1 Nitrospirota bacterium
ATTCCATCATCGGGATTTGCAGAAGATCAGCCCGTGCCTATTGAGGTTCTCCGTAACAAGGTCCAATCTTTGCAGCAGGAGGCCACACGGCTCGAAGAAGAGAACCAAGGCTTGCGGCTGATGCTGCAATCGCTTGAAGACGATGAGCTCTACCTGGTCGTGGACACCGAGAGCAACCAGTTGACGATGCGGAAGGGAAACGGCGTCGTGCGCAGGGCCGTCTGCGGAACGGGCAGCCACCAATTCATCAAAGAAGAAACGGGACGAAACTGGTTCTTTGAATCGCCGATGGGCTCTCTCACGGTCCTCGGCAAAGAGCGGAACCCCGTCTGGATCAGGCCCGACTGGTCCTACGTGGAGGAAAACATGCCGGTCCCCCCGGAGAACGACCCGGACCGGCTTGTGCGCGGCGTGCTCGGCAAATACGCGCTGCTGCTCGGCAACGGGTATAAGATCCACGGAACGACGTTCACCGATCTCCTGGGGACGCACTTTACCCACGGATGCATCTCGCTCGGCGACGACGATCTCGAATTCATATACCGGTCGGTGAAGATCGGGACGAAGGTGTATATTTATTAATGTGCCCTGCACTCGCGGGTCCACTCGTAAACGCTGGGTACAGGCGGAATGGCGAATGCGGAATGCGGAATGAAAAAAATCTGTAACATATCGATTATGCTGCTCATCCTCTGTGTCTGCAGTACGGCAGGGACGGCCCAGGAGCAGGACGAACGCGCAGCGCTCCAGAAACAGCAACAGGCCTTGCAGGATCAGGTCGCAACGCTCAAGGCCGAGCAGGACTTTCTGCTCTTCCAGAAGGCGATGTTCGCGTCGGACTCGAAGTACCTGGTCCTGAACATGACGGACAAGACCGGACAACTCAAGTATAAAAACAGGGTGCTCAAGGGCTTTCGCTTCAGCCCTTCAAAGAAGTTTGCGGTCGCCGCGCTCCAGCCGGGGATGCTGGTCCTTACGAAAAAATCAGGGACGAAAAGCGACCGCCATGCACTGCTGTTCGGAACGTCTCTCATCATCCAGAGGAAAGGCGCCGCTGTTCCGAAAAAGGAGAGGGGCCTTCCCGTTCTTTCTCTCCCGAAAGAAGAAATGCAATCGGTCTTTTTCGCCGTTGAAGAAGGCGCGACCGCGTATCTCCTGCGCTGAGAAACGTTCAGCGTGAAGGCGTACTGGCATGAAAAAAGAGCTTGTCACCCTTGCGCACTACGTATGGGCCGGGCTCGGGAAGCCTTTGACGACGGCGTACGGCTTTTGGAGAACGACTCCCTCAGAGGCGCGACGAACAGGCTGTATTGTTGAAAAGGGATATGACTCCGCTGTGCTTTAGAGCAGCACTGGCTTTACCTGTGAGGTTTGCCCCATAGCATTATAGTGAAGATCTGGGGTCCGAAGAAGGGATGGCCCGATGATGAAAAAGAACGAACCTGCCCACCAAAAAACGAGTTGATTCTGAATCGGACGGAAAACTTATCGGCAATAAACTGTTTATTTATACTATTTAACTTGATATATTATCAATAATAATATATGGTTATGTATAATAGTAATCGGCAAAACAATCGGCAATAAATGAGAGCGACATGACTACTCAAATAAATGAAATGACTCCTCTGCTACCCGAGGGGGCCGAGGACCTTCAAGACCTGGCTCTGACGGTTATCCAGAAATCCGCAGCTCTCGGAAATAGGCAGCATCCCGTAACACTGAACTCGCTGCATGAACTGCTTCGGATCATCAACAGTTACTATTCCAATCTCATCGAAGGACACAACACGCATCCTTACGACATCGTTCGCGCGATGCAGAAGCATTATGATGCCGAACCGGCAAAACGCAATCTCCAAATGGAAAGTGTCGCCCATATTACCGTCCAAAGGGACATGGAAAAAAGGCTGCGGGAGGAACCTGAGATCAACGTTGCGCATGGTGATTTTCTCTGCTATCTCCATCAAGAATTTTACCGGCAACTGCCGGAGAAATTTCAGATCGTGAAGGACCCGGCAACCGGGAGGGAACGCCGGGTCGTTCCAGGCGCGCTGCGCGACGAGACGGTAAAGGTTGGTTATCATGTCCCGCCTGAAAGCAGCTCTCTGGAGGGTTTGCTCAATCGGTTCACGGAATTTTATGCCCTGGACCGGCACCACGGCGCAACAAGGCTTGTCGCTTTGGCAGCAGCCCACCATCGGCTCATGTGGATCCATCCCTTTCTCGACGGCAACGGCCGCGTGGCGCGGCTTTTCACGGAAGCATATTTTCAGCGGATTCCCGTCCTTGGTTTCGGTCTCTGGTCCGTGAGCCGCGGGTTTGCCCGCCGGAACGCTGATTATAAAGCGGCGTTGGGCCAGGCGGACGCTCCCCGCCGGAATGACCTTGACGGCAGAGGGAACCTGTCGAATGAAGGGCTGATACGGTTTTGCCGTTTCTTTCTCGAGGTCTGCCTTGACCAGGTGGAATACATGGGCAACATGCTGCGGTTGGAAGAACTTGTTCTGCGGATCAGAAACTATGTCGATCTGCGCGACAGGGGCATGATCCCCGGTCCATCGGGCAAAAAAGAACCGCTCCGGTCCGAGGCGTTCCGGATGCTTCAGGAGGTTCTGGTACATGGTGTGTCAACGCGCGGGGAGATCATCCAGGCCTCGGGGCTGAAAGAACGCACCGGAAGAAATCTCCTGGGGGTGTTGCTTGAGGAAGGATTGCTGGTTTCGGATTCTCCAAAGGGAGAGGTCAAGTTAGGGTTTCCCATTCATGCAGGGGGATGGTTCTTCCCGGAGTTGTATCCGACGCAGGCAAAATAAATCAGGCATCAGAGAGCTTCCCGGTTTGCAAACTGGAATGCACTAAAAACATCAACGTCCCCGCGGTGCCCCAAGCATCTTTTTTCATTGATATCGCACGGTGGAACGATGGATATTCTTAACTTAACAATATTGCGAACAATACCTTTCCCTCTTCCATCATTGAAAGAACAGGAAG
>JBGOTO010000177.1:0-2964 GCA_041476485.1 Nitrospirota bacterium
ACATCCAGCAATGCTTTTGTCGAGGGGAAGGCAAAAGTCGTGGTGTTATATATCGGGGTATGGGGAGAACCTTCCGAGTCCTGGAGCTCGCCGCTGTGTACGCATTGAGTAGACAGACCGTGTTCATCTTTCATCATCAGCATAACCTCCTCTGTTTTTTATGGCCCGCACGAATGCGAGCACGATAGGCGGCATTCCTCACTTTCTGAACTTCTTCAGGGCCTTCGCTTCGCTTTCCAGTCTGCCGATGAGAACGGCGCGCATCATATCGCATGCTTTGGTGATCCGCTCATCCGAGATCTGGTAGAAAACATTGATCCCTTCCCGTCTTGATTTTATGACGCCCTTTTGAACAAGCACCGACATATGCTGCGACAGGTTCGCTTTGCTGATGTTGATCTTCTCCAGGAGCTGGCTTGCCGTCAGTTCCGCGTTGTTCCTCAGCGCGCTGATGATTTCAATGCGCTTTGGATTCGAGAAAGTCTTGCAGATGTCGGCGTGCCGCACGAACAGGTCGGACATAAAAACCTCCAATACTTAATGTTAATGAACCAATCAGTTTAGAAACATTGCAATAGTATAGTTTCAATCACGGTCCAAGTCAAGCTTTTTCAGATTTTTTTGTACGATTTTTTCAGCGTCCTGAAGGTCATGGGTTGGGGTATACTTAAAGTAGAGGTGATTACCCAGGTCAGCTACTTCGCTTTGCGCAAGGCGCGCCGGATAATTAAGGGAATCTCGAAGTCAACCACAAGCCCCACCTTGTTTTGAGACCGTGCGAAAGCAGCCGAAGGCCGTCGATGAAGATGCTGAAAGGAAAATGACAGATGAAAACACAAAGACGAACAGCACGGACCGGACCGAATGCGCCGACTAAGAAAAACGTGGCTCGTTGGTCCAAGAGCGCGGCAACGGCTAGGGGAACGAAGGCTGACAAGGCGACGGGAAAGGCCGTCTTGATGGTGAAACTCGTTGGAGTTGCGATGAGATTAAAAGAGCACAACAATCATCTCCAGGGGCTCTATGCCGAATTGGGGAAGATTGTCTACGAACAACAGATGCGTAAAAAAGCGGTCACTGCGAAGCCGCAGTCCACGGGTGCGGCAGGGCTCGCGGAAAAGATCACCTTGATGAAGAAAAAGATGACGCTGCTCGAACAGCAAGCGAAGGCGCTCAAGAAGGCCGTGTAGAGATACGGATGTGAACAAACTCGCCAAAGAAAAATCCGCCTACCTCAGGCACGCGGCGGAACAAAAGATCGACTGGCTCCCCTGGTCCGAGGAGGCCTTCGACCGGGCGCGGGCAGAGGGCAAGCCGGTCTTTTTGAGCACCGGCGCGGTGTGGTGCCACTGGTGCCACGTCATGGCAAAAGAGGTTTTCGAGAACGAAGAGATCGCGCGGCTCATGAACGAGCTTTTCATCAACGTCAAGCTCGACCGGGACGAGCGGCCGGAGATAGACCGCAGGTACCAGCAGGCGGTCGCGGCCATGGGCGGGGGCGGCGGGTGGCCGCTCTCCGTGTTCCTGACGCCGGACAAGGAGCCCTTTTTCGGGGGCACGTATTTCCCGCCCGAGGACATGCAGGGCCGGCCGGGCTTCAAGAACGTACTCAAATCGGTGAGCGATTTTTTCAAGACCAAGCAAGACGATGCCCGGTCGTTCGCAGCGCGCGTCATGGAGGCGCTCAAACGGGAGGCGTCGTCCCCCGGAGATATCACCGAACTGTCGCTGGCCGAAGCGCAGCGGTCCATGCTTATGCTCTTCGATGAGGACAACGGCGGTTTCGGCTCGGCGCCCAAGTTCCCGATGCCCGGCGCGCTTGAGTTCTTCCTCCGCCGGTCCGCGAAGAAGTCGGACCCGTCCGTGGGCCGCGCCGCGCGAAGGACGCTCGAGGCCATGGCCGGGGGAGGGGTTTACGACCAGCTCGGCGGAGGGTTCCACCGCTATTCCGTGGACGAGGCATGGCTTGTTCCGCACTTCGAGAAAATGGCGGACGACAACGCCGGACTCCTCAAGAATTATATCGACGGCTACGCGGTATTCGGTGACGAGCGGTTTCGCGATACAGCCCGGGGCATCATTGCGTTTATCCGGGACGTGCTGTCCGATCCAGATGGCGGGTTCTACGCGAGCCAGGACGCGGACGTGACGCCGGACGACGAAGGCGGCTACTTCACCTGGACGGATGAAGAGTTCAGAAAGGCGCTCACTGAAGAAGAGTACGAAGCGCTCTCCGCCCATCTGATCAACGAACGCGGCGAGATGCATCACGATCCGGCAAAAAAAGTTTTAAGCGTGACTATGACTTTGGAGGAGATCGCGCAGAAACTCGGGAAAAGCATCGATGAGGTCAGGCGCATCATTCTTCGCGGGAAGAAAAAGCTGTTCAATGACCGGGAACAGCGGCAGGCCCCGTTTATCGACAAAACACTCTACACCTCGTTGAACGGCATGCTGATCGTGTCCTTTTTTCACGCTTTTTCCGTGCTCGGCGACGAGGAGCTCAGAAAATTCGGTGTGAAAAGTCTCGAACGGGTCCTGCGGGAGCGTTTTATCGAGGGCAGATTTTATCACACCGAGGACGTTCCTGCCGCGCTCGACGATTACGTCCACTTGATAGACGCGTTGATCGCGGGATACGAGGCCACGGCCGTGCAGAGATATCTCGGTTTGGCCGACGAGCTGATGGCAGAGTGCCTTGAAAAATTCTACGACAAAACAGAAGGTGGATTTTTCGATACCGAAAGCGAGGTCCTGGGCATGCGGCTCAAGCGGATCGAGGACGTTCCTCAACCCTCGGCCAACAGCGTCGCCGTCATGCTTCTTCTGAAGCTCTCGCTCATGACCAGGAAGGAAGAATACCGGAGCGCGGCGGAACAAACGCTCAAGCTTTTTGCCGGCTCTGCGCGTGAAATGAGCGTCCACGCCGGCGCGTATTTTTGCGCCGCGGACGCCTGGTTCCAC
>JBGOTO010000178.1:0-2624 GCA_041476485.1 Nitrospirota bacterium
AATTATTGTCAAGAGTTTTGTCTATAAATAATATAAATGTGCGAAAAGCTTTTGATTATCGAACATCCGCCTTTCCGGCTTCTTACTCATGACTCCTGGCTTATGACTCCTGACTCCCCAACTGCAAGCCGGCAATTCCCGGGCGATAGCCGCGCTCCGGCGTGCTTCAGTACAACAACGAACCCCGCCGGGCATTCTCCGGATTGTCGGTGAGAGGCCGGATATACGGCGCTTGTTCGGCACGCTAGCGCGGCTGAGTCAAGGGAGTTGCCGGCGTCTGCCGCCGATTGCGGTGATTGGTACAAATCTCTTTACTCCGCACTATCGAGGTGGTACAATTACGTTTCACCTGACCCGGGCACATCAGAACCAAATATGCCACGAAGACACTAAGGCTCGAAGGAAACAAGAAAGTCGCGTCTCAGCTTTCCCCCTTCTCGGTTTTACTTTGCGCCTTTGTGGCTGAAGTTTGTTTTCATTATGAACAAAATCGTCATAAAAGGCTGCCGCCAGCACAACCTCAAGAACATCGACCTCGAAATTCCGCGGGACAAA
The DNA here is from genome assembly GCA_041476485.1 of Nitrospirota bacterium. Classification (GTDB taxonomy): domain Bacteria; phylum Nitrospirota; class UBA9217; order UBA9217; family UBA9217; genus JBAZLV01. The sequence continues at coordinate 556 of JBGOTO010000178.1, forward strand.
CTCGTGGTCATCACGGGCCTCTCCGGCTCCGGGAAGTCCTCGCTCGCCTTCGACACGATCTACGCCGAAGGGCAGCGGCGGTATGTCGAGAGCCTCTCCGCCTATGCGCGCCAGTTCCTCGGCCAGATGGACAAGCCCGACGTGGACTCCATCGACGGGCTCTCGCCGGCCATCGCCATCGAGCAGAAAACCACGAGCAAGAACCCCCGCTCCACCGTCGGCACGGTGACCGAGATCTACGATTACCTGCGCCTGCTCTTTGCGCGCATCGGAAAACCCTATTGCTACAAATGCGGCAGGGAGATCGCGGCCCAGACGGTGCAGCAGATCACCGATGCGGTCATGGCGCTGCCCAAAGACACGCGCATCCAGGTCCTGGCGCCCATCGTGCGCGGCAGGAAAGGCGAGTACAAAAAAGAGCTCATGGCAGCCGGGGCCTCGGGCTACGTGCGGGCGCGGGTGGACGGCGTTATTCGTGATTTGGGCGAGCCCATCGCCATGGACAAGAAAAAGAAGCACGGTATCGAGATCGTGATCGACCGGCTCGTGGTCAAACCCGGCATCGACCGCAGGCTCGCCGAGTCCCTTGAAACGGCGCTCCGCCAGGCGGACGGCATCGTGCTCGTGAACCTCGTGGACGAAAAGCGCGACCTCATGTACAGCGAAAAGCTCGCCTGCCTCGTGGACGGCATCAGCTATCCCGATCTGGCGCCCAACAGTTTTTCCTTCAACAGCCCCCAGGGCGCCTGCCCCACCTGCGACGGCCTGGGCGGACTCCTGGAGTTCGACCCGGACCTCATCGTACCGAACGCCAACCTCTCCCTCCGGGAGGGCGCGATCAAGCCCTGGGCCAAGCGCACCTCGTTCCAGTACTACCAGATGCTCGACTCCCTCGCCCGCGGCTGCGGCTTCGACGTGAACACGCCCTTCAAGGACCTGAAAGCCTATCAGCAGAAGGTGCTCTTGAACGGGAACGGCGAGAACGCGGGGAAATCCTCGTCCACGTACGCGGCGACGTGCAAGCCCTTCGAGGGGATACTCTCTATCCTCAAGCGCCGGTACGACGAGACCGACTCCTTCGCCACCCAGTGGGAACTGGAGCAGTACATGAGCTACCAGACCTGCCCTGACTGCAACGGCAGCAGGCTCAGGAAGGAATCTCTCGCCATCAAGGTGGCGGACAAAAACATTCACGACGTGACGAAGATGAGCATCACCCAGGCGCTTGCGTTCTTTACCGGCCTGACGCTCACGGAAAAAGAGATGGCCATCGCCCAGCGAATCTTCAAAGAGATCCGCGAGCGTCTCGGGTTCATGGTGCACGTGGGCCTCGATTACCTTACCCTCGACCGCGGTTCGGCCACGCTCTCGGGCGGCGAAGGCCAGCGCATCCGGCTCGCCACCCAGATCGGCTCGTCCCTGGTCGGCGTGCTCTATATCCTGGATGAACCGAGCATCGGCCTGCACCAGCGGGACAACCGGCGGCTCCTCGATACGCTCGTCCGCCTCCGCGACCTCGGGAACACGGTGCTGGTCGTGGAACATGATGAAGAGACCATCCGGTCTGCGGACCACGTGATCGACATGGGGCCCGGCGCCGGCGTGCACGGCGGGGAGATAGTGGCCCAGGGAACGCCGGAGGAAATCCAGAACGCGGAGCAATCGCTCACCGGGCAGTACCTTTCCGGCAAAGTGTTCATCCAGGTCCCGTCGGCGCGAAGAAGCTTTGAGAAATCCGTCGGCATCGTCAGCGCGACGGAGAACAACCTGAAAAATATCAACGTCCGCTTTCCCCTCGGCGTGTTCACCTGCGTGACCGGCGTTTCGGGTTCGGGCAAAAGCACGCTCGTGGTGGACATCCTGTTCCGCGCGCTCGCGCAGCGGCTCTACCGCTCCACCGTGCGGGCGGGAAAGCACAAGGACATAAAAGGGCTGGAGCACATCGACAAGGTGATCGACATCGACCAGTCCCCCATCGGCAGGACCCCTCGCTCCAATCCCGCCACCTATACGGGCGTATTCGGCCCGGTCCGCGACCTCTTTACACAGCTGCCGGAGTCGCGCATGCG
>JBGOTO010000179.1:0-2558 GCA_041476485.1 Nitrospirota bacterium
CAGCCGCGCTTTGTTCACCTGGTACGGGAGCTCGGTCACGATTATGCTCTCGCGCTCTCCCTTCCCCTCCTCGATCACGGCCCGTGCCCGCATCTGGATGATGCCGCGGCCCGTCGTGAAAGCCTGCTTAATACCTTCATACCCGTGGATGAAGCCCGCGGTCGGGAAATCCGGCCCTTTGATGACGGTCATGAGCTCCGGGATCGAGACCTCGGGATTATCAATCATCATCACGAGCCCGTCTACGATTTCGGAAAGGTTGTGCGGCGGGATGTTCGTAGCCATGCCTACGGCTATGCCTGCGGAACCGTTGACCAGCAGATTCGGCACGCGCGTCGGGAGCACGGAAGGCTCCGCCGTGGTATCGTCAAAGTTTGGGACGAAATCGACGGTCTCCTTATCGATGTCTGCGAGCAACTCCTCGGCCAATTTCGTCAGTCTCGCCTCGGTATAACGGTACGCTGCCGCAGGATCGCCGTCCACGGAGCCGAAGTTGCCCTGGCCATCCACGAGGGGGTAGCGCATGTTGAAGTCCTGCGCCATCCTGACCATGGTGTCATACACCGCGCTGTCGCCGTGGGGATGATACTTTTTCAACACCTCGCCCACCACGCCCGCGCTCTTGGAATACTTCTTGTTATGCAGAAGACCTTCGCGGAACATGGCGTAGAGGATCCTGCGGTGCACGGGCTTCAGGCCGTCGCGCACGTCCGGAAGCGCGCGTCCCACGATCACGCTCATGGAATAGTCGAGGTAGGAGGTCTTCATCTCCTGCTCGATGTTGATCTGTGTTTTTATCTCTTGGAGTTCCATAGTTTATTGATCTTCGCCGAGCGCCTCGGCATCGGCAAGATCTTTTTTTCTGCCTACTGCGCGCTTGTTCCGGATAAATGCTTCTTTACCGATATATGGGACGGGGACGCTGCCGAAGCGCCCCGGAACGCAACTTGCCTCAGCCTCATCCCATGATACTCCGGTGATCGAGGTCACGATATCGACGCGAACCGGCGGCACGCCGAGCTGAACAATCTTTTCTGGAACATTGAAATCGTCGACCGCCAATCCCAGGGAGCCGAAACCGAATGCTTCGAGGGCGCTGAGAATACGCCGGCTATTTTCCTCATCGGGACGCACAAGAATGTCCAAGTCTCCCGTGTATCTCGGCGCTCCGTGAAAGGCAAGCGCATAGGCGCCCACAATAATATAGCGGACGTCATGTGCGTTGAACAACGCGAGCAGTTCTTTGTAATCGGCTTGCGCTTCCATCGCGCTCTCTCCTTAGGTATTCAACGGCGGCAATGCGCTCGTCCGGAGTTTTGGACAACCAAAAGAGCAGGTTCTCCCTGATTTCCGAATTATCCCGCAATCGTCTTTTCCGCACGACCCGTTCCATTATTTTCCAATCTTCCGCATCCGAGTTGTTTCTGTATTCGTCAAACGTCCAAATTCTTCACTTCCAGCGCATGCCGCTGGATGAACGCCCTCCGCGGCTCGACCTGGTCGCCCATGAGAATCGTGAAGATTTCATCGGCCTTGACCACGTCTTCGATCGTGACCTGCAGGAACGTCCGCTTTTCGGGATCCATGGTCGTCTGCCAGAGCTGCTCCGGGTTCATCTCGCCGAGACCTTTATATCGCTGGATGGCAAGGCCCTTCTTTCCGAGGTCGAGCACGTACTGCACGAGCTTGCCCGTGTCGTTGAACGTCTTTTCCTCGCCCTTCTCGCGCATCTTGTAGATCGGCCCGCCGAGCCCGAGGATCGCCGGCGAAAGGCTCTGGAGTTCCCGGAATTCCGGCGAGGTGACGAAGTTCTCATCAAAGATGATGCTCGATATCGTCGCGTCCCATTTGGTATCGAATCTGAGCTTGTAGGCGTCGTGCTCTTCGTCCTTTTCGATCGCCCAGTCGATGGTTGTCTTGGGATGATGGTCTTTGAGATAGCGCTCGAGGGACGAGCCAACCTCTTTCAGCTTACCCTCGTCTTTGAGGACGGCCTTGCTGAACGTTTTATCCAGAAGGAGCACCCGGAGGACAATCGTGTCCAGCCGCTTTCGCTTGAACTTGTCAAGGTTCTTCTCGAACGACACCAGCTTCTTGAGCGCCCCCGTGAGCCGATCACCGGCGAGGTAGGCCTCCTGCTCGGGCGAGTAAAGCTCCATGTCCTCTGCCGCGAGATCGAGGAGAAAGTCCTCCATGCGAGAGTCGTCCTTGATGTAGCGCTCGGTCTTGCCGCGCTTGATCTTGAAAAGCGGCGGCTGCGCAATATAGAGATAGCCGCGCTCGATGATCTGCACCATCTGGCGGTAAAAAAAGGTAAGCAGCAGGGTGCGGATGTGAGCGCCGTCCACGTCGGCGTCGGTCATGATCACGATTTTATGATAACGAAGTTTGGCGATGTCAAACTCCTCCGGACCGATGCCGGTCCCGAGGGCGGTGATGAGCACCCTGATCTCGTCGCTCGAAAGCATCTTGTCGAACCGCGCCTTCTCCACGTTCAGGATTTTTCCCTTGAGCGGAAGGATGGCCTGGTTCTTCCGGTCCCGTCCCTGCTTGGCCGA